>JAFQTS010000067.1 GCA_017408915.1 Oscillospiraceae bacterium | reverse complement strand
CTTCAGCAGGTGCTCGTAACGCTCCTTGGCCTCGGCCTCGTTGCGCTCGAACAGCTCGCCTGCGCGCTCGGGGAACTCGCGGGTGAGGCGGCTGTAGCGTGCCTCGTTCAGCAGGAACTCCTGATAGCCGCCAACGGGGGCCTTGGAGTCGAGGGTGAACTTCTGATCGGCAGTGGGGTTATAGCGGAACAGGTTCCAATAACCGCACTCCACAGCCTTCTTCATCTCCTTCTGGCAGTTCATCATGCCGCCCTTGATGGAGTGCATCTCGCAGGGAGAGTAGCCGATGATCAGGGAGGGGCCGGGATAGGCCTCAGCCTCGGTGATGGCCTTGATGGTCTGAGCGGGGTTGGCGCCCATAGCCACCTGTGCCACGTACACGTAGCCGTACTGCATGGCGATCTCGGCGAGGCTCTTCTTCTTCACTTCCTTACCGGCAGCGGCGAACTGTGCCACCTGACCGATGTTGGAAGCCTTGGAGGCCTGACCGCCGGTGTTGGAGTACACCTCGGTGTCGAACACGAACACGTTCACATCCTGCTTGGAGGCCAGCACGTGATCGAGGCCGCCGTAACCGATGTCGTAAGCCCAACCGTCACCGCCGAAGATCCACATGGACTTCTTGGCGAGGTACTCCTTCTTGGTCAGCAGCTCCACGGCGAAGGGGCAGCCGTTGGCAGCGGACTTCTCAGCGGCGGCCACCAGAGCCTTAGCGGGCTCGGCGTTGGCGGTGCTGCTGTCCTTGGTAGCCATGAATGCCTCGATCTCAGCCTTGGGAGCGCGGTCGTCCTTGACCCACTCGTTCAGCAGGGCGATGAGGTCGTCGCGGATCTTGTCCTGACCGACGTACATACCGAGACCGTGCTCAGCGTTGTCCTCGAAGAGGCTGTTGCACCATGCAGGACCGCGGCCCTCGGCGTTGGTGCAGTAGGGAGAGGTAGCGGCGGGACCGCCCCAGATGGAGGAGCAACCCGTAGCGTTGGAGATATACATACGATCACCGAACAGCTGGGTGACGAGACGGGCATAGCTGGTCTCGGCGCAGCCGGCGCAGGAGCCGGAGAACTCCAGCATGGGCTTGCGGAACTGGCTGCCCTTGACGGTGTTGTCCTGCATGTCCTTCTTCTCGGCAACCTCTGCCACGCAGTAGTCAAAGACCTTCTGCTGGGGCAGCTCGTCGGCCTGTGCCACCATGGTCAGAGCATCAACGGGGCAGGCACCCACGCAGACGGCGCAGCCCATGCAGTCCAGAGGAGACACAGCGATGGTGAACTTGTAAACGCCCTTGCCCTTGCCGGCCTTCACGTCCACGATCTTAGCCTCGGCGGGTGCAGCAGCAGCCTCAGCCTCGGTCATAGCGAAGGGACGGATGGTAGCGTGGGGGCAGACATAGGAGCACTGGTTGCACTGGATGCACTTGGTGGCGTCCCAAGTGGGGACGGACACGGCAACGCCGCGCTTCTCGTAAGCGGAGGCGCCCAGCTCGAACTGACCGTCGGCATGACCCATGAACACGCTGACGGGCAGGCTGTCGCCGTCCATCTTGCCCACGGGATCGAGGATGTTGGAGACCATCTTGACCAGATCGGCCTTACCGGTCTTCTCAGCGGCGGCCTTGTTGTCCACAGCGTTGGCCCAGTCGGCGGGAACGTCGATCTTCTTGAAGGCGGAAGCACCCAGATCGATGGCCTTGTAGTTCATATCCACGATGTCCTGACCCTTCTTCAGGTAGGACTTCTTGGCGGCATCCTTCATGTAGCCGATGGCCTCCTCCTGAGGCATGACCTTGGCCAGGGTGAAGAAAGCGGACTGGAGGATGGTGTTGTTGCGCTTGCCCATACCGATCTCGATAGCCAGATCAATGGCGTTGATGGTATAGAGCTGGATGTTGTTCTTGGCGATATACTGCTTGGAGGCAGCGTCCATGTGCTCGTTCAGCTCATCGAAGTCCCACTGGCAGTTGATCATATACACGCCGCCGGGCTTGACATCCTGCACCATCTTGAAGCCCTTGGTCACGTAGCTGGGATTGTGGCAGGCCACGAAGTCAGCCTTGTTGACATAGTAGGGGGAACGGATGGGGGAATCACCGAAGCGCAGGTGGCTGATGGTCACGCCGCCGGTCTTCTTGGAGTCATACTGGAAGTATGCCTGAATGAACTTATCGGTATGGTCGCCGATGATCTTGATGGAGTTCTTGTTGGCACCGACAGTACCGTCGCCGCCCAGACCCCAGAACTTGCACTCGATGGTGCCGGGAGCTGCGGTGTTGGGGCAGTTGGCATCCTCGGGCAGGGACAGGTTGGTGACATCGTCCACGATACCGATGGTGAACTGACGCTTCATCTCAGCCTTCTTCAGCTCTTCGTAGACAGCGAACACGGAGGCAGGAGGCGTATCCTTGCTGCCGAGACCGTAACGGCCGCCGATAACGGCAACGTCGGTCTTGCCGGCATTGGCAAGAGAGGTGACCACGTCCTGATACAGGGGCTCACCCTGGGAGCCGGGCTCCTTGGTGCGATCCAGAACAGCGATCTTCTTAGCGGTAGCGGGAATGGCTGCCAGCAGCTTCTCGGGAGCCCAGGGACGATACAGGCGAACCTTCACGAGGCCGACCTTCTCACCGTGAGCGTTCAGATAGTCGATGACTTCCTCTGCCACGTCGCAGATAGAGCCCATAGCCACGATCACGCGGTCGGCATCGGGTGCGCCGTAGTAGTTGAACAGCTGATAGTTGGTGCCCAGCTTGGCGTTGACCTTAGCCATGCACTTCTCCACCACGGCGGGCAGAGCGTCATAGTAGCTGTTGCAGGCCTCGCGGTGCTGGAAGAAGATGTCGCCGTTCTCGTGGGAGCCGCGCATATGAGGATGCTCGGGGTTGAGAGCATGGGCGCGGAAAGCGGCAACAGCGTCCATATCGCACATATCCTTCAGATCCTCGAAGTCCCAAACGGCGATCTTCTGGATCTCATGGCTGGTGCGGAAACCGTCGAAGAAGTTAATGAAGGGAACCTTGCCCTCGAGAGCGGCCAGATGTGCCACGGGGGACAGATCCATGACCTCCTGCACGTTGCCCTCGCACAGCATGGCGAAACCGGTCTGGCGGCAGGCCATAACGTCGGAGTGATCGCCGAAGATGTTCAGAGCGTGGGTGGACACGGTACGGGCGGACACGTGGAACACGCAGGGCAGCTGCTCGGCTGCGATCTTATACATGTTGGGGATCATCAGCAGCAGACCCTGAGAAGCGGTGTAGGTGGTGGTCAGAGCGCCAGCGCCCAGAGAACCGTGAACCGCACCGGCTGCGCCGGCCTCGGACTGCATCTCAACGACCTTCACCTGAGTGCCAAAGATGTTCTTCAGACCATTGGCGCTCCACTGGTCAACGAAGTCGGCCATGGGGGAGGACGGCGTGATGGGGTAGATGGCAGCAACCTCAGAGAACGCGTAGCTTACGTGTGCAGCGGCGTTGTTACCATCCATGGATTTCATGATACGTGCCATGGGGAAACCTCCTTTTATTCCTCGCCCTCTTTGTATAAATTTCCAAGGGCGAACCTATTCACGGTAATCATAGCACAAACTTTCCGCGCTGTAAACGCCGATTTCTCGGAAATTTCTTGCGGTGAAAATATTTCTGCGCTCTGTTCCGAATTTTCCTTATGATAATAAGCGGTGAAGAAATTTTCAAAAACCACTACCCTAAAGTGGAGGTTTATGATATAATCAATAAGATTTATAGAAAAGAGGTGAGGGCGATGGTGACCACCGTTCGTTCCTTGGGTTTAAACGGTATTATCGGCTATGAGGTATCGGTGGAGTGCATGATCTCCGGCGGATTACCTGCCTTTGATGTGGTGGGTTTGCCCGACGCAGCGGTGAAGGAGTCCCGCGAGCGTGTCCGCGCTGCCATCAAAAACTGCGGGGCCCAGTTCCCTGTCAGTCATATCACCGTGAACCTTGCCCCTGCCCGTGTCCGCAAGGAGGGCACGGTGTACGACCTGCCTATCTTTTTGGGGCTGCTGACGGCGGCGGAGCAGCTGCGCCGTCTGCCGGAAAATGCAGCCTTTTTAGGTGAGCTGAGCCTCACCGGTGAGCTGCGCCCTGTGGTGGGCGTGCTGCCTATGGCCATGTTTGCTGCCCGAAACGGCATCCGTGAGCTGTATGTCCCCGCCGCCAACGCTGCCGAGGCCACCTTAGCCGATGGACTCACCGTCTACGGCGTGCCAGATGTCAAATCGCTGGTGGCACACCTGCGTGGGCAGCAGCCTCTGCAGCCCACCCCCAAGTGGGAGCCATCGGCAGAGGATCGAGTCCTTTCTGATTTTTCTGATGTTATGGGACAGGAGAATGTCAAGCGTGCGCTGGAGATCGCCGCCGCAGGCGGACACAATGTGCTGCTGATCGGTGCGCCCGGCAGCGGCAAGTCCATGTTGGCCCGCCGCCTGCCCTCTATTTTGCCGGACATGACCCGCAGTGAGTCGTTGGAGACCACGGAGGTCTACTCGGTGGCAGGTATGACCGATCCTAAGCATCCGCTGGTGGATCGCCGCCCCTTCCGCAGCCCTCACCACACCGCCTCCCCCGTTTCCTTAAGCGGTGGCGGCAGTGTGCCCCGTCCCGGAGAGATCTCCCTCGCCCACAATGGCATTTTGTTCTTGGACGAGCTGCCGGAGTTTGATAAATCGGCATTGGAAACACTGCGTCAGCCCTTGGAGGACGGCGTGGTGACCATCACCCGCGCTACGGGGTCCCTCACGCTGCCCAGCCGCTTTATGCTGGTGTGTGCTATGAACCCCTGTCGCTGCGGCTGGTACGGACATCCCTCGGGGCGCTGTACCTGCTCTCCCCAGCAGGTGGACAGCTATATGCGTCGTATTTCCGGCCCGCTGCTGGATCGTATCGATATGCACGTTGAGGTACCCTCGGTGGAATATGAGGCCATGCGCCGCAAGGAGCAGCCCGAAGCCTCTGCCGCCATCCGTGAGCGCATCAACGCCGCTCGTGAGGTGCAGAAAAAGCGCTTTGAAGGCACTGGCGTGTCCTGCAACGCCTATATGCGTCCTGCCATGATCGCCCAATTCTGCCAGCTGGATGCCATGGGCGAGAAGCTGATGAAGGACGCTTTTGACCGCCTCGGACTCACAGGCCGCAGCCATGACCGTATTTTGCGCATGGCCCGTACCATCGCAGACCTTGCCGGCAGCGAGAACATCGCCGCCCATCATTTGGCAGAAGCCATCCAATACCGCAGCAATGCGCTGCTGAAATAGTAGGAGAGAGAAATGCACGAAATTATCCTTTGCAAACTGGGCGAAGTGGTTCTCAAGGGCCTCAACCGCCGCAGCTTTGAGATGAAGCTCATGTCCAACCTCCGCCGCCGTACGGCGAAGTTCGGTAAGTTCAAGATCTATTCCCGCCAGTCCACCATCTATGTTGAGCCTGTAGGGGACGACTACGATTTCGAGAGCGCCTATGCCGCCTGTAAGCAGGTCTTCGGCATTATCGCCACTGCCCGCGCTGTCCCCTGCGAAAAGACGAAAGAGGCCATTTTGGAGACGGCGAAGCAGTATTTAGGCGATGCCATGGGCGCTGCCAAGTCCTTTAAGGTGGAGTCCAAGCGCGCCGACAAATCCTTCCCCATGGGCTCTATTCAGCTGAGCCAGTGGGTGGGCGGCTATCTCCACGAGGCTTTCCCCCATGTGAAGGTGGATGTCCACAACCCCGAATTGACGGTGTATGTGGAGGTGCGTGAGGATGCTGCCTATGTCCACGCCCCCGCTGAGCCCGCTGCCGGCGGTCTGCCCATCGGCATGGGCGGTCACGCCGTGAGCCTCCTCTCCGGCGGCATCGACTCCCCCGTCAGCTCCTTCATGATCGCCAAGCGGGGTGTGCAGCTGGAGATGCTCCATTTTGCCTCTCCTCCCTACACCTCCGAGATGGCGCGGGAAAAGGTTTTGCAGCTGGCTCGTGAGCTGACCTCTTGGTGCGGTCGCCTCACCGTCCATATTGTGCCCTTTACCGAGATTCAGGAGGCCATTCGCCGCGACTGCGATGAGGAGTATTTCACCCTCATCATGCGCCGCTTCATGATGCGTATTGCCGATAAGCTGGCCCGTGAACTGGCCTGCCGCGCCGTTGTCACCGGCGAGAGCCTTGGTCAGGTGGCAAGCCAGACGCTGCAGGCGCTGGCCGTCAGCGATGATGCCATCACCATGCCTGTGCTGCGCCCCCTGATCGGCATGGACAAGGAGGAGATCGTCCGTCTCTCCCGCTATGTGGGCACTTTCGATACCTCCATCCTGCCCTATGAGGATTGCTGCACCGTCTTTACCCCCCGGCATCCCAAGACCCGCCCCGAGGTGGAGGAAGTCCGCGCCATCGAGTCGGTGCTGGATGTGGAGGGCTTGTGCGCGCAGGCGCTTGCCCGCCGCGAGATGGTGAAGATCAAGCCCCTGTAAGGTGAAGTATGGAAAAAAGAGTCATTGAAAAGCTCCGTGAGCGGGGCTTACTGCTGGCCACTGCCGAGAGCTGCACAGGCGGCCTCTGCGCCAAGCGTCTGACAGATGTGGCAGGGGCATCACAGGTGTTCTGCGGCGGCGTGGTGAGCTATACCAACGATGTGAAAATGCGCCTTTTGGGCGTGAAGGAGGAGACCCTTGCCCAGTTCGGCGCAGTCTCGGGAGAGACGGCCCGTGAGATGGCGGAGGGTGTGCGTAAAGCCACCGGCGCCGATGTGGCGGTGTCCGTCACCGGCGTGGCAGGCCCCAGCAGTGACGAGATGGGCAACGTGGTGGGCACGGTGTTCATCGCCTTTTCCTCCGAGCAGGAGACCGTCAGTGAAAAATTGCAGCTCTCCGGCGATCGGGAGAAGATCCGCGAGCAGAGCGTGAACGCCATGCTGTGGCTGGCAATGCGGAAAATTTGAATTTGAGGAGAAACCGAGCAATGGCTAAGAATAAGATTTACGGCATGACGAATCAATACGCCAATCAGGAAGAGCAGATTCGCAAGGCCAAGGGTAACCCCAATAAGAACAACCATTCCAAGAAAAAGAACAGCAACTACGGCGGCTATAACGCCACCGGCACAGGCGCGTATGTTGCCAATAAAATTTCTCAGAAGGCCGCCAACCGCGAGAAGGTGCAGCTGCCGCTGGGTGCCAAGATCGCCTTGGGTGTACTGTTCGGCGCGGTGATCGTGACGCTGATTCTGCGTATGGCCGCCTTCCCCGACAGTTTGTGGCTCACCAACATCAGCTCTTTGATCTTGGGTATCGCCTGCTTGACCCTCTTCTATGTCCGCAAGCACTATCATAAGAAAAAGAGCGGCTCGGGCTATGCCATGATCACGCTGCTGCTGACCATCTTCGGCGTCCTCTATACGGTCATCGGCGCAGGCGGCATTTTGTCCCTCTTGGGTGTATTCTAAGGAAAAACACCCTCTTTTGCGGCATTTTCCCTGTTGACAAACGATAAAAAACGGGGTATCATACCGATTGTATATGCAAAAAGCGATGAAGGGGACAGTCTCAGTGTCCTGCCTCGACCCAAAGAGAGCCGTTGGTTGGTGTAAAACGGTGGCGGGCGGCATGTGAGCATCACCCCGGAGCATCCGGCTGAAACCAAGGCAAGTAGGTACGGACGGCGGCGGGCCGTTATCATCCCGCACCCACGGATGGTGGGAATGAGTGGCTGCGCGTTTGCGCGGCAACGAGAGTGGTACCGCAGAGGTTATTATGCGCCTTTGTCTCTTGAAAAAAGAGACAAAGGCGTTTTTTAATTTTGATAACTCATTATGATATAAGGAGAAACACAATGGAGTACAAGAAGACACTGAACATGACTAAGAGCGGCTTCCCTATGCGCGCCGGTCTCCCTGTCCGTGAGCCCGATATGCTCAAGCAGTGGCAGGAGCTGGATGTGTATAACGAGATGCTGAAGAAGAACGAGGGCAAGCCCCTGTTCAACCTGCATGACGGCCCTCCCTTCTCTAACGGCAACATCCATATGGGTCACGCCCTGAACAAGGCCATTAAGGACTTCATTACCCGCAGCTATGCCATGCGCGGCTACTATACCCCCTACGTTCCCGGCTGGGATAACCACGGTATGCCCATCGAGTCTGCCATCATCAAGGAGCAGAAGCTCAACCACAAGGAGATGAGCGTGGCTGACTTCCGCAGCGCCTGCGAGGACTACGCAAAGAAGTATGTCCGTCTCCAGAGTGAGGCTTTCCAGCGCATGGGTGTTGTGGGCGATTGGGAGCATCCCTATTGCACTATGGATAAGACCTTTGAGGCCGAGGAAGTGAAGGTCTTCGGTCAGATGTACAAGAAGGGCTACATCTACAAGGGCCTCAAGCCCGTGTATTGGTGCGCTCACGACGAGACCGCTTTGGCTGAGGCGGAGATCGAGTATAAGGACGATCCCTGCACCACCGTGTACGTCAAGTTCCCCATGAACGACGATCTGGGCAAGTTCGCCCATTTGGATAAATCCAAGCTGAGCTTCGTCATTTGGACCACCACTATCTGGACCCTGCCCGGCAACCTTGCCATCGCCCTCCATCCCGATGAGAGCTACGCTGTGGTGAAGGCCGACAACGGCGAGATGTACATCATGGCTGAGGCACTGGTGGAGAAGGTCATGAAGGTGGGCGGCTTCGATTCCTACGAAATCGTGGAGACTCACAACGGTATGTTCTATGAGAATATGCTGGCCTCCCATCCCTTCCTCGACAAGACCTCCCGCCTGCTGCTGGCTGACTACGTCACCATGGACAGCGGTACCGGCTGCGTCCACACCGCACCCGGCTTCGGTGCTGACGACTATCTCACGTGCCTTAAATACGGTATGGACATGGTGGTGCCCGTTGACGATCAGGGCCGCCACACCGAGTATGCCGGCAAGTACGCCGGTCTCAAGACTGAGGAGTCCAACCCCGTCATTCTTGAGGACATGAAGCAGAGCGGCGTTCTGTTCGCCAGCGAGGAGATCGTCCATAGCTATCCCCACTGCTGGCGCTGCAAGAACCCCATTATCTTCCGTGCCACTCCCCAGTGGTTCTGCTCCGTGGATTCCTTCAAGGACGAGGCAACCGCCGCCTGCGAGGATGTCCGCTGGCTGCCCACTTGGGGTCTTGACCGCATCAAGGCCATGGTCCGCGAGCGCAACGACTGGTGCATCTCCCGTCAGCGCCGCTGGGGTCTGCCCATCCCCGTGTTCTACTGCAAGGATTGCGGCAAGCCCGTCTGCACCGACGAGACCATCGCCACTGTGGCGGACGCCTTTGAAAAGGACGGCTCCAACGCTTGGTTCGAGCGCGAGGCTGCCGGTCTGATGCCCGCTGATTTCGTCTGCCCCCACTGCGGCGGCAAGCACTTCGAGAAGGAGACCGACACGCTGGATTGCTGGTTCGACTCCGGCTCTACCCACTTCTGCTCCATGGAGCGCGATCAGAAGTTCTGGCCCTCCACCATGTACATCGAGGGTGCTGACCAGTATCGTGGTTGGTTCCAGTCCTCCCTGTTGGTGGCTGTTGGCGCGCTGGGCCGCGGCGCTCCCTTCAAAGAGTGCCTGACCCACGGCTGGACCGTGGACGGCGAGGGTCGCGCCATGCACAAGTCCCTCGGCAACGGCATGGATCCCAACGAGATCATTCAGAAGTACGGTGCCGACATGCTGCGCCTGTGGGCCGGCAGCGCCGACTATCATGTGGATGTCCGCTGCTCCGATGATATCTTCAAGCAGCTGAGCCAGAACTATCTGAAGTTCCGCAACACCGCCAAGTTCTGCCTCGATAACCTTGTGGACTTCGATGCCAACGATCTGGTTGCTCCCGAGGATATGCTGCCTCTGGATCGCTGGGCAGTTACCCGTCTCAACGGCCTGCTGGAGAAGGTTTATGCCGCCTATGACGAGTATGAGTTCCATGTGATCTCCCACTTGGTCAACGACTTCTGCGTGGTGGATCTCAGCTCCTTCTACTTCGACATCATCAAGGATCGCCTGTACTGCGACGAGGCTGACGGCCTTGGCCGCCGCAGCGCCCGTACGGCCCTGTACCTGATCCTCGATGCTATGACCCGCGCCTTTGCTCCCATCCTCGTCTTTACCTGCGATGAGATCTGGCTGAGCATGCCTCACCGCGCTGAGGATGATGCCCGCAACGTGGTGTTCAATCAGATGGTGCAGCCCTATGCCGCGTATGCCCTCGACGAGGCTGAGATGGTTCAGTGGGCCACCCTGCGCCAGCTCCGTGACGGCGTCAACGCCGCACTGGAGAAGGCCCGCGCCGACAAGAAGATCGGTAAGGCACTGGAAGCTCACGTCACGCTGGCAGATCAGGGCGGCAACCTTGAGATGCTGAAGAAGACCTTCGACGGTCAGTGGGCCGACCTGTTCATCGTGTCCGATGTGGAGTTCACCACCGATGCCGAGGTCTATGCTCAGGGCGCTGATACCGCTGTTGCAGGTGTCCGCGTGCTGGTCAGCGAGGCCAAGGGCGAGAAGTGCGGCCGCTGCTGGAAGCACCATCTGGAGGTTGGCAAGAACGCCGCCTTCGCAGATCTGTGCCCCCGCTGCGCTGCCGTCGTGGCTAAGATCCCCGATCTTGCCTGAGAATAAGGCTATATTGAAACGCAAAAAAACAAGACCCTCGCGGGTCTTGTTTTTTTGCTTACTTTTTGACTTTTCGATTGAACTGCACGATGGCAACCACCAGCAGTGCCGCGGCGGTAGCGCCCATAATATACCATGGGATATTTTCAAAGGCATACCATTTTCCAAACGTCTCGGCGACCAGAGCATCGTACTTTGAGGACATTTGGGAGATCTTGGACGTGCTGTAGGCGAACAGTGCCCGCCATGCGACAATGACGCGGACGATCTCCTCAAGAAAGTATAACGCCCACCCTGCAAACAGCACCCAAAAGTAGGGGCGGGAGAGGAGATGCGATTCGCCGCTCCATTGCCGCACGCCGCCGCGAAGGAGCGCATAGACGGCGGGAAGGAGAAGGAGCGTAATATCCCACGGCAGCACACGCTGGAGGAGATGGCGGACATTGTAGCCGTAGTGGTGTCCGTAGGTCAGTGCATTGGAAAGGGGAACAGCCAGCACCAGCTCCGCCAACAGCCAAATGCCTGCCGCCACAAGAGGCAGCAGCATGGCGAGGCGCAGCCGCAGCTTCTCCTTGGGACAGCCGCCCCAACCGATCCACAGGGCGGCGGCAGCGGCGGCGATCAGCAAGCCCTGCACGGCAGCGGGACTATAGCGGAACAGCATGGCTGCCAGCAGGCAAAGGGCCGCCACGGCATAGCCGATGCGGAAGCGCAGCGCGCCCCGCTGGGCGAGATAGTGCTCCACCTGCGAGGGAGTGTTGGGCGCTTGGTGGAGGGATTCCCCTGCCAGCAGTTCGTCGGCGCTGACACCGTAGAGTTCGGCGAGGGCGGGGAGAATGACAATGTCGGGGAAGCCGCCGCCCGACTCCCATTTGCTGATGGTTTTATTGGAAACGCCGAGGCGGTCAGCCACATCCTGCTGCGTCATGTTGGCGTTTTTGCGGAGCGTGGCGAGATAGGCGCCTGTTTTCATGGTGTCCATGGCGGAACCTCCTTTCCTCTTTGGTCACAGTATGATGCAAAGGGGAGGAAATTGTCCATCCCCAAGGCTTGGATTCTTGTCTACGGAGCGTAGAGTTTGGAAAATGCACCCGTTTTGTGTGATAAACGGGTGCATTTTATTTAGTATTTCCAAGGTCTGTCGGGTTCTTTAAATTCCTTCAAGCGCTGTTCGTAGGCAGCAAGTGCCGCCTTTTCAAAGGCGAGGCTGTCGGGTGCGCCCATCTGCCGCAGCAGCCACTTGCAAAGAGGGGGATTCAGCACCAGCAGCGGGCCGATGAGATGGGTGGCAAGGAGTCCGCCGCGGCGGAAGCCGTCAGCCGTACCTTCTGTGCCGTCGCGGCCTACGCCGCGGGCACAGGTAAAGAGAGGGGCGGCCTCGCCGCTTTCATGGATGTGACCGAACAGGCTCTTAAAGCCCACGATCTCCATGTCCTCAAAGCTGCCCAAGAAGAAGCTGTTGTGGCGCTGCATCATTTTATACCGTGCTTTGCCCTGCAAAAGACCCAACCCCTCGATGGTGTCGGCTTGGTCGCTCTCGATGGCTTCCGTGAGGACATCCACGGCGTTGCCTGTGGCGAGGAAGAGCTGACCACCATCAATTTTGGCGGCGATAGCGTCTTTTAGAGGGGTGAGGGCCTTGGCGATCATGGCAAGACCTTTCTCGGTTGTGCTGCCCAAATAGACGAGGGTGATGTCCTCGTCTAAAAAGCGGGGACGAGACTTGATGTCCGTCTCGATAAACTCCAGCTCGGGGCAGCACTGACCGAGGTAACGCATATTCATCCCATCGCCGCAGAGATTGCAGATCTCGGGAAAGAGGATCTCTACCTTCATGCCTGCACCTCCTTGCTGCGCGCCAGCGCCAGTTTTTTCATGTGGTCATAGACCTTATAGCTCAAGGCCATAGAGTCTGTGCCGTAGAGCTGATAGATGTCGTCTCCCGAGGTGAAGTGCAGCTTCTCTGCGGCGCGGAACTCGTCCCGCTCCACCACGATTTTCTCCTCGGGCACGCCTGCCATCAAAAGGCGCAGCTTATAGTCCAAGGCGCGAGCACCTGTGCAGACGATCTGCACGATACTCTCGTGGGCGAGGAACTCAAAGTCAGCATCAAAGAGCCAGCAGGCGTTCTCCGACCAGTGGGCGACGTCACCAAGGCAGTTCATCATCAGCAGCAATTCCTTGCGGCCTTCCCGCCCTGCGATATAGTCGAAGGCGCGGGAGCCTGCCAGCGCGTTTTTCTCCTTGGACATCTGACGCACCAGCGTCACATCCCCCACCTTCTCGCTGCTGTGGCGGGAGGCGGTAACGGAGGACGCGCCAAGGACGCGGGCGATCTTCTCGTGGTCAAAGCCCAACTGCCGCAGCACGGCGGTGACGGTGACCATATTATAGACGTTGAAAATGCTGTCGGTAATAAGGGGATAGGGATAGCTTTCGCCTGCCTCGCGGATCGTCATGGTCTTGGCGGCGAAGTCTACATTCTGTGCCAAATACTGCACCTCGGGGGAGCGGAAGCCGCAGTCGCGGCACACCGCCTGTCCAATATGGTGATAGCGGCGGAAGGTGTAGTCCAGTTTGCCGCTGCACTGGGGGCAGATGCGGACATCGTCAATGAGGTTGATGCACGCCTGCACATCGCTGTCCATGCGGTCGATGCCAAAGTAGACCCGCTTGTTCTCCTTTGCCACGCCCGAAGAGATGAGATCGTCGGCATTGAGGATCATGGTAGCATCCTTGGGGATGGCGCGGGAGAGGATGTCAGCGATGAAGTAGGGGTGGGCGTTGCGCATGATGGAGTCGCGGAAGAGGTTGGTAATGACCACGAAATGGGGCTTAATAGGGGGGAAGATCCGCAGGGAAGCCCGCTCGTCCACCTCCAACACCGCCATATCGCACTTCTTTACACGACCGAAGAGGTCGCAGTTGCGGATAAAGGCGGTAGAAACGCCGGAGGTAATGTTGGAGCCGGCGCGGTTGGACATAACGCGGTGGCCCTCGCCCTCCAAAATATCGGCGAGCATATTGGAGACGGTGGTTTTTCCGTTGGTGCCCGTCACCGCCACGATGGTTTTGGGCTTGCCCACATAGCGCAGAAAATCGGGGCAGATCCGCAGTGCCAGCGCGCCGGGGAAGTCCGTGCCGTTATGGCGGGTGATCTTTAGCGCGGGAATAGATAGCTTAGCCATCCACAGCGCCAGTAAAAATCGCAGTTTACCCATGGAGATTACTCCTTCTTTCCTAAGAAAATCATCAGTGCCGCCATATCGGCGGGGGACACGCCGGAGATGCGCCCTGCCTGTCCGAGGCTGCGGGGACGGATAGCCCCCAGCTTTTCCCGCGCCTCAAGGCGCAGACCCTGAATGTTGTCGTAGTTGATGTCCTCCGGCAGAAGCTGCTGCTCCAGCCGTTCAAATTCCGCCACCTGCTTTTCCTGTCGGCGGATGTAGCCCTCGTATTTCACGGTGATCTCCACCTGCTCCACGATGTCCTTGGTCAGCGCGGGAGCTTCGCTGTCGAAGGGGCGGAGATCGGCGTAGCTCAGCTGTGGGCGGCGCAGGAGATCAATGAGGCGGCAGCCGTCCTCCACAGGGGTCGTGCCCTTGGCGGTGAGCAGTTCATTCAGCGCCGCGCTGCTGCCGATGCCGCGTCGGGTCAAGCGGGCGATCTCTCGCTCCACGGCGGCGTATTTGGCATTCACCGCCTCCAAGCGCTCTTTGGACACAAGACCCAACCCGTAGCCGATGGCGGTAAGGCGCTGGTCGGCGTTGTCCTGTCGCAGCACGAGGCGGTACTCGGCGCGGCTGGTCATCATGCGGTAGGGCTCTTCCGTGCCCTTAGTCACAAGGTCGTCAATCAGCGTGCCGATATAGCTTTGGCTGCGTTTTAATACGAAGGGCGCTTCACCGCGAATGGCGCGGGCGGCGTTGACGCCCGCCACAAAGCCCTGCACTGCCGCTTCTTCGTAGCCCGAAGAGCCGTTGAACTGTCCTGCACCGTAGAGACCGCGGATGGCCTTCGTCTCCAGCGTAGGAAGCAGGGCCAAGGGGTCGATGCAATCGTATTCAATAGCGTAGGCGGGGCGGGTCATCTCGGCATGTTCCAAGCCCACCACCGTGTGGAGCATCTCGATTTGCACATCCTCGGGGAGGGAGGAGGAAAAGCCTTGGATATAGAGCTCCTCCGTATCGAGACCCATAGGCTCAACGAAGAGCTGATGGCGCTCCTTGTCGGCAAAACGGACGATTTTCGTCTCGATAGAGGGACAATAGCGGGGGCCCACACCGTCAATAACGCCGTTATACATGGGGCTGCGGTCTAAATTCTCGCGGATGATGCGGTGGGTCTCGGCGTTGGTGTAGGTGAGGTAGCACACGGCGCGGTTTTGGGGTGCATCCTCCGTTTCAAAGCTAAAGGGCAGGGGATCAGCGTCGCCCACCTGCAGTTCCATCTTGGAAAAATCCACCGTGCGGGCGTTGACGCGGGGCGGCGTACCCGTCTTAAAGCGGCGCAGAGGCAGACCCAAGGCCGCAAGACGGTCAGTGAGGACGGTGGAGGCGTGCATGCCGTCGGGGCCGCTGTCCTCTACGCACTCGCCCACGATGGTGCGTCCGCTGAGAAATGTGCCTGTGGAGAGAATGGCGGCCTTCACGCGGAACACCGCGCCTGTGCGCAGGACAACCTCTGTCACGCGCCCGTCTTCTGCTCGGACATCTACCACCTCGCCCTGTCGGACATGGAGGTGGGGCTGGCGCTCCAAGGCGTGCTTCATCACCTTCTGATATTCGCGGCGGTCGGCTTGGGCACGCAGAGACCACACGGCAGGGCCTTTGCCGCGGTTGAGCATACGGTACTGGATGCAGGCTTTATCGGCGGCTTTTGCCATCTCGCCGCCGAGAGCGTCCAACTCACGGACGAGGTGACCTTTGCCTGTGCCGCCCACGGCGGGGTTGCAGGGCATGTTGCCCACGGCATCGAGATTGATGGTGAAACAAACCGTCTCCATCCCCAGTCGTGCCGCAGCCAGCGCCGCCTCAATGCCGGCGTGACCTGCGCCAATGACAGCAATATCAAATTCTCCGGCAAAAAACTCTCTCATAGGAACTCCTGTTTTTCTACAGTTTTCCTTATTATATAATAGTGTGCCCGCAAAAGGCAAGAGGTGGTTGGGCAAAATGTCAAAAAAGTTGCACCGCACCTTGGCAAAAATGTATAATCTCGGCCGTTGCATTTTGGCGCGAGGACGCATATACTATACCATAGAGAACAGAAAAGAAAGGAGGGTGATAGGAAAGATGATGGACAATCGAATCTACGGTGATCTGGACGACATGATCTTCGCCGACTGTGACTGGCAGCCCAGCGAGAGATAAAGAGTTCAGCACAAAGGAGGGAACCACGACACAGCTGTGCCGTGGAAATTTGCTTTTTATGGGAATTTTTCGCCCTTATCATACAAAAACCGCCGACAGCGCTGCCGCCATCGGCGGCTTTTTTAGTTTTTGAAAGAAAAACAGCTCTTAACAAGTTTTTCACGTTTTCTTAACGCGAAAGTATGGTACAATGTCTATGAATATACGGAAAGGAGGAGATGTCGTGAATCTTTTTCATATTTATCGCAAGAAAGAAGACGCTAAGCAGGGAGAAAAATCAAACAAAGCGATCTATTTCATCAAAGATGTTCTCGTAACAGTGATTCTCTTTGCCGTAACGGCGATGCTGTGTCTCTTCCTTCGCTCCCTCGACCCCCACAACGACACCAGCTATGTGGCGGTCATCTTCTTCATGGATGTGTTTTTGACGGCGCTGTTCACGGAAGGATACTTTTTCGGCATCATCGCCGCTGTGGCAGGCGTCCTTGCTGTGGACTATGTCTTTACCTTCCCTTACTGGCAGATCAGTTTTACCCTTGCAGGCTTCCCTTTGACGTTCCTCGTGATGATGACCATCTCTATTGTGACGGGTATGTTGACCACTCGCGTCAAGCAGTACGAGGTGCTGCGGCGTGAGGCGGAGCGTGAGAAGATCCACGCCAACCTTCTCCGTGCTGTGTCCCACGATATCCGCACCCCTTTGACGGGTATCGTAGGCGCAACGGAAACGCTGATGGAGGAGAAGGGGCTGTCGGAGGAGGAACGGGAGATGCTGCTGCAGAACGCCAACGAGGACGCCCGCTGGCTTATCCGCGTGGTGGAGAACCTTCTCTCTGTGACCCGTATCGGCTCTCAAAATGCCAGTCCCCTTATTAAAGCGCCCGGCATTGCCGAGGAGGTCATTGAAAGCGCCGTGGCGAAATTCAGCAGAAAGCCCACCCTCCCCGTGGAGGTGCAACTGCCGGACGAGGTGCTGGTGGTGCCTATGGACGAGGTGCTGGTCGAGCAGGTGCTGCTGAACCTGTTGGAAAACGCTGCCCGCCACGGGAAAACGGCCACAAAGGTCACTGTTTCCCTTGAAAGAAAGAGGGAAAACGCCGTGATCACCATTTGTGACGACGGCAAGGGTATTGATCCCCACCTGCTGCCCAAGCTTTTTGATAGCAGCACCCATCAGACACAGCAGGGCGACACAAAGCGCAACATGGGCATAGGCCTGTCTGTTTGCCGCACCATCGTGCAGGCCCACGGCGGCACGATCCGCGGTGAGAACCGCCCCGAGGGCGGCGCGCAATTTACTATAGAATTACCGATGGAGGAGAAAAATAATGAAAGTGAAGGATAAAGTACTGATTGTTGAAGATGAACAGAGCATCAGCAATTTTATCTCTATGATCCTGACGGCCAACGGCTACGACACTATCACCGTCCGTGGCGGCGAGGAGGCCCTTACCATGATCTCCTCCCACTGCCCCGATCTCATTATTCTCGATCTGGGCTTGCCCGATATGGATGGCATGGAGGTGTTGAAGTCTGTCCGCAAGTGGTCCAATCTCCCTGTGGTGGTGGTCTCTGCCCGCAGCTATGAGCATGACAAAGTAGAAGCCCTTGACTGCGGTGCCGATGATTTCATCACCAAGCCCTTTGGCACTTCTGAGCTGCTGGCCCGCATCCGTGCCGCCATCCGACATACCCGCACCACTCTGTCCGACCCCCGAATCGCCCTGTCCGGCAAGTTTACCGCCGGCGACCTCACCATCGACTACGACAAGCATCAGGTGCTGATGAACGGCGAGAACGCCCGCTTGACGGTGAACGAGTATAAGATCGTGGCGCTGCTGGGCAAGTATGCCGGTAAGGTGCTGACCTACGATTTCATTATCCGCGAGCTGTGGGGCCCCAAGGCAAAGGCGGACAACCAGATCCTCCGTGTCAATATGGCCAACATCCGCCGCAAGATCGAGAAAGATCCCAGTCATCCCGAGTATCTCTTTACAGAGGTGGGCGTGGGCTACCGGATGCGCGAAGGAGACTGAGTTTCCTTAAAAGAAAATAGTTGAAGAGTAAGCAAAAAAGTCGCCGCGTATGCGGCGTCTTTTTTCGTCCCGAGAACAGGGCGGATTGTCGCTCTTTTTATAATGAACGGATAAAGAAAAAGTTTTGCGCTGTGAAGATGGCGTTAAAAAGGCTGATTTTATATTTACAGTGGGGGAAGGGGAGAGTAAAATTCACCCATAACCGCCTCAAAGGCGAGGCAACCTTATTTAAAAAGGAGAGAAAACTATGGAAAGAAAAGGCTTTAAGTCCAACTTTGGCTTCCTGATGGCTGCCGTTGGCTCCGCTGTGGGTCTGGGCAACATCTGGGGCTTCCCCAACAAGATGGGCGCAAACGGTGGTTTTACCTTCCTGCTGATCTACCTGCTGCTGGCTGTCTTCTGCGGCTTCATCATCATGCTGGGCGAGTTGGCCATCGGTCGTAAGACCGGTCAGGGCGCTGTCGGCGCTTACAAGGTCATCAGCAAGAAGTTCAGCTGGATGGGCTGGATGGGTATCGCTTCTGCATTCTTCATCCTGTTCTTCTACTGCGCACTGGGCGGCTACTGCATCAAGTACGTCGTGCTGAACGTGGGCGACCTGTTCAAGGCCGGTTTCGGTACCAACGGTCTGTCCGGCGGCGAGGTCTTCGGTGCCTTCATGGCCTCCCCCTGGGAAGCTATCATCTTCGGCGTTATCTTCGTGGCTCTGACCATGCTGATCGTTATGGGCGGCGTTGCCGGCGGTATCGAGAAGGTCTGCGCCATCGGTATGCCCTGCCTGTTCGTGGCTCTG
>JAFQTS010000066.1 GCA_017408915.1 Oscillospiraceae bacterium | reverse complement strand
TGTCGGCGGACTTGGGATTATCCTCAATAAACTTGAAGATGCGACCCGTCACCTGCTCAAGGCGGTCGATTTTCGCGCTGAGCTCTGCATCGTCAATGCGGTCATTGGCGCGGCGAATGGCACTGAGACGGAAATCGTGGTCGAACTCACTGGCAGGCGCGGCGGCCACCTTCGGCTCTGCCACAGGCTTGGCGCGGACATTGCGGCTTTCGTAATACTCGCGAGCCGCCTCGGCGGAGAGGAACAGCATATCCTGCCCGTTGTCCACATAGGCCTGAGGACCCCACATGCCCTTTTCCACCATCATCTCAATATCCCGCTCGGCTTTACCCAACCGCACATCGGCGGCGCGGGCAAGGTCAGCGAGGGGGATGGCCTTACGACCACCCGCGCAGGCCACATACTTGGCAAAGCGGCGGGCACGGCGCTTCATCATACCGCCGCCGAAGAGCAGGGCGATACCGCCCGCAGCCAAACCCATAGGGAAGAACAGTTCGGAGATAAACGACCACAAATCAAGGTGGAATTTCATGTAGTCGCCCACGGTGGCACTAAGCCCCAAAAGTCCCAGTGCCAGCACGGCGATACCGACAGCGGTCATAATGCGGCTGCCCATTCGCCCGTACTGGGGCGTGGCGGTGACTTTCTTCTTTTTCGGTGCAGCTTTTGCCTTAGGCGCAGCCGTCTGCGCCGTAGTCTCCGCTGCCTTGGGAGCGGCCTGCTGCCCCGTGGTGGAGGTATACGCACCGCTGGCCTTGCCGTAGTTTTGGGTGGTCTTTTTCTTCTTGGGATCGTCCATCAGCTTGGAGATCAGGAAGAATAGGCCAATAGGCCACGCCACGATAAACATAAAGCCGATGAAAAGCCAAGAACCGAGGTCGCTGTCGTCTTTCTTAGGCTCAAACCCGCCCTTGTTGTCGTACTGATAGCTCATGACTTGATGCCGCCCTTCCCCTTCAGCTTACGCTTGTTGCCGTACTCGTCCACCACATAGGTGTTGTCAAGGGTGTCGCGGAGGTTGCCCACCACGGAGTCGATATACTCGCGGCGCAGAATGTCCCGCTCACGAATTTCCTCTTCCGTCAAGCCCTCGGCCTTTGCCTTGCGGGCCAGTTCGTTGATTCTGTCCAGTTTTTTCTGATTCATAGTCTTTCTCCCAAGTTCTGCGTATTGTAGAGAGCGGCGTAAATGCCACGGCGCTCCATCAGTTCTTCATGGCTGCCCTCCTCGGCAATGAGGCCGTCCTCCACCACCAAAATGCGGTTGGCGCTGCGGATGGTGCTGAGGCGATGGGCGATAATGAGTGTGGTGCGTCCCACTGCCAAGGTGTCCAGCGCGTGCTGGATCTTGGACTCGGTAACGCTGTCGAGGGCAGAGGTGGCCTCGTCCAAAATGAGGATGGGGGGATTCTTTAAGAAAATACGGGCGATAGCCACGCGCTGTTTCTGACCGCCCGAGAGGAGCGTGCCCCGCTCGCCCACATAGGTGTCGAAGCCGTGGGGCATGTCCATAATGTCGGCATAGATCTCCGCCTTCTTCGCCGCCTCTTCCACCTCTGCGTCGGTAGCATCGGGGCGACCGTAGCGGATATTCTCCCGCACCGTGTCGGCAAAGAGGAACACATCCTGCTGCACAATGCCGATAGAACGGCGAAGAGATTGGATGGTCACATTCCGCACATCGCGGCCATCCACGGTGATGGCGCCCTCCTGCACATCGTAAAAGCGGGGGATCAGCTGACAGAGGGTGGATTTACCGCCGCCCGAAGAGCCAACGATAGCTACCGTCTCCCCCGCTGCCACGCGGATATCCACGCCACGAAGGACATCGCTGCTGCCATCGTAGGTGAAGTGGACATTCTCCACGCCGATCTCCCCTGCCACCGCCGTCAAGGCCACGGCATCGGGTGCATCGGTGACGGTGGGGGCGGTGTCCATCAGTTCACAGAACCGCTGCAAACCTGCCATACCGCTGGAGAAAAGCTCGGCAAAGCTGGCCAATTTCCGCACAGGGGCAATAAAGGTGGTGATATAGAGGGTGAAGGTCACCATATCCACCAAGTCCATGGTGCCCTGCATGATAAACCAACCGCCGCCTGCAATAACCGCCACGTTGAGGATGGTGACGAACAGCTCCATGGTGGCGGTAAAGCGGCCCATCTCGCGGTGGAAGCCGCGCTTGGCGGTCTTGAACTGCTCGTTGGCCCCGTCAAATCGCTCCTGCTGGATGCTTTCATTGGCGAAGGCTTTGGTGGTGCGGATACCGCTGAGACCCGACTCGATCTCGGCGTTGATTGCACCTGTCCGCTGCTTGGCAAGGTGGGAGGCGCGGTTCATACCGTTGCGCCGCAGGATCAGCAGCAAGAGGAACAAGGGGAGAATCACCAGCACAATAAGAGCCATGCGCCACTCGATGGAGAACATGACCGCCATAGCGCCGATAATGGTCACAAAGGAAATCAAAAGATCCTCAGGGCCGTGGTGGGCAAGCTCCGTCACCTCGAAAAGGTCGGTGGTAAGGCGGCTCATAAGCTGACCTGTGCGGTTCTGATCGTAGAAATCAAAACCCAGCGTCTGCATATGGTGATAGAGGTCGCGGCGAATGTCGGCTTCCACACGGATACCGAAGGTGTGCCCCCAAAAGCCGACAATATAGTATAGCCCTGCACGCAGCACGAAGGCCAGCGCAAGGATGGCCATGACGAGGAAGAACACACGGTATTCCTGCTGAGGCAGCCAGCGGTTCAACGCCTCACGGGAGACAATGGGGAAGATGATATCCACCACCGCGATCAGCACCGCGCAGGCCATGTCCAGCAAAAACAGCTTCCAATGGGGCTTAAAATAGGACACGAAGCGGCCCATGACACTCTGCTTTTTCTCCATCATCTCACCTCGTTTCTTAAGGATTCTAACAATATAGTATAGCATACCCCTTTTCTCTTTACAAGCGGCGAGGAAAGAAAAACGCAGCGGCATCCGATAGATGCCGCTGCGAAGGGGTGTTACGTAATTTACTTGACGCGGACGATGATCTCCACGTTGGTGTTGTTCAGCTTGGCGGTAATGGTGGTCTCACCGGAGGTGATACCCTTGATAGTACCGTCAGAGGAGACGGTAGCGATGGAGCTGTTGGCAACAGACCATGCAGGCTTCACATCGGTGCCGGTGACCTCAAGGCCGAAGCTCTCGCCCTTACCCAAGCTCACGTCGAACTTGCCGTCCTCGATCTTGGAAAGGCTGGTGCCGTACAGCGGCACGGTGATGTTGATCTTGCTGAGATCGACCTTGGTATCCACAGGCGTGGGCGGCGTGGGATCGTCAATAACAGGATCGTCGCTCTCCACATTCTCCTTCACCGTCACGGCGCACACGGCGCTCTCGTCACCGCAGGTAACGGTAACCACGGCGCTGCCCTCGGCAATGGCGGTGACCTTACCGTCCTCGCTGACGGTCAAAATGGCGGGATCGCTGTTCTGCCAGACATACTCCTCGCCCTCAGCGCCGCCGGTGACGCTCAGCTGTTCGCTGCTGCCGGGGGAGAGCATCAGCACGGACTTATTGAGGGTGAGCTTCTTCTCCAGCACCACGTCGTCGCCCTGCTGCTGATCGTCGTCATTGTGACCGGGCTGGGGATCCACATGCTCCACACCGGGACGACCGTCGATCCACTCCTTGATACCGTCGCCGAAAATCGCCCAAACTGCGGCGGCGATGATCAAAATGATCACCAACACCAGCAGGGGGCCCACAATGCTGGGTGCCTTGGGCTTTTGCTCCATACGGCGATGGTTGCGCTTTTTGACCTTACCGTTATAATACTCCTCGTCCTCTGCGCAGAAGGGACAGGATTTATAGCTATCGGAGAACATCTCTCCGCATTTTCTGCACTTCAACAAACTCATGAATTCTCCTCCAATGGACATACGATGGCATAGTACCTTTACATAATACCTAAAATCAATCCTGCCGTCAACTGAAAAATCTTGGAATTCCCCCCTTTTTTTACATCCTTTCTTGCTTTTCCCCCGTGTTCTTTTTATAATATGGGGGAAAACTATGGAGGAGGTCATCCTTTATGAATACCATTTTTATCGGCATCGCCGGCGGCACTGGCTCAGGTAAGACCACCCTCACCGAGCATCTGGCCCAGCGTTTCGGCGGCGACATCGCCGTGGTGCACCACGACAACTACTATAAGCGGCAGAACCGCCCCTTCGAGGAGAGGTGCCTCCAAAACTACGACCACCCCGCCGCCTTTGAAACGGAGCGGATGGTGGAGGACTTGAAGCGCCTTAAAGAGGGGCAGACCATCCACTGTCCCGTGTACGACTACACCATCCATAACCGCACCGACGATACTGTTGCCGTTGCCCCCGCCCCCGTGGTGATCGTGGAGGGTATCCTCATCTTCCAAGATAAGGCGTTGCGGGATCTCCTCGATATTAAAATCTTCGTGGAGACCGATGCCGATGTCCGCATCCTGCGCCGCGCCCAGCGTGACGTGGAGGAGCGTGGTCGCTCTCTCACCTCGGTAATCAATCAATATTTGGCAACGGTCAAGCCCATGCACGAGCAGTTTGTAGAGCCCTCCCGCAAGTTCGCCGACATTGTGGTGCTGGAGGGCGGTCATAATCTGGTGGCGCTGGACATGATCATGCAGCGCATTGCCAACCATATTTCGGAGAATCGTCTATGATCTTACCCATCCTCGGCGCACTGTGTCTCTTGGGCGCAGTGTACTTCCTCCTCCCTCTCGCCATGGGCGTGTGCCACATCGGCATGTTCTGGCCTGCGGCCATTTTGCTGATACTGGCAGTGGCGTTTTTCTTCCCGCGACTGTGGGAAAAGCGTGCCGACAGCGTCAAAGTCATCGTCCTTACCCTCTTCTCCCTCGGTATCACCGCCGTGCTGACGGTCTTTGTCCTCATGGGCATGGCTGCCGCCGACCGTCCCACTGTGGAGGAAGCCGCCCCTGAAACGGTCATCCTGCTCGGCTGCCGCGTCTACGAGGGCAAGCCCAGTACCATGCTGCAAAACCGCATCGACGCCGCCTACGACTATTTGACCGCCCACCCCGAGGCGGTGGTCATCACCACAGGAGGCCTCGACAGTAAATCGGAGACCATCACACAGGGCGGCTGCGCCGCGGAAACGCTCATCGCCATGGGTATCGACCCTGCGCGGGTCTACGCCGAGGAAAAATCCTTCGACACGCGGGAGAATCTCCTCTTCGCCGCCGAAATTATTGAGGAAAACAACCTCGACACCCATGTGGTCATCGCCAGCGACAATTTTCACCAGCTGCGAGGACAAATTTACGCCCGCGAAGCAGGCCTCGACCCCCGCGCCGCAGGCTGCGGAAGTCCCATCCTCTTAGGGGCAGGCTACGCCTGCCGCGAAGTCCTCGGCATCCTCGCCGCGGTGGTGGGGTTGGAGTAAACAAAAAAGTAAAAGACCTGTTCCCGCGGGAACAGGTCTTTTACTTTTTTGTTTACTCCAACCCCACCACCGCGGCGAGGATGCCG
>JAFQTS010000065.1 GCA_017408915.1 Oscillospiraceae bacterium | reverse complement strand
TGTCTTATTATGCGTCATTGCGTTCACTCCACTACTCTGAACGCAGGGGCGTAACAATTAAAGGAGGAAGTTCCGCTTATCATCGGCGGTGCGGCAGTGTGGAGACCTGCCGTAAAGTGATGCATCGGAAGATGGTCACGAGGTTGCGTGCGCGGAGGCGGCGCAGCTACGGTGAAACAAGTATGGCAAAGGTATTGCTGAAGAATCTGAAGAAGGTTTACCCCAACACCGAAAAGGCCAAGAAGCCCAAGAAGGGCGAAGAGGTCAAGAAGACCAGCCTGCAGATCACGGACGAAGGCGTCGTGGCCGTGCAGGAGTTCAATCTGGAGATCGCTGACCGCGAGTTTATCGTGCTGGTTGGCCCCTCCGGCTGTGGTAAGTCCACTACCCTGCGCATGGTGGCAGGTCTCGAGGACATCTCCAGCGGCGAGCTGTGGATCGGCGACAAGCTGGTGAACGATGTGGAGCCCAAGGACCGCGACATCGCCATGGTCTTCCAGAACTACGCCCTCTATCCCCATATGACCGTGTACGAGAACATGGCCTTCTCCCTGAAGCTGAAGAAGGTTGACAAGGCTGAGATCGACAAGAAGGTTCGCGAGGCCGCTGAGATTCTCGACATCACCCAGTATCTGGATCGTAAGCCCAAGGCTCTGTCCGGCGGTCAGCGTCAGCGTGTGGCCATCGGCCGCGCCATCGTCCGTAACCCCTCCGTGTTCCTGATGGACGAGCCCCTGTCCAACCTGGACGCCAAGCTGCGTAACCAGATGCGCGCTGAGATCATCAAGCTGCGTCAGCGCATCGACACCACCTTCATCTATGTTACCCACGACCAGACCGAGGCTATGACCCTGGGCGATCGTATCGTCATCATGCGTGACGGCTTCATCCAGCAGATCGGCACTCCCCAGCAGGTCTTCGATCATCCCGCCAACCTGTTCGTGGCAGGCTTCATCGGCACCCCCCAGATGAACTACTTCGACGGTCACCTGTCCATGGTGGACGGCAAGTATGTGGTCAGCGCCAACGGTGTCACCGTGGAGCTGAGCGAGGATAAGCAGGAGCGCCTGAAGGCCAACAATGTTGCCGAGCAGGATGTGATTCTGGGCGTCCGTCCCGATCACCTGACCCTGTGCGACAACGGCATCAAGGCCAAGGTGGACGTCAGCGAGCTGATGGGCTCTTCCGTCCATCTGCACGTCAACGCCGATGGCCGCGATGTGATCGTCATCGTCCCCACCAACGGCGAGATCGCTTCCTTCCCCATGGGCACCGAGGTCAACCTGACCTTCGGCGGCAACGTGGCCCACGTCTTCTCCAAGGAGACCGAGAAGAACCTGGAGTTCTGATTTACACAATAAAAAGACACCCGAAAGGGTGTCTTTTTTTGTGTAATCAGTTTTATTTAAATGCGAGGCCGTCTACCCTCCCCCCTCGTGCTCCCCCCATGCAAATGTGAAGGCTCATCGTTCCTTTTTTGCACTTTTGTTTTCTAATTTTATTCACAAAAAGAGAGAGCTGTACGGCTCTCTCTTTTTTTATAACGAATCGTGAAATTCCTCTTGACAAGCCCCGCTTTCCCCGTTATAATTGAAAGGCCGCTTTGAATGGGTACAAAGTGTCAGCGAGGGAAAATTCCCGAAAATCTGGCCGCCCCCGACAGCGAGACCGTAATTAAGGAAAGGCAGGTGCAACAGGAAATGCAGGCTATTATCGTGACCGGTGGTAAGCAGTACATCGTCTCCGAGGGCGACACTCTGTTTATCGAGAAGCTGGAGGCCGAGGCTGGTGAGTCCGTGGTGTTCGACCGCGTGCTGGCCATCGTCGACGGCGAGAACACCAAGATCGGCGCTCCCGTGGTGGAGAACGCTAAGGTGGACGCTACCGTCGTGAAGAACGGCAAGGGCAAGAAGATCCGTATCTTCAAGTACACCCCCAAGAAGGGTTACCGCAAACGTCAGGGTCATCGTCAGCCCTACACCAAGGTTGAGATCGCTAAGATCAGCTTCTAAGGTATCGTAGATGACGAGCGTTACATTCCTCACAGAGGGAAACCGCATCATCGGGTTTGATGCGACGGGACACAGCGGCTATGGGCAGGAAGGCGAGGATATCGTCTGTGCCGCCGTCACCAGCGCCGTACGGCTGGTGGAGGCCACCGTCAATGACGTGATGGGTCTTTGTGCATCTGTCAAGGTCTGTGAAAAGACTGCCACCATCTCGTTCCGTCTCCCCGGCTCTTTGGGCCCCACGGCGGAGAACACCTGTCAGAATCTGCTGACGGGTATGATGGTGTATCTTTCTCAGCTCCACGACGAATACCCCGACAATATCGAAGTGCTGGAAGCCTAAAGCCCCCCACTTCTTCTATCTTTCAGAAAGGATGGTACTGCGAAATGTTGAACATTGGTCTGCAGTTCTTCGCCCACAAGAAGGGCGTTGGTTCCACCAAGAACGGCCGTGATTCCGAGTCCAAGCGTCTTGGCCCCAAGCGCGCTGATGGTCAGTTCGTTCTCGCCGGCAACATTCTTGTTCGCCAGCGCGGCACCCACATCCACGCCGGCGCCAACGTCGGTATGGGCACCGATCACACTCTGTTTGCCAAGGCCGACGGCGTTGTCCGTTTCGAGCGTCTGGGCAAGGACCGCAAGAAGGTCTCTGTCTACCCCGCCGAGTAATTGGTAATCAAAAAGACACCCTTCGGGGTGTCTTTTTTCAATTAACAAGTAACAGTTAACAGGTATTTTTACTTTCGATAGTTTTTTTGACCTCTTCTACATTTTCTCCGCACTGAGCGGCTAAGCGGGTTAGTAGCAGAGACGATGCTACATTTAGACGAGGTTTTTTCCGCAGAAATCTACGCGAGGGACGGCATCGTTATGGGTACAGTGAAGCGCGTTGAAGGAAGTCTTGAAACCATGGGTTTCAAGCGGCGTTTTCTTTGGTACTTTCTTTTCGCTGATGAAAAGAAAGTACGAACATTCCCGCCCTAAATCTTGACTATCCCTCGGTTTTCCGATAGAATAAGTTAGTTAAAGCAATCTTAGACAACGAGGTGAATCCCCTATGGCAAACGGTTTTATTGATAAAGCACGCATCACCGTGAAGGCCGGCAACGGCGGTAACGGCGCAGTGTCCTTCCACCGCGAGAAATACATTGCAGCCGGCGGCCCCGACGGCGGCGACGGCGGCAACGGCGGCTCCATCATTTTGCAGGTGGACGACCATATGTCCACGCTGATGGACTTCCGCTACAAGCGCAAGTATACCGCCACCCCCGGTCAGGACGGTATGGGCGGACGCAAGACAGGTAAAGACGGCGAGAGCCTTGTGATCAAAGTCCCTCGCGGCACGCTGGTGCGTGACGCCGAAACAGGCGAGATCATCAAGGATATGTCCGACTACGAGCCCTTCGTCCTCTGCAAGGGCGGTCGCGGCGGCTGGGGCAACCAGCATTTCGCCACCCCCACTCGTCAGGTGCCCCGCTTCGCCAAGGCCGGTCTCCCCGGCGAGAGCCACGATGTGATCCTCGAGCTGAAGCTGTTGGCAGACGTAGGTCTGGTGGGCTTCCCCAACGTGGGTAAATCCACCCTCTTGAGCGTGGTCTCCAAGGCCCATCCCAAAATCGCCAACTATCACTTCACCACCCTCTACCCCAACCTGGGCGTGGTGTGGGTGGATGACGGCGTCAGCTTCGTCATGGCGGACATCCCCGGCATCATCGAGGGCGCCAGCGAGGGCGCGGGCCTCGGTCACGACTTCCTTCGCCACATTGACCGTTGCCGTCTCCTTGTCCATTTGGTGGACGTGTCGGGCAGTGAGGGCCGCGACCCCATCGAGGACTTCGAGGCCATCAACTTGGAGCTGAAGCAGTACAGCGCCGACCTCGCCACTCGTCCTCAAATCGTGGTGGCAAACAAGACGGATCTGCTGGCAGATGACGAGCAGTTGGAGGCCTTCCGCGCCCATGTGGAGGCGCAGGGCTATCAGTTTATGTCCATGTCCGCCGCCACCCATCAGGGCACCCGTGAGCTGGTGGGCCGCATCGGCGCCATGCTCTCTACCCTGCCTCCCGTCACCATCTACGAGCCCGAGTACGTCCCCCGTCCCCCTCAGATCGACACCTCCGCCCCCTTGGAGATCCACCGCGAGGACGATACGTGGCTGGTGGAAGGCCCTTGGCTGGAGCGCTTGATGGCCAACATCAACTTCTCCGACTACGAGAGCCGTATGTACTTCGACAAGATGCTCCGTCAGAGCGGCCTGTTCGACCGACTGGAGGACATGGGCATTCAGGATGGTCACATCGTGTCTATGTACAATTTGGAGTTCGAATATCAGCGATAAAAAAAGACGCCTTCGGCGTCTTTTTTGCATCATGGTACTACTACACACGAAATTCCCTTTTGCGATACACGATAAGCCCCTCATTTCGCAGCTGTGACAGCACGCGGCTCAGTGCGCTGCGGTCAGCACCCAAAAACCGCGCCATGCCCTGCCTGTCGAGGGGCACGGTAAACCACACCCCCGCTGCGGGGGCTTCGTCCCGCAGATACCGCAGTACCCGCTGGCGCAGACGGGGCTCAACCAAATAGGCAATGCGCCGCCGCTGCTGCCAAAACTTCTCCCCCGTCTCCGCCAGCAGATTCCGCTGCACCTGCCGCAGGGGAGTTGACACCTCCCCCACCATGGGGTACAAGCCCTCCATGGGCAGCAGCAGCATCTCCGTGTCCTGCCGCGCCACCAGCGTCACAGGTGAGGGACTGTGGGAGGCCATCAGCACATCCCCCACCACCTGTCCTGCCCCGTGGTGTGCCACCAATTCCGCGCCGCCGTCACGGCTGTAGGCCATGGCCTCCACCGCCCCGTGGAGGACGATGCCGAGGGAAGCCACCACTTCTCCTTGATGCCACAGCACCTCTCCTGCCTCATAGCGGCGCAGGATTCCTCCTGCCGAGGACACCACCCCTTCGATCTCCGCCCCCGTCAAGCCATAAAATAGCGCCGTTTTCTCCAAAATCCCCTGCATTTTTCCCTGTTCCTCCCCCTATTTCGTTGCCGCTGCAACGGAATTTCTCTTACAATATGGTATGATACAGGAGAAAATTGCAAATTGCAAGAGAAAGAGAGGCATCCCCTATGAAAAAGAAAACCCTTTGGATCGCAGAAACCGCCGTGATGATCGCCCTGTTGGTGGCTTTGCAGGGTCTCACCAAGCCCGCAGGCCAGTTCGTCACAGGTTCTTGCGTCAATTTGATTTTAGGCGTGTCCACCTTGGTGGGCGGCCTGTGGTGCGGCTTTACCGTAGCCCTCCTCAGCCCCTTCTTCGCCTTTTTGCTGGGCATCGGCCCCGCCCTCATTCAGGTAGTTCCCGCCATCGCCGTGGGCAACATCGCCCTCGTGGTGCTGCTGTGGTTTATCTGCCGCAAGAAGGTGGCCCTCAACCCCCGCTGCTACGGCGGCGCGGTGGTGGCCTCGGTGTTTAAGTTCGCCGTCCTCTACTCCCTCGTGGTGCTGCTGCTCCTCCCCCTCCTCGGCCTCCCCGAGAAGCAGGTGGCCATGATGTCTGCCATGTTCTCTTGGCCGCAGCTTGTAACCGCCTTGATCGGCAGCATCCTCGCCGTCACCATCGCCCCCGCCATCCGCAAGGCGCTGCGCCGCTAAAACCCGCCATTTCCCTCCCTCACACCTGTGGGGGAGGATTTTTTTGTTTTTGTGACATATGTCACCGTGAAAGGGGCAAATCCTATGGTATGATACAGAAAAAATAAGCAAGAGAAAGGAGAATCTCTCCATGCAATATGTGATTTCTTTCTTGGAAGGTATTGTTACCTTCATCTCCCCCTGTCTCCTGCCCATGCTGCCCATCTACCTCAGCTACTTTGCAGGCGGCGGCGAGGGCGGCACGAAAAAGACACTGCGTGGGGCGCTGGGCTTCGTGCTGGGCTTCACCATCGTGTTCGTAGCCCTTGGAGCGCTGGCAGGCACGTTAGGCAGCTTCTTAAGCCGCCACCGCACCGCCGTGGATATTGTCACAGGCGCTATCGTCATCTTCTTCGGCCTTAGTTTCCTCGGTGTGTTCAAGCTGAACCTCTTCCGTGGCAGCCAAAGGAATGTGGATACCGCCAACATGAATTTCTTCTCCGCGGTGTTGTTCGGCATCGTCTTTTCCCTTGGCTGGACGCCCTGCGTTGGCGCATTTTTAGGCTCTGCCCTTCTGCTGGCCTCCCAGCAGGGTCACGTGCTGGCAGGAATGGGTATGCTGCTGGCCTACTCCCTCGGCCTCGGCGTTCCCTTCCTTCTCAGCGCCATCCTCATTGACAAGCTGAAAGGTGCTTTCACCTTCATCAAACGCCACTACACCATTATCAACATCGTCTGCGGCGTGCTGCTGATCATCCTCGGCCTTGCCATGGCAACAGGCCTTCTCGGTCGGCTCATGACGCTGCTGAACTAAGGAGGTATTCCTATGGAGAAAAAAAGACTTGTGATCCTCATCCTGCTCCTTGTACTGGTGGTTGCAGGCGCAACACTGCTCTACCGCAACTTAGGCGCAGGTACTATAGGTGGGCTGCCCACCCTCGATGAGAACATCGGCAGCACCATCCCCCAGAACGACGCCAAACCCGACACCACACCTGCCGACCCCGTCCCCGACGGCGAAAGCGAGAATACACCCGAGGACACCGCATCCCCCGAGGACACCGCATCCCCCGAGGACACTACGCCTCCCGAGGATACGGGGGATAGCGAGGAAGCCCCCGTTTATCCCGCACCCGACTTCACCTTCTACCACTTGGACGGCAGCGAGGCCAAGCTCTCGGACTACTTCGGCAAGCCCATGGTGCTGAACTTCTGGTCCAGCAACTGCGGCCCTTGCCGCTCGGAGATGCCCGATTTCCAGCGGGCCTATGAGGAGCTGGGAGACGCGGTGAACTTCGTAATGGTCAACGTCACCGACGGCTACTGGGATACGGTGGACAGCGCCTCGTCCTATGTGGCGGAGGAGGGCTTCACCTTCCCCGTGTTCTATGACACCGACAATCACGCCGCCTATACCTACGGCATTACGGGACTGCCCACCACCTTCTTCCTCAGCGCCGAGGGCAATCTGGTGGCAGGCCGCAGCGGTGCTATGAGCTACGACATCCTCATGGGCGGCATCGACTTCATCTATCCTAACTAAGCAAAAAAGAAAGCCCCACGGGGCTTTCTTTTTTTCTTAAATGAATAATTAAGAATGAATAATTAATAGTGAATAATTGCGGTATCCGCTCCGCGGATAATTTAAAAAATTATTCATCATTCATTATTCACTATTCATCATTCATTATTTTTCTAAAAACACCACGGCGCGGACATCTCCCTCGCCGCCCTTCACCACGACGGTAGCGCCTGTTTCCTCCTCGCCATAGCAGCAGGTCAATTCCTCGCCGTAATAGGAGGCCTTGCGGTAGTGGATGGAGAAAGTATCGCTCTCCCCCTTGTCCCATACCTCTTGGGGCAGCACGCAGTTGGCAAGGTCGAGATAGCAGACATTGTTCATATGGCGGTTGGCATCGATGAAATGGCGCTCCACCCTGTAGCGCTTCTCGAAATCGTACACCGCCGCCTCTTTCAGCTTGGGAATCCACGGCGAGTCGAAATTGCCCCGCGCCTCGCTGCCGTACTGCTCCGCCACCGCCTCGCCCAGCCGCTGGAGCTTCCCCGTCTCAGCATCTACCCGCACCCAGTTGGAGATAGCGGTGCAAAGTAGGTCGCCATTTTCATCGTACAGCTCGAACTCACGGCAGGAGGTAACCCCCTTCACCGCCCGATTCCAGCTTTTCAGCGTCACGCGGCTATTAAACTTGGGGCGGCGCTTCACGCACACATGGTACGACAGCAGCACCCAGCGATAGGGCACTTCCAAGGGACTGTCGCCCACCGCCGCCCCGTGCATGGAGGCGATATTTTCAAAGTACCGCAGCAGCGCCGTATTGCTGAGGGTCATGTCTGCGCCGCAGTCGCTGTACCCTACATAAAATTGCTCCGTATAGACCATAACGAGTATTCTCCTCGAAAAAATTTCCTTTATTTTACCACACTGTGTCAAATTTCTCAACCTTTCCATGATTTCCCCGCAAAACATGTGGCTTATGCAACAGTTTATGTAGGCATCCCATGCTATACTGACCTCACAGAACAAGAAACTTTTTCAAGGAGGACAGGGTTATGATCCGTAAGATCATCAAAATTGACGAGGACAAGTGTATCGGCTGCGGTCTGTGCGCATTGGCCTGCCACGAAGGTGCCATCGGCATGATCGACGGCAAGGCCAAACTTCTCCGTGAGGACTATTGCGATGGTCTGGGGGATTGCCTGCCCGCCTGCCCCACAGGCGCTATTACCTTTGAAGAGCGGGAAGCCCCCGCCTACGATGAGGCTGCCGTACTGGCTGCAAAGGCTGCCAAAGAAGCCGCCGAAGCACCTCTCCCCTGCGGCTGCCCCGGCTCTCAGAGCCGCACCATCGAGCGCTGCGACGTTGCCCCTGCCGCCCCTGTGGCTGCCGCCTCCCAGCTGCGCCAGTGGCCTGTGCAGATCAAGCTGGCGCCGCCCACCGCCCCCTACTTTAACGGGGCGCATCTGCTGGTGGCTGCCGATTGCACCGCCTACGCCTACGGCAACTTCCACAACGACTTCATCCGCAATAAGGTCTGCCTCATCGGCTGCCCCAAGCTGGACAGCGTAGACTACGCCGAAAAGCTCACCGCCATCCTCGCCGCCAACGACATCAAGAGCGTCACCGTGGTGCGGATGGAAGTGCCCTGCTGCGGCGGCATCGAAAACGCCGTGAAGAAAGCCCTCATCGACAGCGGGAAATTTATCCCCTGGCAGGTGGTGACCATCTCCACCGACGGGCGTATCGTAGAATAAAACGGTGACTTCATCACCGACAGAACCCATATACCATGCTATACTGACTACAGAACCAAAAAAAACAAACGATTTTGAAAGGAGACACAACCTATGAAGCTGAAGAATAAGTCTATTGTCGTCACCGGTGCCTCCTCCGGCATGGGGAAAGCCATTGTTGAGCGCTTTGTCCGCGAGGGTGCCAACATTATCGCCGTTGCCCGCCGCCGTGAGCGGTTGGAGGAACTGGCAGCCTCCCTCGCAGGTCTTGAGGGTAAGGTCATCCCCTATGTGGGTGACGTATCCAAGGAAGAGACCATGGTGGGCGCTATCGATCTGGCAGTGAAGGAGTTCGGTCGTCTCGATGTACTGGTGAATAACGCCGGCATCATGGACGACATGAGCCCCATCGGTGATGTGAAGAACGAGAAGATCGAGCAGGTCTTTGCCGTCAACGTCTATGGCCCCATGTACTCCATGCGGAAGGCCGTGCAGGTCTTTTTGGAGCAGGGTGACGGCGGCAACATCATCAACGTGGCCTCTCTCGGTGCTATGCGCAGCTGCGCAGGCGCAGTCTACACCGCCTCCAAGGCCGCCGTGGTATCCCTCACCAAGAACACCGCCTATATGTATATGCCCAACGGCATCCGCTGCAACGCCATCGCTCCCGGCGGCATCGCCACCGAGATCTCCACCTCTATGGGCATGCCCAACATGGCAGGCTACAGCCGCGTGAAGAACGTGCTGGCTACCGCGCCGCCTCCCGGCAGCCCCGAGCAGATCGCCTCGGTAGCACTGTTCCTCGCCAGTGATGATTCCTCCTATGTCAACGGCGATGTGCTGCTGGTGGACGGCGGCTGGGCTGCAGGATAATACGCAACAAAAAAGACCCCTCGGGGTCTTTTTTTATTGCAGGTAATAGGTAAGAGTGAATAGGGAAAAAGTGTGGTGTCCCCTGCGGGGACGATTTGAAAGAGAAACTCTTTTACATTCCTCTTTCCTGTGGTATACTGAAGTTAACGACATACGAAAGGACTTCCCTTTATGAATATCGCCATCATTACAGGAGCATCCAGCGGCATGGGTCGTGAGTTCGTCTCCGCCGTGGATAAGGCCTACACCCTCGATGAGATTTGGGTCATCGCCCGCCGCGAGGAACGGCTGCGGGAGCTGCAAAGTCAGTGCCGCACCACCATTCGCCCCCTCCCCCTCGATCTCCTTGACCGCACCGCCTTCACCGCCCTTTCTGACCTTCTCAAGGAGGCACAGCCCAGTGTAAAGCTCCTCATTAATGCCGCAGGCTTCGGCCTTTTCGGCACGTTCACGGAGATGAACATGGACGAACAGCTGGACATCATCTCCCTCAACGCAGGCGCGCTGACGGCCGTGACCCACCTGTGCCTGCCCTACATGGGCGAGGGCAGCGCCATCGTCAACCTGGCCTCCAACTCCTCGTGGCAGCCCGTGCCCTACATCAATGTCTACGGCGCATCGAAAGCCTATGTCATGAGCTTTTCCCGCGCCCTCGGCATGGAGCTGCGCCACCGCAAGATCCACGTCATGGCAGTTGCCCCCGGCTGGATCAAGACGGAGTTTTTCGACCGCGCCGTTCACGATGGCACGATCCAGTACTACGACCGCTTTTATACGGCGGAGCAAGTGGTGGACAAGGCCATGCGGGATCTAAAAAAGCGCAAAGCCGTGTCCATCCTCGGTTTCCCCGTCCGCTTGCAGGTAGCCGCCGTGAAGCATCTCCCCGTCAGCATGGTGATGAAAACATGGTGCCGCCAGCAGGGAAAGTAACATACACCGCAACATAAGGAGGCAGCCCCATGACATTCTACGACACACAACTGCAGCAGTTGCAGGAAAAACTTGCCCGCAAAGGGCAGCTGAAAGCGCAGGCGGCAGAGCTGCGCGAGCAGTGCCGCTCCCTCAACAGCCGCGTCAACGAATTGATGGGCATCAAGCTCAGCGAGCAGGCCGATGTGGACAAATTGGAAGGCCGCAGCCTCGCCGCCTTTTTCTACAACGTGGTGGGCAAGATGGACGAGCGCTTGGACAAGGAGCGGCAGGAGGCCTACGCCGCCCGCGTGAAGTACGATGCCGCCAAGCGGGAGTTGGAGGCGGCGCAGGATGACCTCGCCCGCTGCGAAAGTGAGCTGAACACCCTCCGCGACTGCGAGGCGGAATATGAAACGCTGCTGCGGCAGAAAACCGAGGCAGTAAAGTCCGCAGGGGGCAGCGCGGCAGAGGAGATTTTCAAGACGGAGGAGCGCCTCACCTTCCTCAAGGCACAGCAAAAGGAACTCCACGAGGCCATCACCGCAGGCCACAACGCCCGCCGCAGCGCCCAGAGCGTTTTAGAAAGTCTCGGCAGCGCCGAGAACTGGGGCACATGGGATATGTTCGGCGGCGGCGGACTCATCACCCACCTCGCCAAGCACGAGCATTTGGACGAGGCCCAGAGCCATATTGAGTCCCTCCAATCCGATCTGCGCCGCTTCAAAACGGAGCTGTCCGATGTGGAGATCCGCGCCGATATGCAGATCACTATCGATGGTTTTCTCCGCTTTGCCGACTTTTTCTTCGATGGCCTCTTCGCCGACTGGGCGGTGCTGGATCATATCCATCACTCTCAGCAACAGGTGGAATCCACCCTGTCTCAGATCGAGGCCCTCCTCTCCCAGCTGAAAGCCACCCAAAGCAACACCGAGGCAGAGATCGCCTGCCTCAGCGCCGCACGGGACGAACTCGTCCGCAATGCCCAACTGTAAAGGGGAGAATATCCGTGGATTATCAAAAACTCAAATACTTCCTCAAGGCCGCCGAGACCCTCAATTTCTCCAAGGCCGCCAAGGAACTGTACATCACCCCCCAATCCTTCGGCAAGCAGATCACCCTTTTGGAGCAGGCCATGGGCTTCCCCCTCTTTGAGCGCAGCACACGGCAGCTGTGGCTTACGGCGGCGGGGAAGATCGTCTACAATAGTCTCAATGGCATGGTAAATGAACTGGAGCGGGAGTACGAAAAAATCTGCGCCATGGGCAGTAAGCGAAGCCGTCAGATTCAAATCGGCGTCTTTAACGCCCTTTCCCGCAGTAAGATCGTCTCCCCCACCGTCAACGGCATTCTCGCCAACTATCCCAAGCAGGACATCAGCATCTGCATGCGGGACATGAGCGACTTGGCGCGGGATATTGTGGGCGGCGACCTCGATCTCGGCATCACCGTCACCCACGATGCCGAGCCACAGTGGCGCAACTGCGAGACCATCCCGCTGGTAAGCTCCCCTGCCCAGATTGTGGTATCCAAGTACCACCCTTGGTATATGAAGGACACCGTCACCGTGGAGGAGATGCGAGAGCGCACCTTCCTCCGCATGAAGATGCCCGATTTCATGCGGAATGAACTGTTCTACATCTTCCCCTGCAAGAGCATCGTAGAGGTGGACAACTATGAAACCCTGTGCCTCCTGCTGGATCAAGGAGAACATTTCACTGTGCTGAATCCAACAGTAGACCGTTACTGTGAACAGCACGGCAAAGGTCTCCCCCTCCCCTGCGACAACTTTGACTTCTCCCTCTCCCTTGTCTACAGCAAGAGCAATCCCCACCCCTTCCTGCCCGAATTGTGCGCCTTCATCCAAGAAACACTTGAACCTTAAAACTTCAAATCCATAACCTTATATATGATTTACAAATACCCTGTTATTTGCAATAATGCAGATAATAGGGTATTTTCTATGAAAATCAGTATATTTTCTTTGAAAGAAAAACCTTCAAATAAACCAAATTACTACAAGGAGGCCGTACTATGGATCCCAAGAACATGCCCGCGCCCGATCCCAAGCTCTTTGAGCGCTTGAAGCTGCTGGACGATACGCTGAACTATCGCCACACCGACCATGTGCCCACCGCTCCCTTCGTGCAGTATCTGCCCATCACCCTCTATGGTGAGACCACCATTCAGGACACCATGATGGACTACGGCAAGGCTGAGAGCAGCTGGTTCCGCTATCACATGGAGTATCAGCCTGACTTTGCATGGGCGCCCCAGTCCATTTTCCCCGGTTCTCCTTTGGAGGGCTTGGATTGCCAGTTCATCCGCTGGCCCGGCAAGCATCTTTCCAACCCCAACTCCCCCTTCCAGGTACTGGATAAGGAAGAGGGCTACATGAGCCCCGAGGAGTATTTGGAGTACGCAGAAGATCCCACCGGCTTCGTCATGCGTAAGATCCTGCCCCGTCACTATGCCGCTTTGAAGGGCCTCGAGATGGTGGATTTCTCCAACTCCATTTGGCAGGGCGGCCTCTACAGCATGATTCCCTGCGGTCTGCCTCCCGTCAAGGCTGCCTTCGGCGCACTGATGGAGGCCGGCGAGAAGATGATGGGCATGGCACAGGCCGGCGGCAAGATCATGGGCGCACTGGCAGGCATGGGCTTCCCCTCCCTGTGCGATCAGGCGGCAACCGCCCCCTTCGATGTGTTCAACGACACCCTCCGCGGCTTCATGAACACCACCATGGATATGATCGAGTATCCCGATGAGCTGCTGGCAGCCCTCAACACCTGCACCAAGGTTCAGGTCCGCTCCATCAAGAATATGTTTGCCACCCAGCCCTTTGTGAAGAACGTGGTGTTCTTTATCCACAACGGTTTCGACTCCTTCATGTCCCGTGAGCAGTTCCAGACCTTCTACTGGCCCGGCCTGAAGGCCTGCGTGGAGGCCGTCATCGAGTGCGGCGGTATCCCCCACCTGTACATCGAGGATAAGTACGACAGCAAGATGGATATTATCGTGGGCGACCTGCCCGCCAATAAGTGCATCATCACCCTCATTGGCTGCGACGTGGAGAAATGGAAGGATGCCTGCCACGGTAAGGTCATGCTCACCGGTGGTTTGGACGGCACGCTGCTGGCTTACGGCGACACCGATCAGGTGAAGAAGGGCGTTATCGAGACCCTCGATCGCTGGTCTGTGGGCGGCGGCTACCTGCTGAACTGCAATGTGGCACTGGACGTTGCCAAGCCCGAGAATCTCCATACCATGTTCGAGACGGCACGCAACTACAATCAGAAGTTCTAAGGAATTCTTCCCCCATTTTCAAGAGGGCAGACAGCTTTCTACGCTGTCTGCCCCTTTTTCTTTTCCCATTGCGCCGCCGCCTGCTATATGGTATACTTTTCTCAAGAAAATCACCCATGAAAGGGGTATTACCATGGATCATATTCTCTTTGAAGTCTGCTGCGGCAGCGCCGAGGACGCGCTGGCAGCCTACCACGGCGGCGCTGACCGTGTGGAGCTGAACTCCGACCTGTTCCACGGCGGTCTCACCCCCACCTTAGGGGCACTCCGCACCATCAAAAAGCACGCACCCAACTTCCCCGTTATGTGCATGGTGCGTCCCCGTGAGGGCGGCTTCTGCTACACGGACACGGAGTTTGAGGTCATGCTGGAGGATGCCCGTCTGTTTGTGGAAAACGGGGCTGACGGCATCGTGTTCGGTTTCCTCCATGAAGATGGCACGCTGGATATGGAGCGCTGCCGCGCCATGATGGCGGTCATCGGTGAGAAGGAGTCCGTGTTCCACCGCGCCATTGATGTGATGCCCGACTGGCGGGCAGCGCTGGATGGTCTCATCGAATTGGGCGTTACCCGCGTCCTTACCAGCGGACAGCGCCCCACCGTCCCCGAAGGGGCATTGACCATCCGCGAGATGATGGCATACGCCGCAGGCCGCATTGAAATTCTCCCCGGCGGCGGCATTACTCCCGAGAGCGCGGCGTGGGTCAAGGAGATGACGGGCGTGACCATGATGCACGCCGCCATGCACCGCACCCACTATGACCGCAGCACCGCCTATAACCCCGCCATCTACTTTGGCGGCGCGGTGTACCCGCCGGAGGATCGCTTCAGCGTCACCCACGCCGAGGACATCGCCGCCTTTGTGGAAAAAATCAAGTAACAACAAAACGCGCCGACTGGAATGGTCGGCGCGTTTACTTTTTGCTTTGGTAAACAGTTCGTGCGCTGCAGCAGGCTGTAAATAAAAAAGAAGCCCTTTCGGGCTTCTTTTTTTATTGTTTTTACTCGCCGTAGCCCATGGGGTTCTGGCTCTGCCAGCGGAAGCTATCGCGGCACATATCCACCAGCGTACGCTCGGCAGCCCAGTGGAGCTGCTCTGCGCTCTTGGTGGGGTCTGCGTAGCAGGTAGCCAAGTCGCCGGGGCGGCGTGCCTGAATCTCATAGGGGACAGGCACGTTGTTGGCCTCTTCAAAGGCGTGGACCATATCCAGCACGCTGTAGCCGGTGCCGGTACCCAGGTTAAAGACCTCGGTGCCCTGATTGGCCATCACATAATCGATGGCTGCCACGTGACCACGAGCCAAGTCCACCACGTGGATATAGTCGCGGACGCCGGTGCCGTCGGGTGTGGGATAGTCGTTGCCGAACACGCCCAGCTTCTCGCGGCGGCCGATAGCCACCTGAGAGATGTAGGGCATGAGGTTGTTGGGGATACCCTTGGGATCTTCGCCGATCTTACCGCTGATGTGTGCGCCCACGGGATTGAAGTAGCGCAGCAGCACCACGCTCCACTGAGGATCGGCAGCAGCGATGTCACGGAGAATGATCTCGCCCATGTACTTGGTCCAGCCGTAGGGGTTGGTGCAGTTGCCGGTCTTGGAGCTCTCGGTGAGAGGCATCTCGTTGTCGCCGGAGTACACCGTGGCAGAGGAGGAGAAGATAATGCGCTTGCAGCCGTACTTCTCCATGACGCGGCACAGGGTGAGGGTAGAGTTGAGGTTGTTGTCGTAGTACATCATGGGCTTTGCCACCGACTCGCCCACGGCCTTGAGGCCGGCGAAGTGGATGACACAGTCGATGTTGTGTGCTTCAAAGACGGCGCTGAGCTTTTCCTCATCACGGAGATCCAGTTCGTAGAACAGGGGGGTCTTGCCGGTGATCTCGGATACGCGCTTCATGGACTCGGTCTTGGAGTTGACCAGATTATCCACGATCACCACGTCCATATCACGCTCTAAGAGCTCCACGCAGGTATGGCTGCCGATATAGCCCATGCCGCCGCAAACCAATACTGTCATCTGCCTGCTTCCTCCTTCACGATCTTTGCCATCTCGTCCCAGCACTGCTCCATCTCTGCCACCAGCTTGAACTGGGTACGGCAGCGGTCGAGGTTATGCTCGGGGCGGTGGATGCGGAAATAGTGGTCGCCCTGCAGATAGTCCGTCAGGAAGCGGACACCGCACTCCAGCGTCATGGTCTTTGCGCCGTAGTGGAGAGTCTCGATCTCGCGGTCGGTCAGCTTGCAGGCGGACAGGAAACCGCGGGTATAGATGCGGAACAGGTCGAGGTTGATCTTCACCTTGCTCAGATCCTTCTCGTCCTCGGCGGCGGTAGAAGCACCGAAACGAATGGAATCGCCGAAGTCATAGGCGGCGAGACCGGGCATGACGGTATCGAGGTCGATGACACACAGTGCCTTACGAGTCTCGGCATCCAGCATGACGTTGTTGAGCTTGGTGTCGTTGTGGGTGACGCGCAGGGGCAGCTCGCCGCTCTCGCGCATGCGCTGCAGCGTGCCTGCCTCCTCCTCGCGGGCGAGGACGAAGGCGATCTCATCCTGCACATCCTTGGCGCGGCCCATCACGTCCTTCTCCAGTGCCTCGTGGAAGATGCGATAGCGATCCACGGTGTTGTGGAAGTTGGGAATGGGCTCAGACAGGGTCTCGGCAGGGAAATCGTTCAGCAGCTGCTGGAACGCACCGAAAGCCACGGCGCTCTCATAGAAATCCTCGGGAGTCTCCGCTGCCTGCAGGCAGATGCTGTCCTCCACGAAGTCATACACGCGGTAATGACCCGTCTCGTCGGTGTAGTAGGGCTTGCCGTCCAGGGTATACACCATGGTCATGGCGCCGCGAGGATCGGTAGCACGCTCGGCGGTGAACTTGGTCACGGCGGCGATGTTGGCCATCAACCCCTCCACATCGAAGGCATCGGAGATGCGCTGGAGGATGTAGCGGCGGCCCGTGGTGGTCACCAGCAGGTAGGTGGCGTTGATATGACCGAAGCCATAGCGCTCCATGGAGAAGGGTGCGCCCTCCAGCTGGAAGTGATAGGCGGCAGAGGGCTCCATCCACAGCTTCTCGGGATAGACCTTCTTTGCCTTCATGTCGGCGACGGCATCCACCACGCTCTGAAGATCCTCGGCGTAGGTAACACCGTACCACACATCGTTGGTAGGCAGCACGCGGATGGTGCCAAGGCCCTCCTGCAGCTGGGCGTTGGCCACGGTGGGCAGGAAGTACTCGCACTTCAGAGGATTCTTGGGCAGATTCTCGTCAAGGAAGGCGGGGAAACGATCCACGAACTGATCGAGGATCTCACGCTGGAAGCCCCACAGGTTCATAGACACGATGGTCTGACCGTCCAGATGGAGATAATTGTCACCATCCTCGGTGTAGGCGGCATGCTCGCCGCGCTTTTCAATGTGGGTGCGCTCGGTAACGCTCTGGAGGTAGCCGTCCTTCACCTCGCACACGCCGCGGGAGACGTAGCCGCTCTCGGTGACGGTGTTGATGAGGTTGTAGCCCACCATGGCGTGCTCGTTGGCAGCGCGCTCTTCCTTGAGGAAGTCGAAGATGGTCTGCATAGCGGCAGTGCCGTAATAATCGTCGGCGTTCAGCACGGCGAAGGGGCCATCCACGGCGTCACGGGCGCAGGCGATGGCGTGACCCGTGCCCCAAGGCTTGGTGCGGCCCTCGGGAACGGCGTAGCCCTCGGGGACCTTATCCACCTCCTGGAACACGTACTTCACCTCGAAGTACTTCTCCATGCGATCGCCGATGACCTCGCGGAAATCAGCCTCGATCTCCTTCTTGATGATAAAGACCACCTTGCGGAAACCGGCCTTCCATGCGTCATACAGGGAAAAGTCGATGATGATCTGATTCTGATCGTCCACAGGGGCGATCTGCTTCAGGCCGCCGAAACGGGAGCCCATGCCGGCTGCCATAATGACCAATACAGGTTCTCTCATAATACTTGTTTCTCCTTTACATTCATCCAATATTGTTCTTCACTTGCATATCAGATGTTACAAGGGGGCGTATAGCCGTCCAGCCAGCGCTCATCGCCGATGCTGTAGGGCCTATAGGCCGAAACGATTTGCATAGTTGTTCTCCTAACAGGGGTGTGGAATCAACCCTTCACGCCGCCGGCGGTGAGGCCTTCGGTCAGGTTCTTCTCGATGGACATAAACATAATGACCACAGGGATAATCGCGAAGATAGAGGAGGCAAACAGATACTGCCACTGAATCATGTTGTAGCCGTTGAAGATGTTGATACCAACGGTCAAAGGCTTGAACACGTCCGTAGAAATGAGGCACAGTGCCACGGTGTACTCGTTCCATGCGTTGATGAAGATGAAAATCAGCGTGGTGACGATACCGGGGGCAGCCATGGGCAGCAACACCTTGAACATAGCCTGAATTCGATTGCAGCCGTCGATGGTAGCAGCCTGCTCCATCTCAGAAGAGATGGACAGGAACGTACCGCGCAGCAGCCAAATGGTAAATGCCTGGTTAAAGGCAGCGTTGATGAAGACCAGACCCACAACACTGTTGGACATATGCAGAGACACCATGACCTTATAGATACCGATCAGCAGCACCACGGGGGCGAACATCTGAGAAACGATGATGAAGCCCAGGAAAGCCGTCTGACCCTTAAACTTCATACGGGCAAGGGCATAGGCTGCGGGGATACCGCAGAGCATAGCCAACAGAGAAGAGCCGCCTGCAATCAGCAGAGAGTTGAGCATATAGCGACCCATAGGTGCCATGGACCAGATGTCAATGAAGTTGCTCCACAGGGCATCGACAGGGAAAATCGTACCGTCCACAGAGAAGATCTCAGCGCGGCTCTTCAGTGCGGTACAGATCATTGCGAAATAGGGGTAGAGGATGAAGACGCAGATAAGAACGATTACAAAATACAGCACGATACGCTTTAACAGCTTGCCGTGATTCACTTTCAGAGAGTTATTCATACTTATTCGTCTCCTTTCTTCAGGGTAGAGACCATGTAAACACTGGCGCAGATCAGGAGGATCACGAAGCCGATGACAGACACAGCTGCTGCCTCACCCTGCTTGTTGTTGTAAAATGCCAGCTTATACAGATACGTCACCAAGGTGTCTGTCATGTAGGCAGGGTCACCCTTGGTCATGGTCCAAACAATGGGGAAGGAGTTGAACACGTAGATGATGTTCAGCACCGTGGCAACCGTCAGGCTGGGCTTGACCAGAGGAACGGTGATCTGGAACAGTTTCTGCCAATAGTTAGCACCGTCCACCGTAGCAGCCTCGTAGTAGGAAGAGTCGATGCTCTGCAAACCAGAGAGAACCGTGAAGCAAACGAAGGGAATGGTAACGAAAATACCGCAGGCGATCTCCCATGCAAAGTATGCCTCAGGCGTAGGCGTCCAGTTGATATTTGTGCTGATAATACCTAACGTCTTGAGAAGGGTATTGAGGGTACCATAGTCCTTGTTAATAATGAAGTTCCAAATAGATGCCTGAATAACCAGAGTAGTGGCCCAGGGGAACACCACGATGGCGCGGGCGATCTTGCGGCCCTTGAACTTATTGTTCAGCAGCAGTGCCAGAATGAAACCCAGCAGCGTAGAAAGCACAACCACGAGGATCGTCCACACGATGGTGTTCTGCAGCACACGACCAAATTCGGCGTTATTCACCACATCAACGAAGTTCTCAAAACCGGCAAAGCCCTTGATCTTACCGATACGGCTCACTTCACTGAAAGCCATACGGAACACGGTGCCAATAGGAATGATGATGAAAATGAACATCAACACGATGCTGGGCAGGATCCACAGATAGGGCTCCGTCCTGCGCAGCAGATAGCGGGGCGTCTTGTTTCGTTTCACGGGGGTACCTCCCTGTTAAGTAGTAAAAAGTTCCTTTGCTTACTCTCTCAAATAAGCGACTATTGCAGCCGCTTTCAAAATATTCCTCACGGGCAAAAAAATACTTTGAAAGGGGCTGCAAGGAGACTAAACGAGCGTCGAACGTTGTGTATACAGCGGTTCTTCCTTCGGAAAGGAAGAAAGTTTGAAAGAAACCCATCAGGGGTGTCTTTCACATTTCAATTTTCCATTTTCACCTTGAGGGAACTTATCCTCAAGGTGAAAATGGGCCGGGTCTGTATGACCCGGCCCATTATTATTGAGCCTTGTTTTGCTATGTAAGCAGCTCGCTGGCTAACTTAGCCGGCGTAGTCAGCCTGCAGAGCGTCCAGCAGCTCCTGAACATTGCCACCCTGCAGAGCGCTCTGCTGTGCAGCGATGACAGCCTGAGAAACCTCAAGCCACTCAGCCTTAGCAGTGGGATAGAACTTGGCGGAGCCAACGATCTCAATCCAAGCAGCGTTCTCGGGATCAGCAGCGGCCATAGCCTCGCCACCAGCGGAGGTAGCGGGCAGGAAGCCCTCCATCAGGACCCAGTCAGAATAACGGGCATCCTCATAGAAGAAGTCGAAGAACAGCTCGATAGCAGCCATCTCAGCCTCGGTGTAGCCGTTATCGAAGCACATGAAGCGGTCCATAACGCCAGCGGAGACAGAAGCCTTGCCCTCGTTAGCGGGGATGGAAGCAACACCCCAGTTGACATCATAGCCACCGGTGGTCAGGTAGGTGGGGATGGAGTTGGGGCCGATCATCATAGCGACCTTGCCGGCGCCGAACATATCCTGGTTGATGTAACGGGTCTCGTTAGCGGGATCGGTGTTGGTCAGGCCGTCGTTGTACAGGCCGATGATGTACTCAATAGCCTCAACGTTCTCGGCGCTGTTCAGAGTCCAGTTGCCCTCAGCGTCGATGAAGTCGCCGCCGTTGTTCCAGATGTAGTAAGCGAAGCAAGCCTGACCCTCGTCGGTGGTCATGTCAACGCCCCAGGGATAGATCTCAGCATCATAGGCCTTGATAGCCTCGCAAGCAGCGCGCAGCTCAGCCCAAGTGGTGGGAACCTCGACACCAGCGGCAGCCAGGATGTCCTTGTTGTAGTACATAGCGCGGGCGGAAGCCAGATCGGGGACAGCCCAGACGGTGCCATCAACGACGGACTCAGCCAGGAATGCATCGTAGAACTTGGCATAGGTCTCCTCGGAGATATAGTCCTGAGCGGGCAGCAGCAGACCCTCATCCTGATAGGATGCGAAACCGTCGATGTTCAGGATGTCGGGAGCATCGTCGTTAGCGATACGGGTGTTGACGACGGTCTTGATGTCGTTCCAGGAGATGACATCAACCACCAGGTCGATACCCTCGTTGGCAGCCTCGAAATCAGCCTCGAAGCCGGTCCACCAAGCCTTGGTCTCGGTACCGTACTCAGCAGCGATAACGTTCAGGGTAACACCCTCGGTGCCCTCGTCTGCGGCGGGAGCCTTATCGCCGCAGGCGACCAGGCCGAAGACCATCACCAGTGCCAGAAGCAGAGCGATAACTTTCTTCATGTTTGTTTTCCTCCTAAAAATTGTACGGGGGCGCACCGAAATTAGGGCAAACCCCTCTACACTGGATTTTAACATCTTACCCCCCTCTCGTCAATGAAAATCGTACATTTCGTTGTATATTTTTGCGCTTTTTATCCTTTTCACAAATTTCGTACGCACAGCAAAGACAAAGCCCCACCGTAGGTGGAGCTTTCTGAAAACAAATGGGACTTTTGCCAAACTTTCGCCCTTTAAAGTGCGGAGTTTTATGCATTTTCGGCTATTTCCGTGTCCTTTCGCTCTACCGTGAGGTATAAAACCGCTGTACCAAGAGCCGCCATGATGACGCCGCCGAGGAGCATGGCAGGAACGGAAAAATGCTGCAAAATCTGCCCGCCTGCGAAGTTGCCTGCGGCGCAGCCGAGGGTATAGCTGGCGGTAATGAAGGCCTGCCCCTTCACCATGTCCGCCATGGCGATACGGCTGCGGGCATAGTACATCTGGGTGGGAGAGAGGAAGGTGTAGGAAGTGGCCTGCAACAGCTGAATAAGATAGATGGCCGTCACACTGGGGGCAAAGAGCAGCAGTACCGCCTTGAGAAGGAAGGACAATCCCGCGATTTTCAAAAGCAGCGTATCCTTCATGTGCCTGCGCACCCGCTCGAAGAACAGCAGCACCACCATCTCCACAAAGGTGGCGATAAAGAGGGCAACGCCCACGCTGCCGCTGTCGCCGCCCAAGGGGGTCACCACCTCAATGAGGTAGTTCTCCGTCATGGCGTGGAACATAGCAAGGAGCATCACACCCACAAGGGAGAAGCAATACCAGCGGTACTTGCCGAAGAACTGCCACACAGTGCAGCACTCCCCTGCCGCCTCTTCCTCCTGCTGACGCACCATGGTGTGGAGGGTGGGATACCCCAGCACCACCAGCACATTGCCCACCAACAGGGCGAGGCTCACCCAAATCATCCAGTCGAGACCACGCCGCGCCATCAGTTCACCGATGACCAGCGCCGCCACGGAATAGCCGAAAGAGCCAAGACCACGGCTGAGCCCGTAATTGATGCGGTAGCCGTTTTCACTATACGCCACGTTGACGGCGTTCATGAGGGGATTCATCACATCGAAGGCGAACACACCCAAGAGATACACCGCCCCGAAGAGCGCCGTGGGCATGGCAAGAAACTGCACGCAGCCAAAGCAGAGGACGCACACTCCCGTCAGCGCCGCCGTCATCCATTTGAGGACATTGCCCCCTACGCGGTCTGCAAAGTTGGCAAGGACAGGCTGGGCAGCGCAGGAGAGAAGATTGCCCACCGCCAGCAGCGTGCCCACCATGGCAGGGGCGAAGCCCTTGCCCAGCAAGAAGGCGGTGGCAAAGCTGACCACGCCTGCCGCCGATGCCCAATAGGTCACCTGATGCACCGTATACCGCGCCGTCAAGGAACGCTTTTTTATGGTCTGCCACCTCCTTTTTTCTTCATTATACCTGCCCCACAGGTCGAAAGCAATCCTCCCCCGTCAAAAAAGGGGATGACTTTTTCCGCTCCCTATCGTATAATGTGGACAAGATTGGAAGGGAGGATACCCCTATGAAAGTTACCTTGAAACGCAATGGCCTCACCGCCGTCACCGAGAGTTTTGGCGGCGAACTGGTCTCTCTCCGCGACGAGGGCGGCATGGAGTACATTTGGAGCGGCGCTGCCCCCTACTGGTCGGGGCGCAACCCCGTCCTGTTCCCCATTGTGGGCCGCCTTGCCGACGGCGGCAAAGTCCGCTTCGGCGACAAGACTTATGAGATGGCCCAGCACGGCTTCGCCCGCCGCCGCGACTTCACCGTGACGGCACAGGGAGAGGACTTTATCACCTTCACTCTCCGCGAGGATGAGGAAACGCTGAAACTCTATCCCTACCCCTTCGCCCTCCATATCACCCATCGCCTCACGGACAAGGGCTTCACCACGGAGTACGCCATCGAAAATACGGGCGCAGCCCCTATGCCCTGCTGCATCGGCGCACACACCGCCTTCCGCTGCCCCTTAAATGAAGGGGAGCATTTCTCCGACTATGAGATGGTCTTTGACGAGGTGGAGACTGCCGACATGCTGCTCCTCAACAAGGATAATCTCATCAGCGCCACCGACCGCGAGGCCTGCCTTGTGAATTCTGACCGCTTCACTCTCGACTACAGCGTGTTCGCCCGCCTCGACACCATGATTTTCGAGGGCTTGCAATCCACAGGTGTCCAGTTGCAGCACAAGGAAACAGGCCGCGGTGTCCGCATGGATTTCGCGGGCTTCCCCATGCTGGCCTTCTGGACACAGGGGGCACAGGAAGCACCCTTCGTCTGCATCGAGCCGTGGCACGGCTGCGCCGCCGTGGACGATGAGGACGGCGCATTTGAGAGCAAGCGCCACTGCATGATTCTCGCCCCCAACGAGGTGAAAAAACTCTCCTACACCGTCACGGTGCTGTAAACCCAATAAAAAGCGCTGACCATCACGGTCAGCGCTTTTTTCATATCACATAGAACAAAATACACAGAATGTGCAGGGCGCTTCCCACAAGACAGAAGAGGTGGAACACCGAGTGGATGTACCGCCTCTTGTGGCCCAAGCCGTAGAACACCGCGCCCACCGTGTAGGCAACGCCGCCACCAACCAACAACACAAAGCCCGTCCCGCCGAGGAGCTGCACAATGAGCTTCCCCGTCAGAATCATGCACCAGCCCATACCCAAGTACAGCACCATGGACACCTTTTGAAACCGCTTGAGGTCAATGGCGTTTAAGACGATGCCCACCAACCCCAAGGCCCAAATAAGGCCAAACGTCCCCCAGCCGAGGGCGCTGTCATGCTGCCGAATGGTACAGAGGCAAAAAGGGGTGTATGTCCCTGCAATGAGAAAGTAGATGGTGCAGTGGTCTAAAATCTGCATGACCTTTTTTCCCGTGCCGCTGTGGAGACCGTGGTAGACACTGGAGATGGTGTAGAGCGCCACCATGGACCCACCGAAAATTGCGCCGCTGACCACACCGTAGCCATTCCCCTCCAGCGCCGCCGCAACGACGCACAGCACCGTTGCTGCAATACCCATACCGCCGCCCACAATGTGGGAAATCATGTTAAACCGCTCCTCCCCACGGGTGTAGTCGGGTAGGGTGCGGGAGGCCAAATTTGTCCGCTGCATATAGTTTCCTCCTTGGACATTTTTTCTGCCACCACTCTACGCCCCGCAGCCTAAAAAGTCACCCTATTCCCCACTCTCTCCCTTCTCTACCGCCTCTCTACCATCCGTAGAGTGCGCAAAAAAAGCCACAAAAGCCGCAGTTTTTTCAACTGCGGCTCTTGTGGTTATGAGAAAGAATGAAAACTTACTTATTATAGTAGCTCTCCACGGCGGTGAAGAAGGCCTCGATGTTGGCCCAGGGGGACATGGGAGGAATGTCGCAGCCGCTGGAGATGACGAAGTTGGGTGCATAGCAGCACTCCTCCATCACCTTGAGGGTGGCGGCGATGACGGACTCGGGAGTGCCCTGATTGATCTGGGCGGCGGGGTCAACGTTGCCCATCACCAGCACGTCAGCAGGCGCATCGGGGATCATGTCGGCCAGACGGCAGGCGTTGCCGAAGTGGTAGCCCATAGCGCCGATGCCGTAGATGCCCTTGGTCATCAGCTTCACGTTGTCGCCGCAGTTGTGGTAGATGACGGCGAACTCCTCGGTCTGGACAGCGTTCACGATCTGCTTGACATAGGGGTGGGAGAACTCCTCGGCGAGGCCGGGGGACAGCATACCTGCCAGAGGCTCAGCCATCACCACGCCGTTGGCGCCTGCGGCCTTGTAAGCCTCGCAGTAGGCAATGAGGAACTTGGTGGTCTTTTCAAGAACGGTGTGCACCATGTCGGGCTCTTCGTAGCAGTAAGCCATAGCCTCGCCTACGTCCATGAGACGGCCTGCCAGAGAGAAGGGGCCGATAACGCCTGCCAGCACGGGACGATCGGTGATCATCTCGGAGGCCTTGGCGATGGCCTCGATGTAGAGGCCGGTACGGCAAACGCCCACCTCGGGGACAACGAGAGCATCGGCGGCATCCTCATCGGACACCACAGCGCCGATAACGGTAGGCACTTCATCATCGGTAACGCGGATGGTAGAGCCGAAGCACTCTGCCTCCACAGACAGATCCATCAAGCTGACGGAAGCGCCGGAATCCACCTTGTCTGCCACCATCTTCATACCCTTGGCCTGCAGGTCACTGCTGGAAATGAGATCACGAACGGTAATGTCCATCAGCTGCACGGCGGGGAAAGACAGCACGGGAACACCCTTCTTCACGGGATTGGCGATGGTCTCAGCCACCCACTGCTTCATGTTGCGCTTCATAGGCTCGTCCTCCTGTTAACGCGGCTTTGCCGCAAAATTTTCTATGCTACCATTATACAAGCCCCATTCCCCTCTTGTATTCAACTTTTTTGTGATTTTTGGCACTTATCCTCTCATTTTTCGAATTTCTTTCCAAAAATACGGCCTTTCTCCCAAAACCACCATTGTCTTTTCTTGTGATTATGACGAGTTTTATCTCTGTTTTTCACAAAAATGCGCCATCCCCTTTGACCCGCAGAAAAAGATAAGGTACACTGAATATAACAAGTTTTTACCACGGAGGCCGCCACATGAGAACGACCACGCCCCTCGCCTTTGATTTGAATATCGCCAAGGAGATGGTGGATTCCTTCGCCATCGCCTCCACCATCCGCTGCCGCCTGCTGGATGAAAAGGGGGCGCTCCTCTACGAGTGCGGCGCGGTGCAGGACGAGTGCGCCTTCTTGAAGGGTCTCCCCGGTGAGCCTCCCCACTGCCTTGATTTGCACCTTCGGGGCATCTCCCAAGCCTCCCGCTTCGGCGGACGCTACATCTACTCCTGCCCCGCCGGCTTCACCTACTGCTCCGCTCCCATTGTGGTGGGGGGCACGGTGGTAGGCGCGCTGCTGGCAGGGCCCGTCCTCATTATGGAGGCGGAGGACTTTTTAGATGACATTATCGCCAAGCGCAACGTCCCCGGCACAGGGGTCAAGCCCATTCGCCAGTTTTTATCCAACCTGCCCCAAATCGAGCCTGCCCGCCTCAATCACGTATCCCGTCAGCTCTGCGCCAACGCCGTGTATATCAGCGACAGCAGCCACGCGCTGCTGATGATGAAGAACGAGAGCCGCCAGCAGCGCTTCATCGGCGAATATGTGCAGGAGTTGAAGCTGAGCGGTCAAGCTGCCCCCTACCCCGTGGAGAAGGAGCGGGAGCTGTCCTCCGCCATCTCCCGTGGTGACAAGGCCACGGCGGCAGCCCTCCTCAACGAGCTGTTGGGCAACATTTTCTTCTTCTCCCCCGACCCCAACACCATTCAGACCCGCATTACGGAGCTGCTGGTGGTGCTCTCCCGCGCCTCCGTCTACAGCGGCGGCAGCGCCGAGCTGATTTTCGACACCAACCACCGCTATATGCAGGAGCTGCGGCAGATGCGCTCACAGGAGGACATCGCCCACTGGCTGGCGAAGGTGCTGAACCGCTACACCGACCTTGTGTTTGACCCTGTGGACTCTAAGCACAAGAACATCATCGGCAAGGCCATCAACTACATGACCCTTAACTACGCCAAGGACATCACGCTCGCCGAACTTGCCGACTACGTGGGCTATTCCCACTCCCATTTCTCCAAGGTATTTAAAGAGGAGATGGGCTGCGGCTTCCGCGTGTACTTAAATGAGCTGCGGGTAGAAAAGAGCAAATCCCTCCTGTTGGCAGGTGTTGCCTCCCTCTCGGAAATTTGCAGTATGTGCGGCTTTGAGGATCAGAGCTATTACTGTAAGGTGTTCAAAAAAGTCACAGGCGTGACCCCCGATAAGTTCCGCAAACAGGGACGGCATATTGATAATAATAAGGAGTACGGACTCTAAGCCAAGTCCGTACTCTTTTTCGTTGTATTTTCTTGCGATTATTGGTAATAAAATCGCCTCTTTTTCCAAAACGTTTGCAATCTTTGTATAATTTTGTTACTTTATAATCATCAAACGGATCATTTGTTTGGATGATTCGCAACACGCAAAAAATTTACGGAGGTATTTTCACATGAGCATTTTGGTTGAGATCGGTGAGGCTCTGGAAAAGGGCAAGCGCAAGCTGGTAGTTGAGTACGTGCAGAAGGCTCTGGACGAGGGCATCGCTCCCCAGACCATTCTGACCGAGGGTCTGCTGCCCGGTATGGATCGCGTCGGCGTGAAGTTCCGTGACAACGAGATCTTCGTCCCCGAGGTGCTGGTGGCTGCCCGCGCCATGAACGCCGGTTCCGAGCTGCTGAAGCCCCTGCTGGCTGAGGCCGGTGCTGTCTCTCTGGGCACTGCCGTTATCGGTACTGTGCACGGCGACCTGCACGACATCGGCAAGAACCTGGTCAAGATGATGATCGAGGGCAAGGGCATCACCGTCGTGGATCTGGGCGTTGACGTCACTCCCGAGACTTTCGTCACCGCTGCTAAGGAGAACAACGCTGGCATCATCTGCTGCTCCGCTCTGCTGACCACCACCATGCCCGTCATGGGCGAGGTCGTGAAGGCTGTCAAGGAAGCCGGCCTGTCCGCTAAGGTCATGGTCGGCGGCGCTCCCATCACTCAGGAGTTCGCTGATTCCATCGGCGCTGACGCTTACACCGCTGACGCTGCTTCCGCCGCCATGAAGGCTGCTGAGCTGCTGGCCTAAGTTATTAGGCTACCCCTTGCGGCACGGGTCGCTCAACCCGCACCGCAATAAAATACCATCCGTTTCCGTGGTCTGGGTGGGGTCTCACGACACCGCACAGACTGAACAAGACAATCGGGTGCGAATCCCGAACGGCACCGCCGCTGTGTGTATCGAGGTGTTCCCTCTGCGAAAGCGAGCCACTGGAGTCCTCTCCGGGAAGGCAGGGAAAACCGCGGGCGTCATAAGCGCCCACAGGTACGAGTCAGAAGACCTACGGATCACGGAGCTGCCCACCCTGCGCGTGTGAATAGGACGGCGGCACGTACACCGTACAAACAAAAAAGCAGTGCCGCAGAACCTCTGTTCTGCGGCACTGTTTTTATTGATCGATTTCCTTATTTCACTTCGATCTGACGGCCGTACTCGTTGACAGCCTCCATATACATACCGAAGGTCTCCTGACGGATGGGGATGATGAAGGGCAGGTAGCGGCCCTTGTTCACATACTTATCCATAGCCTCGCAGACGATACGCTTGGTATCCTCGGGAGTGGCAAGGATCTCCATGGTCTGGCTGTCCACACCGCCCATGACAGTGATCTTGTCGCCATACTGCTCCATGATACCGTCGATGTCGTTCTTCACCATCATGGGGTTGATGCAGTCCACACCGATCTCCACCAGATCGGGGATGATCTGGGTGATGTAGCCGCAGGAGTGGTGCATGTAGATCATGCCCAGCTCATGGATCTTATCGGCATAGCGCTTCTCCAGAGGCTTGATGAACTCACGCCAGATCTCGGGGGAGAAGAACATATTGTCGTTGGTGCCCCAGTCATCATGCATATGGATCACATCGGGCTTGAGAACCTTGTGTGCCAGTTCGATGCACTTTAGCTTATACTCGCACATGGCGTTGAGGAACTCCTTGGTAGCCTCGGGCTCCTCATAGAAGGCACACAGAGCGTTTTCGAAACCGATCATCTGGTTCATACGCTCGAAAGCGCCGGAGAGCATCAGGCAGGAAACCACATGCTCCTTACGGTCAACGGCCATACCCTTCATCATGCCCTTGAAGATCATACGCAGCACAAATTTGCTGAATTTGGGGAACTTGACCTTTTCCTTCCACTCGGTAATATCCTCAAACAGACGGAAGTCCTTGGCTACCGTGTTGCCGTCCACGGCGGGATTGGGGCCCTGATTGGTCCACATGACGCCCCAGGCATCGGGGCCGGTGCCGTAGGGGTCAAAATTCTTCAGATCGATAAAGCGCTCGCCGGGATAGACGATCTCTTTCACCACGGAATAGAACTCGGGGATAAAGTCGGCCTTTTCGCCCTTCATTCTGGCAAGTATTGCCTGTTTTGCAGTCTGCATAACGAATCCTCCCTGTAAAGTTAATAAGCAGTTTTCTTTGTGCTTTCTTACCGAAAACAATATAAGGCGTATTTTTCCGTAATTTCCCTTGCATATTGCTTTTACACCTTCTATAATAACATATATCACGAACTTTCCCCTTTGTCTACGGACAGGGGGACAGAATCCCCTCTTTCATTTTTGTGCTACTATCACAATAGGAGGAACACAGCCATGACATGGGATGTTGTCTGCCATGTACTACAGCCCTTCGCCCCGAAGGAAATTCTCAAAACCAACTTCGAGCAGGCCGACACCCTGCTCTTAATGGACGGCACCGCCGCCGACCGCCCCAACACCATCTATGTGACGGCAAGCGCCACTCTCCCCCGCCCCTTCCACCATGCCTTGGTGGTGTCGCTGGGGGATGTGCCTGCGGAGGCGGATAACCGCATCGTCTTGGAACAAGGGGGCTTGGCGCAGGTCTTTAACGCCCTCGCCTCCGCCAAAAGCTGGCTGGACACCCTCTCCACCACCCTCGCCCTCTGCGACAACGACCAAGAGCTTCTCGACCGCACCAGCCTCCACATGGGCGTGCCCATGTTCTACTTGGACGAGAGCTACCGCATCCTCGCCATGACCAAGAGTCTCGACTTCCCCGGCGACGAGGAGTGGGTACACATGAAGGAGAAGGGCTACCTCTCCCCGAAAAACGCCCAGAAAATGAAGGATTCGGGCGACCTCGATAAACTTGCTCTCGCCCGCAAGCCTATGGTCTACCACTCCGACATCTACCCCTTCCCCTCCATCACCAGCAACGTGTGGCTGGGCGGGCGCTTCGTCAGCCGTTTGACGGTGCTGTGCGTAGACGGCAACACCTCCCCCCTCGTTCTCCGTGCCTGCGAACTGGTGACGGCCCACCTTCGCCGCATTTGGGAGCGGAGCGACCGTCTCAGCGACAGCGGCCCGCTGCAGAGTATGCTCCTCGACCTGCTCCATGGCGTCCATCTCTCGGAGGAGCTGATTGCCGACCGTCTCGCCTCTGCCCCCTACCTCAATAACTCCGTCATGCAGCTCTTTTTCGCCGATGTAAAGGCGCGGGACGACCGCCAAATGGCCTCCTACTACGCCTCCCTCCTTCAGCGACTCTATGGCGAGGAGCATTTCCTCCCCGTGGTGTGGCAGGAGCAGCTGTTGCTCCTCGCCTACGCCCCCGATGAGGTGGGGCTTAACTCCCTCACGGCGAAATTGTCCCATTTCTTCGCCGACCACCATCTCCGCTGCGGCGTCTCCAACCCCTTCCGTCACATCCGCGACCTCCACGGCTTCTTCCACCAAGCCCTCGCCGCACTGGAAAGCGAGCAGCAGGCAGGCCTCAGCTTCTACCGCAGTATCATGTTGGAGCGCATCCTCGCCTACATTCCCGAAGAACAAATTCCCTTCCTCATCAGCCCCGACATCCCCCGCTTGGAGGAAGCGGAGGGGCAGTACTCCTTCTCCCTTTTGGACACGCTCCGCACCTACTTGGAGTGTAACTGCAACCTCATCCGCACCGCCGAGCGGCTCTATGTCCATAAAAATACCCTCCTCTACCGCCTCAACCACATTAAGTCCATCCTCCGCTGTGACTTGAACGATGCCGATGAGCGCTTACTGCTGATGCTGTCCTTCAAGCTGTTGGAGGGACAATAAATGAGAAAAACACCCTCGTTTTGGAAAACGAGGGTGTTTTTTATGCCAAATTTTCCCGTTTGTTGATGCGCTCCGTCATCAAGAGCATCACCACAAAGAACAGCACATTTTATCACTTTTCTCCGTTTCACACATCGTAGTAGAGCCGTATGCCCTGCTCCGTCTCCACAGACTTGACCACCACGCCGTAGAGCCGTTCCAACACGCCGCTCGCCATAATTTCCTCGGGCGTGCCGCAGGCCACCACTCTGCCCCCATCCATCACCACGATGCGGTGGGAGATACGCAGAGCGAAGAGCAAATCGTGAAGCACCAGCAGCACCGCTTTCCCCTGCTGCGCCAAATCTCCCACCATGTCGCCGAAACTCAGCTGCTGGGCGATGTCGAGATAGGTGGTAGGTTCATCCATCAACACCACGGGCGTCTGCTGTGCCAGCGCCATGGCAATATACACCTTCTGCCGCATGCCGCCCGACAACTGACTCATGGGCGTATAGGCAAGCGCGGTAAGTCCCATTTGTTCCATCACCTCTGCGGCGATGGCGTAGTCTTTCTTGCTGTAGCGGCGGGGATAGCCCAAGTGGGAAAACCGCCCATGAAGCACCATGCGCCCCACGGTGATCTCCGGTGCGCCGCGGCCCTGCGCCAGATAGGACATGAGCTGCGCCCGCTTCGCCGTGGACAGCGCCGCTATCGACACCCCATCCACCAGCACATCGCCGCTCCGATGGGGCAGCATACCCGTGACTGCCTTTAAAAGCGTGGTCTTTCCGCAGCCGTTTTTGCCGATAATGGTGGTGATTTCCCCTCTTTTTGCCGTGAAGGACACCTCGGCGATCACATCACCATGGCCGTAGCCCGCCGATAAATTGCGTATCTCAAGCATAGCGGTGACCTCCTTTGAAGCGGATCAGCAGCACCACGAAGGCAGGGCCGCCGATAACCGCCATGAGGATACCCACAGGCAGTTCAAAGGGCGCAAACAGCGTCCGCGCCGCCAGATCGCAGGCCGTGACAAAAGCGCCGCCCGACAGGAGACACATCGGCAGCAGACGACGGCTCTCCGTTCCCACGAGGCGGCGGGCAACATGGGGAACAATAAGTCCCACAAAGCCTAAGAGCCCTGCAAAACTCACCGCCGCACCTGCCAGCACGGCGCAGGCGAACAAAAACACCAGCCGATACTTCCCCGCTGCCAAGCCGATGCCCTGTGCCGTCTCGTCACCAAGACCCACCACATCCAGCTCGTTGCCCAATGTCAAAAGCACCACCAGCGCCGCCACGATCAGCACCGCCGCAGGTACGAGGCGCTGATAGGATACTGCAGAAAAGCCGCCGACACGGAACTCCGTGCTGAGGATGGCCACATCTGTATCCAGCACTGCGAGAGACTCGGAAATGGCGTTCAAAACGCTGTTCATGGCAACGCCCGTCAAAATAACGGTAGTGCGGGATACGCCGCTGCGGCGGGAGAAGAGAGCGATGGCCAACACCACCACAAGGCTGCCGAGGAAGGCTGACACAGAAGCCATCCATCCGGAAAATACGCCGCAGGCACAGCAGATGGTGATACCCAAACCTGCACCTGCATTGACGCCGATAATACTGGGGGAGGCCAGTTTATTTCCCAGCACCGTCTGCAATACTGCGCCCGCCGTAGCGAGGGCAGCACCTGCCAAAAAGGAGGCCACGGCGCGGGGCAAACGGGAATAGAGGAAGATATTTCCCGCCGCATCTGAGGGGTCACGGGAAAAAAGGGCATGACACATCTCCCCCAGACTCAGCGTCATCGTGCCGCCGAAACTGAGGGCTGCCCACAGCACCACCACGCAAAGGAGTGCTGTCCACAGCAGTATGTACTTGCCCTTTTGCTCACCCAAACAAGATCTCCTCCAACCGGATATAGGACTCGCCCCAATAGGCGTTGGGCTTTAAGTTAAACAGCCGCTTGTCCATATAGTGTACCCTGTCATTCTTCACCGCGTCAAGCTCCAGCCACAAGGGATTTTCCGCAAAGAAGCGGTTTAAGTTCTCCTTCATGCCCGCTGCATCATCTCCCACCTGTACAATGAAGATGTGATCGGGATTTTGGAGATAAATGCTCTCCACGCTCAAGTTTTCCAAGAGATTGCTGTCGCTGTCGGCGATATTGCGGCAGCCCATGTCGCCAAGAAGTTCACCGAGGACATTTCCCTCGCTGTTTTTCGCGCGGATGCTGGAGGCGGAGGCCCGCAGCACCAGCACGGTGGCGGCATCTTCTTCCATGGCAGCGCGGCTGCGGGAAGTGACCTCCTCCACCACCGCCGCTACCGACTCGCCGTACCGAGCATAGCTTTCCTCGTTCCCCGTCAGTTCCGTGCAGGTCTTCAGCATACGGAGATAGTCATCAAAAGAGGACACATCGAAATAGGCCACGGTGATACCCGCCCCCTGCAATGCGCTCTCCCATTCCAAGTGCTGAGGCGTATTGGTGCTGGCGAGAACGAAGGTAGGCGCCGAGGCCAGCAGTGCTTCAAGGCTCAGATCCTTCGTGCCGCCCAAATTCACCGTATCCTCGGAGAGGGGCAAGTCAAAATCATCCCACGCATCATCTGCTGCGGCGCAGACCGTACCGCCTGCCAAAAGCCAGATGTCGGCATAGCTGCCCAACAGAGCCGCTACCCGCTCAGTGGAAGTAACCGTCACTGTGCGGTCTAAATCATCGGTGAAGGTATAACCTTCCGCCCCATTCTCCTCCGCAGGTGCGCCGCAGCCGCACAGCAGCAGCGCAAGGAGCAAGCATAGGGAAATCACTCGTTTCATTGGCTATCCTCCAAAACAATACCATAGGAGCATCCCAACAGAAGTTTGTCGGGATGCTCCCTTATGATGTCAGCAGGTCGCGCCGCCCTTAACATTCTTCTTCAGAATGCTGTCCTTCTCGATGGCGCCGCTAAGGAGCTTGTCCTGTACGTAGTCGAAGCCCAGACGGTTAATGGTGTCGGCAAAGCGCTCGCCGGAAAGTCCCTCATCGCGGAAGAAGAGGATGGCACGCTCCACCACATCCAGCACCTCCTCTTCGGAGGTAAAGACCTTATCCAAGGGGATACCGTGGGCAACCTTCTTACCCCAGCGTCCGCCGATGGTGACCTTGTAGCCGTCGGTGTACTCGGCAGTAACGCCGAAGGGGCACTTGCCCTTGCAGCGACCGCAGTTGTTGCACGCCGCTGCATCCACCTTCAGCACGCCGTCCTCCACCTTGGCGATCTTAATGGGGCAGGAAGCCTCCACCTGACAGACCTTGCAGCCACGGCATTTGCTGAAATCGAATGTAGGCACACGCTGACCCACGATGCCCAAGTCGTTCAGATCGGGCTTGACGCAGTTATTGGGACAGCCGCCCACAGCGATCTTAAACTTATGGGGCAGCGTCACCTTGTGATAGCCCTCATAGAAGCGCTGATGGATGATCTCACTGAGCCGATAGGTATCAGCCAAGCCGTACTGGCAGGTCGTACCCTTACAGGACACCACGGGACGCACCAGCGAGCCCGTACCGCCCGTTTCAAGGCCGTGCTCCGCCAGGAAGGCGATCATGGGATCAATGTTGGCATAGGGCACGCCCTGAATTTCGAGGGTCAGACGGGTGGTCATAGCCACCGCGCCGCTGCCAAAACGCTCGGCAGCCTCTGCCACCGCCCGATGCTCATCGGTGGTGATCTTACCGTTACGGGTGATGACGCGGACATTGAATACATCCCCAAAGCGCTTGTCCTGCAGGCAGCCCAAGCCCTTGACCCGCTTGATCTCCGCAGGGTCAAGCTTACCGCCGGCAGGTGCGCTGCGGCGAATGACGTTGACGGCAGCGCCGCCTTCCAGCACGCGGATGTTGGTATAGCCCAAAGCACGCAGCTTATTCTGCATGAGGTAGCCACGCTTACCCTTGGCACAAACGAAGAGGAGCTTCTCCTCCTTGCCGTATTTTGCGGCCACTTCCTCGGGTTTGGCAACATCTGCCCAAGGGAAGCCCGCCAGCGTAGGTGCAGGATGGACATCCACCACTGTATAGCCCTCGGCAGCGCCGTTGGCATACTCTGCGGGAGTAAAGGACACCATCTTGCCCGCCAGTTTGTTGACCATCACGCCGCAGGCAGCTGCCATGGGGTGAATGGCGGTGGAGAAGGGCGGTGCGTAGGCAAAGTCCACGGTGAGGAAATCCTCCACCTTGGCGTTAAAGGTAATGCCCATCGCCGCCACATCTGCCATCTTGTCCACTGCGCCGCCGCCCACCACCTGCAATCCGAGGAGCTTGTGGCTCTGCTTATCGGCAATGAGCTTGGTGGTAAAAGTGGAGGCATCGGGATAGTAGTGTGCCTTATCATCGGTGACGCAGGTGACGGTCTCCACATCGTAGCCCGCTTCACGGGCCTGCACTTCCGTAAGGCCGGTGCGGGCGGCATTCAGATCCTCCCCCAGCTTCACAACGCCCGTACCGAGGCAGCCGAGGTACGCTGCCTCCGTGCCGCCCAAGTTGAGGGCGAGGCAGCGACCTGCGATATTGGCAGTAGAGCCCATGGCAGACCACTGCAGCCTGCCTGTCATGCGATTCTTCACCATGGCGCAATCGCCCACGGCGTACACATCGGGGAGATTGGTGCGCTGCTTTTCGTCGGTGACGATGCAGCCCCGCTCCATCACAAGGCCCGAATCCTGCAAAAAGGCGGTAGCAGGGCGGACACCGATGGATAGCACCACCACATCGGCGCTGAGAACACCGGAAGCCGTCACCACACCTGTCACGCGCTCCTCGCCGCGGATACCGGCCAAAGCCGTGCCCGTCAGCACGCGCATACCCTTATTCTGCAGCTGGCGGCGGACATAGCCCGCCATATCGGCATCGAAGATGTTGGGCATCAGCTGAGGGGCCATGTCCACCACCGTAACGCCCATACCCTTTGCCATAAGGTTTTCTGCGGCCTCGAGACCGATGAAACCACCGCCCACCACCACGGCGCGGCGGCAATTGTGCTTTTCCACATACGCACGGATGGCGATGGCATCGTCGGGCGTACGCATGGTGAACACACCATCCAGCTCCACACCCGCTACAGGAGGCACGATGGGGGCAGCGCCCACCGCCACGATGAGCTTATCGTACCCCACCTGCTGTCCATCAGCAAAGGTGACCTGATGGGCAGCAGCATCCACCGCCACTGCCTCACAGCCCGTGTAGACCTGCGTTCCCGTCAAAGACATATACTTCTCGGGGGTATTGACGATCAGTTCTTCGCGATCTTCAATAACACCGCCCACATAGTAGGGCAGGCCGCAGCCGGCGTAGGAAATATCCTTGCCCTTGGTATAGATGACGACCTCTGCCGACGGGTCTTCCCGCTTCAGCTTCGCTGCCGCCTTCGTTCCCGCGGCAACGCCGCCCAAAACAACAACTTTCATGTGTTTCGCTCCTTTTTTTCGTCTCTTTACCGCATATGGCGGGGACGATATTCCATGTGATATTCGCCAGCGCCGTCCTTATGCACCACCATGAACTTATTGTTCAGCGTCAAGTCGGTGAATTTATAGTCTGCGCGCTGGTGACGACCGCGGCTCTCCTTGCGGTGGCGGCCCGTCACCGCTACCGCCTCGCCCAGATCGATCTGATCCAGCACCTCGAGGCAGCGCATGAACTCGTGGGAGTTCTCTGCCATAAGCTCAGTATAGCACAGTTTCTTCAGATCCGCCAGATATTTGATGCACACGCGGAAGAGATTCTCCGTACGGGGCTTTAAGGCGGGGGCATAGTCGTTCATGATCTGCTGCAAGGTGGAGGCGGGTTCCTTCCAGTGTGCGCCGTCCACACGATCCCAAATGGCGGAGAACAGCGCCTTCTTCTCCTCCACCAGCGGGATATCCTCGATAGACTGATGCGCCACGGTCTTGACGTATTCCGCAGCGCTGCGTCCTGCCAGCATACCGAACACCGCCGCGCCTGCCAGATTGCCGCGGACATTGCCCACTTGGTTGCCTGCGGCATAAAGGCCGGGCAGCGAGGACTCCGCCTTCTCGTTGATCTCCACGCCCACGTTGTTCATGGTGCAGTTAAACACGCCGAACTCGATCATTTCCTTCTGAATGTCGATGCCGCGCTGATCGAAATACTCAAAGATAGAGCCGATACCCTCGCAGTCGAAGGCCCAGCGCATATACTCCACGTCGTCATCGTCCAGCTCCGTGCAATTCATAAACACGGGGCCTGTGCCGTCCAGCATCTTGTCCAAATACACGCTGGGCCACACATCTGCCGTCACATCGCCAGTGGCGCGGGAGGGCTTGCCCGTCACATAGGGGGTCACAGGCTTACCGTCAATGGTGGAGCTGATGCCGATCCATGTGCCCTTACCACCGCGCATGAAGTATTTCGGGCCTGCATGGACGTTGGGGATGTCGATATTCACCAGCTTAGCACCAGCACGCAGAGCCATGGAGTGACCGCTGCCCACATCGGCAGGGCAGCCGGGGAGATTGAACATATAGGTGGGGTTCTGCTGGGGATAGAGGCGCAGGCCCATACCGGCGCAGAGAATGGCGGCCTTGCACTGGAACAGCACCATCTCCGGCTCTTCCTCGGAGATATCCACACCGATAGCACCTGCCACGCGTCCGTCCTTGACAAGGATCTCGTTAATGAGCACGTGGTTCATCAAACGGGCGCCGGCATCCTTGGCAGCCTGCGTCAGGCAGCCCTTCTGCTTCTTACCGTCAAACTTCAGATGGTACAGCTGCTGACCGGGCAGGCTGTGGCCCTCAAAGACATACTTGCCTGTGGGGCGCATATTGATGCCGTAGCTCTCCCAGCGATCCACCACTTCCTTGGTGTGCTGCAGCAGCACGCGGGTCAGATCGATGTCCACCCACGGGCCGCCATCGAGGGTATTGCCCACCTCACGGAGCACCAGTTCCATATCCTCGCCATGGATCTCGGGGATGTAGCAGAGGAAATGGTCGTTGCCGTTTGCGCCGCAACCGGAGCGGAGGGTATTGTGCTTCTCCGCCACGATGACATCCGCGCCGCCGCTTGCCGCAGCGATGGCGGCCTCCAAGCCGCCCATGCCGCCGCCGACTACCAAGAAGTCGCAGCATTCGATCTTATCTCTTACCTTGATCATTTGGCCACCTCCTTATCCGGCGGGAAAGACAGCATCATGTGGGACAGGGGATACCGCATGGTGATGGCCCCCTTGGGGCAATCCTGCTTGCAGGCACCGCAGTGCCAGCACTCGTCACCATAACGGACGATGAGCTTTTTCGCAGCTTTATCTAAATACAGGCAATCCACGGGACAGATCTCCGCGCAGAAGCCGCAGGCTACGCATTTATTGCGGTCAATGATAGGGGGCATACTCCCTCTCCTTTCATTTTATCGTTTACTTATTTTGGACATTATTTATCAGTTTTTCCTAATGTCGATTTTGAAAAAGACCCGCCGCCCGAAAGCGGCGGGTCTTTCTCATGCTCTGAGGAACAGAGAGGAGAGACTATTTATGCACCGTAGTTGGCAACATAGTTGCACAGATCCTCATACATGGCACCGAAGCCGGGGTGAGAGGCCTCCATGTCGGCCAGGATGCGATCCACGGTGGGCTGGACATAGGGCTGCCACTCGGCCAGCTGCTCGTCGTTGAGGACCACCACATACTTGCCGGCGTCGGCCATGGTCTTCTTCAGCATGTTGTCGAAGTTGCGCTGGGTAGCGGCCTCAGCCTCGGCACGGGCGGGCTCGGCGGCCAGAATGGCCTCCTGCACGATGGCGGGCAGGCTGTTCCACTTCTCAAGACCCATGACCACGGCCACCAGGTTGACGGCCAGACCGGAGCCCTCACCGAAGACGACCCAGTTGTCGATGTGCTCATGGAAGCTCATGGAGAAGGCGGGAGCGGAGTGGTTGACGAAGCCCTTGATGACGTTCTTCTCCAGAGACTGATAGATCTCGGGGAAGGCCACGGTGACGGGCACGGCACCGGCGGCAGCCAGGATCTCGGCGTCATCGCCGCAGGAACCGGTGATGTCCACATTCTTCAGATCGGCGATGGAGGTGTACTCCTTGCCCAGCTTCACGCCCAGGTTGTTGGAGTTGGTCAGGGACCAGCCGATGAGCTTCAGGCCGTTGTCGGTGAACTCCTGCTCCAGCTCGGGATACTTGTCGTACATGTAGTTCATGACATCCAGACGGCACTCATCGGTGACGCCGGTGAAGGGGATGGACAGCACATTGTAGTTCAGGGGGAATGCGCCGGTGTAGTTATTGATGTTCAGGGTGGCCACATCGGCAATACCGGTGGCAATGCCCTCGGGGATGTCGCGGGTGTTGGTGATCAGGGAGTTGCTCAGATACACATCCCACTTCACCTTACCCTCGGTGGCGGTGGTGATGGCCTCCAGATAGGCCAGCTGCGCGCCATCGGCCTTCTCATTCTTGGTGCTGCTGTAAACCAGCGTTACCTCATCCAGATCGGCAAAAGTGACCTCGGCGGCAGCACCGTCATCAGCGGCGGCACCGTCATCGGCAGGAGCCTTCTCGCCGCAGGCGACAAGGGCGAACATCATGGCCAGAGCCAGAAGCAGTGCAAGGAACTTTTTCATTACAATACCCTCCGTTTTATTATTACGAGTGATTATTTATACAAACAGCAGCCGCTGCTTATATCGGACAGTTTATCCTGCGGCCATCATATTGGGCAGGAAGGTTACGATGCTGGGGAACGCCACGATCAGAATGATCACGATGACCATGCCGATGATGAAGGGCAGAACGCCCTTGAAGATCTTGTTGACGGGGATCTTGGTCAGGCCGCCCAGCAGGTAGACCACCATGCCCACGGGAGGCGTGATGGAACCCAGCGCCATCATGAACACCACGAAGATACCGAACCAGATGCCGTCGATGCCCAGAGAGCTGACGATGGGATAGAGGATGGGGATGGTCAGCACCACCATGGGGTTATCCGGCATGAACATACCCAGCACGATGTACACCAGTGCGATGACCAGAATGACCACCATGGCGGGGACATTCAAAGAGGTGACCAGATTGGACAGGAAGAAGGGGATCTTGCTCATGGACATGAAGTAGATGAAGATGTTGGTACCGATGAGCATGATGGCGATGGTACCGGTCAGCTTCACGCTGTCGATGATACACTCCCACAGCTTCTTGAAGTTCAGCTGGCGGGTGACAAAACCGATGACAATGGCGCCGAAAGCACCGATGGCACCGGCCTCGGTGGTGGTGAACCAGCCGGCATAGATACCGCCCAGCACCAGAATGAACAGCACGATCATGGGGATCAGACCCACGATGCTGCCGAACTTCTCCTTCCAGCTGGTACGGGGGCTGGGAGGAGCCTTGGAAGGATCGCGGCGGCAGACCACCTGCGAGATGATAAGGATGTAGATGATCATGAGGACGATACCGGGGATGATGCCGGCGATGAACAGTGCGCCGATGTTCTCCTCGGTGATGATGCCGTACATGATCATGGGGATGCTGGGGGGAATGATGATGGCCAGAGGTGCGCCGCCGGCGATAGAGCCGCAGGCAAGACCTTCATCATAATCATAGCGCTTCATCTCGGGCAGGGCGATCTTGGACATGATGATGGTACCGGCCATGTGAGAACCGGTAATGGCGCCCAGCAGACCGCTGGCCAGCACCGTGGCCGAGGCCAGACCGCCGCGGAAGCGCCCGATCCACGCATTCATGCACCGGAACATACCGCTGCCGATGTTGGTGCGGGAGACCACCAGACCCATTAAGACAAACATGGGCACGACGGTCATTACGTAGTTATTTTGCGTACCGAAGGGCTGCGAGGCAAGGACTGCCATCGCCTGTACGCCGTTACGCATCACGAGGATACCCAAAAAGCCCACCAGTGCCATAGCGCTGCCGATCCACAGACGGCAGGCCAGCAGGATGAACAGAACGATAATACCCAGCAAGCCGATCAATTCGTTACTCATTGTCCATCCTCCTCTCCCTTGGCAGGCATATTCTTCTCCGCCTTGAAAGCCATAACCTCACGGCACATGGTACACACAACGCCCACCACGCCGCCCAGAAGGCCGATGGCGATGAGGCCGACGAAGGGCCACTCTGGGATCTTCAGCAGAGAGTAGGTATATCCCTGCGCCTGAGACTTATCCATAAACTGGAACGAGCACACCGCCAGCAGCACCAGAATGGCAATATTCAGCACATCCACCGCCAGCTGGATGTAAAAGCGGGGCGCCTTGGGCATCTTGTCCATGACGAAGTCCACCGTCACATGCTGGTTGGCCACCGTACCGGCGCCCAGCGCCACCACGATGCCCACATTGAGGATCTGGATGATCTCTGTGGCGCCGATAATGGGTGCGGCAAAGACGGAACGCATCACCACATCCAGCACCGCCAGCAGCATCATGACCGCGATCATCACGCCGGCGATCACGCCCAGCACATCTGTGATTCCTTTCGTGATCTTTTCAAGCACACGCATTGTTTTTTCCCACTCTCCTTTTCTCATTGCCATGGACGACAGGGGTATCGTCCCACACGAGGTCACAACATTTTCTTTCGTTATAGGTAACCATAAGTTTTAACTTCTTGATAATTCATTCACAAACAAAAGGAATATTGCGGGGAAGGGTTGTCTCACAAACCTCTTCCCACCCCTAATATACCCTACATTCGCAGGGAAGTAAAGGTTTTTATCTCTGTCAAAATGGCCAAACTTCCCGCCTTTTTTCCGTTATCTCCGCCAATACGCACCGCAAAATTTCCCTCAGCTCCCAAGGTAAGAAGGAAATACTGACAGATTGCCATAAGTAAATACTTATTATATTTTCCTGTACTTTTCTCCTATTCTCTTCCACGGAAGAAAGCCGTGGCAAATGCAACTGTAATAAATCCTTGTAACTATACCCGCTTTTCTTTCCAAAGGAAAGGCTTGCCTCGAGGGTATCTCCTATTGTATAATGGACAGGATAGAATACACCTGCTGTATAGGAGACGATCGTATGACCATCCGCGATATGAAGGTTTTTCTCGCTGTTTGCGAGATGCAGAGCATGTCTGCCGCCGCTGCAAAGCTGAATATCAGCCAATCTGCCGTCAGCCAGGCCATCCGCGCCATCGAAAAGCATTTCGACACCAAAATGTTCGACCGCGTGGGTAACAAGGTCTATCTGACCGACAGCGGACGGAATATGGCAGGTTGTTCCGCCCACCTCGTGTCCTATATGTCCCATATGGAATCCCTTATGCGCAGCAACAGCCGCCGCAAGCTCCTCCATGTGGGTGCTTTCGGTCACACCATCGTGGTGGATCTGACGCAGAAGTATCAAGAGCAAAACAGTGAGCCGGAGATCGCCATCCATGTCCACTCCCCCTCTGAACTGATCTCCATGCTCTCCTCCGGCGTGCTGGATGTGATCATCACCGACAGCAAGCCCTCTCTCCCCGGTCTGGTGAGCCAGTACATCTGCACCAACAAGGCCGCGTTCATCTGTCACCCCAACAGCAAGCTCCACCCTCTGCTGGAGGCAGAGCATCCCGTGCTGCAGCTGCAGGATCTGGAGAATATGCCCATGCTCCTCCGTGACGAGGGCAACACCTCCCGTTTGCAGTTTGACTCGCTGATGCTGGCCAACAATGTCAATTTCTTCTGCAAAGGCGTTTTCACCAGCTATGAAGGCATCTTCTCCGCCGTGGATCGCGATCTCGGCATCGGCCTTGCTACCGACCGTTCTTCCAGTGCCGCCGCACACCGCTATAAGCGCATTGAGGTCATCGGCGCGGATCTGTCCCACGAGGTGTATATCTCCTATCTGGCCCGCAAGGAGAACACCCCGTATTTGACGGACTTTTGTGACTTTGCCCTGCAGCATGTCACCGATCTTTACAATACGCTGACCTCGGTATAAACAACATACCCCGCAGGAACATCTCGTTCCTGCGGGGTCTTTTTCATTTCTCTTATCTCCCGTATTTTTGCATCTTCTCAAGCTCATCCTCCATCACGCCCAGCAGCTCCTGCGCCATGGGAAAATTCTGGGTATAGCGATTCACCACATAGCCGAAGAGGATCGTCTCGGGCCGCTCCAAGGGAACGTGCACCAGCTTGGAATGATCTGCCTGCTCATAGGCCAAAGGTCCCGACAGAGAGATAACTTCCTTCATCGATGCCGCCGCACGGAACAACTCAAAGTTGGTGGTGTGGAGACGGACATTGGCGTCTTTGAAACGCTCACCCATGACATTGCGCAGCACATTGATGGACGAGCCCAACAGCGCCAAGGGGTAATTGCACAAGTCGTCCACCGTGATTTTCTCTCGGGAGGCCAGAGGATGGGAAACATGTACTGCCGCATTGATGGCAGCACGCGAGGTCTCACGGAAGTCGATCACGCCCTTCTTTTCCAGCAATTGGGGCAAAAACTTCTCAGGGCAGGTGATAATAAACACCTCGTCCGTGTCAAAATCCTCCACCTTCAAGATGTCCAAAATTTCACTCTCGGACACACTCAGCAGCAGCTGGGGATGTACTTTACTCATCCGCTGCAGCACAGCGGGCATGACGGTAATACATAGATGGGGTGTCACGCGAACGCGGCAGGTTTGCTTTTCATTGTGATTGATATGGATGGCGTTGGAGGCCAAGTGCATATAGACCTCATCGCAGCTGCTGACCATTTTTTCCATGCTGCCCTTCACCAGCTTGCCCGCCGCCGTCAGCTTCGTCTTGTTGCCGTCGCGGTACAAAAGCCGCGCCCCAAGCTCACGCTCCAGCTGATGGATGCTCTGACTCAAGCCCTGCTGGGAGATATTCAGCACCTTGGCACTGCGGCTGATGGAGCCGCTCTCGGCTACATGGAGCAGATAGCGCACCTGTTCAATTCTCATGGATCTTGCCACCTCTTTCCTCAACATTCCGTTGTGGACATGTCTTTATCTCGCCCCGATTATAACAAAACACGCAGCCTTAATGCAAGAGGATGGGACGAAATTCCCGCCAAAAATAAAACACAGTATACAGTCACAACAAACCGTTGTTTGACGGCAGGAATTCCCTTATGCTATTTTATACTCGATAAAGTGTATTTATTGGGAGGGTTGCGTATGATTCGTTTCATCAACGCCGAGCTGTGTATTGGCTGCGGCACCTGTGTGGAGAACTGTCCTTTGGACACGCTCCGCATGAATGACGAGGGCAAGGCCTACATCGCCTATGGTGATGATTGCCATTCCTGTTATCTCTGCGAGCTGGCCTGCCCTGTGGGCGCGATTTTCGTCCACCCGTTCAAAAAGCCCTTCCCCTCCCCCTTTTCCCATCTGAAAGAAGGAGGCGAGGACAATGCTTAACACACCCGAGCGCATTACCACCGACATCCTCGTTATCGGCGGCGGCTCTTCCGGCCTTTGGACAGCCAAGGGCGCAAAAGAGGCTGACCCCAATGCCGATGTGCTGATCGTGGATAAATCCTTCCGCGACTGGGGTGGTCTGATGCACCTCTCCGGCGGCGACTTAGAGGTCTGCCGCGGCGGCGACAGCGCTGAGGACTGGGTCAAAGATTTCACCTACTACTGGGACGGTCTTTGCCAGCAGGATGTGATGGAGACCATTTGGCAGCAGTCCCACGAGATCTTCGAGGAGTATCAGCGCCTTGGCTGCACCTATCTGAAAGACGACGAAGGCAGCTACCGCAGCGTCCCCCAGCGTTCTCTTGACCATGTGCGCCTCTTCCCTGTAGCGGTGAAGGGAACGGGCGGCCCCAATGCCCGCGCCGCCATGATCCGCGAGATGGAGCGTCTCGGCGTGCGCCGCTTAGGCCGCATCGAGATCACGGAGCTTATCAAGAAAAATGACCGCATCGTTGGTGCGGTGGGCTTCAACTATGTGACGGGGCAGCCCCTTATCTTCCAAGCCAAGGCGGTGGTCATCGCCGCCGGTATCGCCAGCTGGAAGCCTTCTTACAACCAAAATACCGCCTGCGGCGAAGGCCCCTGCCTCGCCTTCCGTGCAGGCGCTGTGCTGCGCAACTTCGAGTTCCTCCACATTTGGAATGTCCCCCGCGATTTCGAGTGGGAGGGACAGACGGTACTGATGCCCTTGGGCGCCAAGTTCGTCAACCGCGAGGGCGAGGTCTTTATGAACCGCTATTCCCCCATCCTCGGCCCCAACACCGATCCCCATTACATCACCCGCGGCATGGCACTGGAAACGCTGGCAGGCCGCGGCCCTATTACTCTCGACTTGAGCGCCATTGAGGAAAAAGACCACCCCATCGTCCGTCCCAAGGCAGGACGGCATCTCCTCCACTACGATAAGCTTATTGACGAGGGGATCGACTTCTTCCGCGATAAATTTGAGTGGATCACACAGGTGCAGCTGTCCAACGGCGCAGTAGAAACAGGCGAAAACGGCGAAACCGCCGTGAAAGGTCTTTACTGTGCAGGCCGCTGCCGCAGTCTTGACCCCGGCGTATACATGGGCGGCTTCGCCTTGATGACCACCGCCATTACAGGACGCATGTCCGGCCGTGCTGCGGCGGAATTCATCGCAGGTGCAGAGGCGGTCGACCTCGACACCAAGGCCGCTGCTTCCATGCTGGAGGCCACCTTCGCCCCCTTGGGCAAAGAGGGCGTGACCCCCGCAGAGGTACTTACCGACCTGCAGAAGATCATCACACCTTACGACGTATCTATCCTCAAGACCGCCGGTGCCCTTCACAGGGCACAGCAGCAGCTGCAGCAGCTCCGTGAGGAAAAGCTCTCCCACCTTGCCGCTGCCGATCCCCACTATCTCCTGAAGCTGGAGGAGGTCAAGGCCATCGCCGATGTGACGGATTTCTACCTCACCGCCGCCCTCTTCCGTGAGGACAGCCGCGCAGGTCACTTCCGCGCCGACTTCCCCCACCGCTATGACGATTGGCTCTGCTGGGTCAACCTCTACAACGAGGGAGGCCGCGCCGTACCCAAAAAGAAATTCGTCCCCACAGCGGACTATAAGTTCCCCGTGGAGCGTTTCTACTGCGATAACTTTACCTTTTGAGCAACCAAATCTACCAGATTGAGAAGGTGATGTTTTGAAAAAATATGCCATCATCGGTTTTGGCTGCGCCGGCTATAACGGGGCCAAAGCCCTCCGCGCCCACGCACCCGATGCCGCCATCCATGTCTTTGACAACTCCGGTGCCCCGCCCTTCAGCCCCATGCTCTCCACCTATCACGCCGCAGGGAAGCTGCCCTATGAGGCCGTGTTCCCCTTCGGCACGCTGGAGGACATCGCCAAGGAGCTGAAGCTGGACATCATCGGCGAAACGGTGGTTGAAGTGAGCGCAGAACGCACCATTACCACCGATAAGGCCACCTACGAAAATTACGACGGCATCCTCCTTGCCACCGGTGCCGATGCCCTCGTCCCCGGTTTTCTGACCTGCACGGGGGAGAAGTGGTTCTTGATGCGCACTTTGAAGGACGCACAGCGTCTGCGCAGCTATCTCGATACCCACACTGTCCGCACCGCCGCTGTGGTGGGCGGCTCCATGGTGGGCATCAAGGTAGCAGAGCTTCTACACGCCGCAGGGGTCAAGGTCACCATCGTAGATGCCGCCCCCTATCTCTTCCCTCTGGCGGCCTACCGCTCCACTGCAGAAGCCATCCAAAGCAAGCTGGAGGAAAAGGGCGTTGCCTTCGCCTTCGATGCCAAGGTGTCCGCTATCGATGAAGGGGGCGTCACCTTCGCCGACGGGGCAAAGCTGGAGAGTGACTTGGTGTGCCTGTGCATCGGCACGCGGGCCAATGTAGATGTACTCCGTCCCAGCGGCGTCAACATCGGCCGCGCTGTGGTGGTAGACGAGCACATGGAGAGCTCCGTCAAGGGCATCTACGCCGCAGGCGACTGCTGCGAGGGCAGAAATTTGCAGACGGGCAAGACTGCCATCATCGGCCTGTGGGCCAACGCAGGGGCACAGGGTGCCTGCGCCGGCGCCAACATGGCCGGTGTCCACACGGAGTATCACGGCAACATTCTCCACAACATCACCCACTTCTTCGATATGGACTTCATCGGCCTCGGTGATGCCTCGGTGCAGGGTGAGCACCACCGCTTTGCGGGCAAGAACTTCTCCATCGAGCTGGTGATGGATGAAGGTCATCTCAAGAGCGTGAATATCTTCGGCAACTATAAGATCAGCGGCATTTTGAAACATCACCTGACCAAGCAGCTGTTGGGGGCCGAGTCCACCCTCACCCCCGCCCAGCGCGGCTTGCTGGAGCAGCACGGTCTGCCCAGAGATTTTATTGAATTGATCGGAGGTGCCTCCCATGACTGAACTGGAGCGACTCATAAAAGCAAAGATCCCCTGTGAAGAAACAGGGATCGAAATTCGCCACACTGTCTGCGATATCTGTACCCCCGGCCCGCAGTGCGGCATCGATGCCTACATTAAGGACGGCAAGGTCATTAAAATCGAGGGCACCGACGGCTTCCCCAGCAATAACGGCGTCCTCTGCACCAAGGGTGCAGCCAACCGCCAGTACATCTACCGTGAAGACCGCCTCAAGACCCCCATGAAGCGTGTGGGTGAGCGTGGCGAGGGTAAGTTCGAGCCCATCTCTTGGGAAGAGGCCATGGAGATCTGCGCCCGTGAGCTGAATAAGGTCAAGGCCGCCTACGGCCCTGAGGCTGTCACCTTCCTGTGCGGCTATTCCAAGTGGTTCCGCCCCTGGCTCCATCGCCTTGCCTACTCCTTCGGCTCTCCCAACTACATCACCGAGTCCAGCACCTGCCATACCGCCGAGGTCATGAGCTACAACTCCCTGTTCGGCGCTTTCTCCATGCCGGATCTGCGCAACACCAAGATGATCATGAGCTGGGGCTCCAACGGCGTCATCAACTCCTATCCCATGGGCCGCGCCGTACTGGGCATGAAGGCCAACGGCGGCAAGCTGGTGGTCATCGACCCCCGCCGCACCCACTTGGCGGCAAAGTATGCCGACCTCTATCTCCAGCCCAAGATCGGCTCTGACGCCGCCATCGCCCACGCCATGGCAAAGGTGATGATCGAAGAGGGCCTCTATGACAAGGACTTCGTGGAGAAGTACTGCTACGGCTTTGATAAGTATGCCGACTATGTCAAGCAGTTCACGCTCCAGAAGGCTGAGGAAATCTCCTCCGTCCCCGCCGCAGACATCCGCAAGGCGCTGGACATGTTCTTGGAGACCGATCCCTCCGCCATCCTCCCCGGTAACGGTCTTACCCACCGCACCAACGGCTACAATGTCCACCGCTCTATTCTGAGCCTCATGGCCATCTCCGGCCGCTTTGACCGTCCCGGTACGCTGCTCCCCTGCCGCGATACCCTCTGCGACAGTGACGGCGGCTTTGAGTCCTTGGAGCATGAGTTCTACATGTCCCGCTTCCCCGAGAATGCCAAGCCCCGCGTAGGCAGTGAGCGCTTCCCCCTGTGGACGCGGTTGCTCCACGACAAGCAGGGTCAGGGCATGGACTTGGTACGCCATATGGAAGAGGCAAAACCCTATCCCATCAAGGCCATGGTCATGTTCGGTGTCAACGACCGCATGTACCCCGAGTCTCCCCGCTTCCTCAAAGCGCTGAAGGACATGGACTTCGTCATGGCCACCGACATTTTCCATACCGATGTCATCGACCACGCCGACATCGTCTTCCCCGCCTCCACCTCCTTTGAGCGCGGCGAGGTGAAGTGCTATGTAGGTCAGTTCATTGAGTATACCCGTCCCGTCATCGCCCCCGTCCACGACAACAAGGACGATGTGGAGATCATCACCATGCTGGCCAACGCCCTCGATCTGGACGATGACCTTCTCCGTGCAGGCTACGATAAGTCCGTCCAGTACATCCTCTCCCCCAGCGGTATCACCGACTGGGAGGCTGTGAAGGACGCACCCCTGCCTGTCCGCTCCCCCAACGCCACCCGCTATGTCCCCGGCACCATGCTGAAGAACGGTCTCCCCACTCCTACGGGTAAAATTGAGCTGAGCTGCTCCGTTCTGGAGGAGCTGGGTCGTCCCGATCTCGATCCCCTGCCCATCCATAAGAGCAGCGACGACGATGCCGATCCCAAGGAGTTCCCCTTCATTCTGATGAGCGGCGCCCGCATCCCCAACGCCGTCCATTCCCGTACCCACAATGTGCCTTGGCTCCGCTCCCTGCGCCCCGAGCCCAGCGCCGACATCAATCCCGCCGACGCCGCTCGCCTCGGCATCAAGCAGGGGGATACCATCCGTATCGTATCCCAGATCAGCAGCATCACCGTCAAGGCCAACATCAGCAGCATTTCCAATGTGGGCGATGTGAATATGTTCCACGGCTACAAGGAGGCCAATGTCAACAGCCTCATGCCCATCGATCACCTTGACCCCTACACCGGCTTCCCCGGCTATAAACAGCTGCGCTGCCGCATTGAGAAAGTGGAGGACTAAACCATGAAATATGTATTTGTATTGGATGAGTCCAAGTGCGTGGCCTGCGGCGCTTGCGCCATCGCCTGTATGGATCAGAACGACATCGACGTAGCCGCCGGTGATACCCCCTTCCGCACCACCTTTGTGAATGAACAGGGCAGCGTGGAAGATCCCCGTTTCACCTTCCTCTCCATCGCCTGTATGCACTGTGCCGATGCCCCTTGTATCGCAGGCTGCCCCACAGGGTGCCTCCGCAAAGACCCCGACACGGGCTTCACCGTCTACGACAACACCAACTGCATCGGCTGCCACAGCTGCGCTATGGCCTGTCCCTTCGCCCAGCCCTGCTTCAACGGTGCAAGCGGCAAGATGACCAAGTGCGACGGCTGCGTGGAGCGTGTCAAGCACGGCTTAAAGCCCGCCTGCGTGAAGGTCTGCCCCTTCGGTGCGCTGCAGATGCTGCCCGAGGAGGAATACGAGGCCATGATGCGGGATAACGCTCAGCGGAAAATCTCCTTCCGTCTCCTTTCCAAGTAAATCCATGACAAAACCACCCAAAGAGCCCTCTTTGGGTGGTTTTTCATTGCAACAGCCTGTTTCATCGTGTATAATCAAGGCAAGAAACCACAAGGAGGATCATTCCATGGGTACTTACGAAAACGGCAGAGCCTTTGCTGAATACAAGGACTCCCTCGACCCCATCGCCCATCTCCGCAACCATTTCTACACCAAGGAAAACCAAATCTACATGGACGGCAACTCCCTGGGCCTATGCTCGAAGGACGCGGAAAGAGCCGTACTGCGTGCTTTGGAGGATTGGAAAACCTACGGCATCAACATCTGGTCGGGCGCACCTACCAACTATTTCCTCTACCACGATGTGATTGGCGCAAAATTAGCCCGCCTCATTAACGCAAAACCCGAGGAGGTCACCATCTGCGCCAATACCACCTTGAATGTCCACCAGTGCATCGCCACTTTTTATAAGCCCGAGGGCGCACGCAACAAAATTCTCATTGACGAGCTGAACTTCCCCACCGACCGCTACGCAATTACCAGTTTTGTCAAGAGCCGCGGCCTCGACCCCGAGAAAACGGTAAAGGTCATCCACAGCCGCGATGGCAAGACTCTCAATGAAGAGGACATCCTCGCCGCCATGACGGAGGATGTGGCGGTGGCCCTCCTGCCCTCCGTCCTCTATCGCAGTGCCCAGCTTCTCGACTTGGAGCGCTTGACGAAGGTTGCCCACGAAAAGGGCATTATTATCGGCTTCGATTTGTGCCACAGCATCGGCAACATCGACCACGATTTTGCCAAAATCGACTGCGACTTTGCACTGTGGTGCAACTATAAGTACCTCTCCGGCGGCCCCGGCGCCATTGCAGGTCTCTACATCAACGCCCGCCACTTCTCCCGCGGCCCCGGCCTTAGCGGCTGGTGGGGCAACCGCAAGGATACCCAGTTTGAACTGCGCGACACCTTCGAACACGCCGACAACGCTGGCGGCTGGCAGACGGGCACGGGGGCAGTCCTCAGCCTTGCCGCCGTGGACGGCGCGCTGGACATCTATGAAGGGGTGGACATGGCGGCGGTTCGCGCCAAGTCCCTCGACTTGACCGCCTATCTCATGTACCTCATCGACACGGAGCTGAGCTCCTACGGCTTCACCGTGGGCAATCCCCGTGAGGACGCTGTTCGCGGCGGTCATGTGGCATTGGAACACGCCGAGGCCGCCCGCATCAACGAGGCGCTGAAGGCGGCAGGTGTCGTCCCCGATTTCCGCTATCCCAACGTCATTCGCCTTGCTCCTCAGCCCCTCTACATCCGCTACACCGATGTCTACGACTTGGTGCAAATTCTCAAGACCATCATGGACACAGGCGCCCACCTCAAGTACGAAAACAAGGCAGGCACAGTTGCCTAACTTACAAGCAAAAAAGCACCCTGTTCCCGTGGGAACAGGGTGCTTTTTTGCTTATTTACTTTCCAAATCCTGCAAAATCTCGCCGTAGAATTGTTCGTCAATTTTATACTTCTTCAAATACACCACATAGCCCACGAGGATGAACACCAAGGGCAGGGCGAACATGGCGCTTTTGAAAATCAGCTTACCCGAGGCGTCGATGGCATCCACCGTACCGCCGTCGATTTTAATACCCGAGAGGAGGAGGGTCAAGCTCACAAAGCCTGTGGAGATGGCGCCGCCCAGCTTATTGATAACAGGCTGGATGGAGAAGGTGACGGACTCGTTGCGCTTGCCCAGTTTCCAGTGACCGTACTCCACCGTGTCGGCGAGGAACATGAGCATCAAGGTCTGAATGAAAGCCTGTCCCACGAACACCAGCACCGCGCCGATGACAATGAGGACGAGGGAAATCTCCGCCACGAAGAACAGGAGATAGCCCGCCAGCACCAGTACCGTTGCCACGGTGTAGAGCTTGCGGCGATTCATTTTCGCGGCGATACGGGGATAGACCGCCAGCGCACTCAACTGTGCAACGCCCACCACCGCCACGAGCACCACATAGAGGCTCTCGTCGCCGAAGATGTATTTCATATAGTAGAGGGCGAAGCTGACAGTGGTGGTATAGCCCACCATGAAAAGGCTCATGGACAGGGTCGTCCACATGAGCTGGTCGTTCTTCACAAGGGCGTTCCACATCTGACGCAAGGAGGTGGACTCCTGCGCCTCGGGGGCAGTGCGCCGCTCCTTCACACCCAAGAGGGGGAAGAGAAGGCCGAGAAGGAAGATGACGGCGATAACGAGGGTGCAGCAAAACCACACCTTGGGGGTATCTCCCAGCGCACTGGTTACAGGCTGCCATGCCACCATGACGATGTACATACCGATGTTGGCGCAGATGCGGGCGAACGTACCCGTCTTTTCCCGCTGCTTCTGGTCGGAGGACATGGCGGGCAGCAGCGTCCAGTAGCCGATGTCGTTGATACCGTAGGCAATGTCCCACAGGAGATAGGCAAGGCCGAAGGAAATGACAAAGACCCAGCCCGTACCGATGTTGGCAAAGAGGAGGACAAAGAACACAGCGCTTAAAATGCCGCCCACCAAAATAGCAGGCTTGAACTTACCCCACGGGGAGCGGATATTGTCGATGACAAGACCTGTAATGGGGTCATTGAGAGCATCGAAAATACGCAGCACCGACAAAATCATGCTGGTGGCGGCAAACTCCCAAACCTGCAGCGACAGCACATCCGAGAGGAAATAGAGAATGGTATTGGCCTCGAAGGCGTAGAGCATATCCCGCCCCACCGTACCGAGACCGAAACAGATACGGTTGCGCTTATCCTGCTGCTTCATAGGTAGATTCCTCCTCAAGCTCACTCACTACGCCCATTGTAGCGGCGGAAAATCCCCCTGTCAATCATATTATCGGTGACAGACGACACCACGAGTGCTATAATGTAAAAAAAAGCAAGAAAAAGGAGCGATGGGTATGGCACGCAGCCGCTGGTATAAGGATATGGTATTCTATCAAATCTGGCCTCGCAGCTTCAAGGACGGCAATGGCGACGGCATGGGCGATTTGTGGGGCGTGCTGGAAAAGCTGGACTATATTCAATCCTTAGGCTGTGACGGCATTTGGTTCTCCCCCATCTATCCCTCCCCCGGGGCAGATTGTGGCTACGACATCGCCGACTATATGGACATCGACCCCCAGTTCGGCGGCATGGAGGCTTTCCAAAAAGTGCTGGAGGGCTGCCATCAGCGTGGGATGAAATTAGTGATGGACTTGGTGGTAAATCACACCAGCGATGAACATGAGTGGTTTCAAAAGAGCCGCCAGCGTATCGACCCCTACACCGACTACTACATTTGGCGGCCTGCCCGTGAAGATGGCAAGCTCCCCAATAACTGGGACAGCAACTTCGAGGGCAAGGCGTGGACATTCGACGAGGTGCGTGGGGAGTATTACCTCCACCTCTTCGCCGTGAAGCAGCCCGACCTCAACATGGATAACCCCCTCGTCCGCGAGGAAGTGAAGAAAATCCTCCGCTTTTGGCTGGACATGGGTGTGGACGGCTTCCGCGAGGATGTCATCACCTACATCTCCAAAAAAGAGGGCTTGCCCGATGACCACCTCTTCCCCATCTATAAGGGTATGCCCTGCTATAACCACGGCCCCCACATCCACGAGTACCTCGCCGAGTTCAAGCGTGACGTCTTCGACCACTACGACTGCTTCACCCTCGCCGAAGCCCCCTTGGTGTGGCCTAAGCGGGCCCTCAAATATATTGACGAGGAGCAGGGGCAGCTGGACATGATGATTCAGTTCCAGTGCCAGTGCGCCGACTGCCTCTTTACCGACTATCTCCCCACCAAGTTCTCCCTCCACCGCATGAAGCACGCCTTTTCCTCTTGGCAGAAGAAATTGTGGGGCAAGGCGTGGAATATGCTCTATTTAGAAAACCACGACCATCCCCGCATCATCTCCCGCTACGGCAGCGAACAATATTGGAAGCAGAGCGGCAAGACCCTTGCCGCCGCCATGCTCTTCCAGCAGGGTACGCCCTTCATCTACCAAGGGCAGGAAATCGGCATGCTGAACTGGCAGCCCGAGAGCGCCGATATGTACGAGGATGTGCAGACCCGCTATAACTACGCCCACAGCAATTTAAGCAAGCCCGAGGACGTGCGCCTCAAGAAAATGTGGCGCTCTTCCCGCGACTCCGCCCGCACCCCTGTCCAGTGGGACGACAGCGAGAACGCAGGCTTCACCACAGGCACGCCGTGGTTTTATGTAAACCGCAACTACCGAGAAATCAACGTGGCCCAACAGGAGAGTGACCCCGATTCCATTCTCCATTTCTACCGCAAGGCCATCCATCTCCGCAAGGAGTTGCCCGTGGTGCGCCACGGACAATACCGCGAGCATTTCTTCCTAAACGGCAAGGTCTACTGCTACAGCCGCAAGATGGTGGGAGAAAAGCTCCTCGTCATCTGCAGCTTTACGGAGAAGGGGACAAAGGCGAAGTTCCCCGCAGGCTTTGATAAATCTACCGCCCAGTGCATCCTCCACAACTACCCCGACTTTGATAGCACCACCCTCCGTCCCTACGAGTGCCGCGTGTATCTGTGGGAGGAATAACATTTCCATAAAGAACCTGCGCTGACACCGTCGTCAGCGCAGGTTTTTCCTTTTTCCGCCCCCTCCTTTTCCCCAACCATGCTTGACGAAGGAAGAAGATGGGTTTATAATTAATCGGATTCACCCTTCGCGGGTTTTACATAGATAAAGTCCAATGGGAGGTCATTTCCCGTTGGCTACTAAGTGAATGTAAGGAGCTGAAAATCACATGGATAAAACATTCAGTTGGGATTTTACAATGGCAAATTATGACGCCGTTTGGGCGTTTCTTGTACAGCTTGGCCTTCTGCTGCTGTTTTTGATGCTGGGCAATATTCTGCGCCGCACTATCCCCCTGTTCCGCAAGTGCCTCATTCCCTCGGCGCTGCTGGGCGGTACACTGCTGCTGGTGGTGAACATTATCACCAAGCAGTTTGGCTTCGTCATGGTGGATAACCGCCTCATGCAGGTCATCACCTATCACTGTCTCGCCATCGGCTTTGCCGCCATGTCCCTTAAGACGGAAAAAAGCACCCACAAGACCAAAAAGATACAGGTGGTGGAGTACGGCGCATTGCAGGGCGGCACCTATATGCTGCAGGCCTTCGTAGGCATGGGCATCACCATTCTCTTGTTCCTGCTGACCCGCCACGGTGAGAAGATCGTCTCCTATGTCTGCGGTCTCATTCTCCCCTTGGCCTTCGGTCAGGGCCCCGGCAACGCCCTCAGCTGGGACATCAACTTTACCAACACCCCCGCCGCCATGTTCGCAGGCAACGGCAGCTTCGGCCTGTCCCTCGCCTCCCTCGGCTTTTTGGTGGCCTCCGTGTTCGGCGTGCTGCACATCAACATCAGCAAGAAGCGCGGCGGCCTCCATGTCCGCGAGGCAAGACCCTCCGGCGAGGTCATTGACCATACCAACCCCGACGGTACCGAGATCCCCGACAACGAGTCTGTGGACAAGTTCACCATTCAGACGGGCTTCGTGGCATTGGCCTACGCCATCGCCTTCGGCTTTATGTACCTGCTGGGCATCCTCTCCGACTTTACCAACAGCATCGCATGGGGCTTTAACTTCCTGTGGGCCTCCATTGCCGGTATGCTGATCCGCGCCGTGGTCAAGGTGCTGCGCAAGCGCAACTTGATGCACCGCCAGTACATCAACAACTATCAGATGGATCGTATCTCCGGCTTTGCTTTCGATCTGATGATCGTGGCAGGCGTGGCCGCCATCGAGATCAACGACATTAAGAACTATGTCCTGCCCATCGTTATCCTCAGCGTGGTCGGCGCTGCCATCACCTATGTGTACATCCGCAAGGTCTCCAAGGAGTGCTTCAAGGGCTTCGAGCATGAGTTCTTCCTCATGTCCTTCGGCACACTGACGGGTACTGCCTCCAACGGCATGATCCTGCTGAAGGAGATCGACCCCGGCCTCCGCACCCCCACCTCCAGCCTGTACATCCTCTCCAACTTCCCCGCCATGGTGATGATCGCCCCGCTGCTGTTCCTTTTGGGCTTTGCAGGCAAATCCCTCACCAACGCCCTCATCGCCCTCGCCATCTTTTTTGTGCTGTGGTGCGTCTACACGGTGTTCCTCTTCCGCAGACGGATCTTCAAAAAGAAGTACAAAGGCGCTGCCGCCCCCGTCTGGCAAGACGAGAACGAAGCATAATCCATCCCAACACACATAAAAAAAGCTGACCGCCGCGGCGGTCAGCTTTTTTCTTGCCTTGTTCAGTTCCAGTAATCCGTCTCGTCGGCGAGGCCGATGTCCTTCTTGCAGAAGGTCATCTCGAGGCCCTCTGCGCTCTTGTGCTCGTAGTCACGCAGTGCGCGGTAGGCATACTTGCCCAAGTAAAGGATCACGGGGATGTTGATAATGGTCATGCCTCCCATCAGCACATCGGCGATGTTCCACAGCATATCGGCGCTTAAGCCCGCACCCACGAAGATAATGAGGGAAGCCACCACATAGCAGATATTCCGCACCACCTTCGTAGGCTCTTTGCCCAGCAGATAGTTGATGGCCTTATCCACATAGAAAAGGTTGCCCAGAAGTGTGGTGAAGGCGAACAGCACCATGGCTACGGTGATGAAAATGGGGCCCACGCCGCCCAAAGTGACGCTGAGGGAAGCCTGCACATAGGAGGCTGCCTCGGCGCTGGTGGTGGGAGGGGTCACACCGGAGGTCATGCACATAAAGGCAGTGGCGGAGCAGACAAGGAGGGTGTCGATAAACACGGACAGGGTCTGCACCAAGCCCTGCTTCACGGGATGGTCAATGTCGGCAGAGGCGGCGGCGTTGGGAGCAGAACCCACACCTGCCTCATTGGAGAAGAGGCCGCGCTTGATGCCGTACATAACACAGGAACCGCCGAAGCCGCCGAAGATGGCGCGGAAATCAAAGGCGCCCACGAAGATCTGACGGAACACATCGGGCAGCATCTTGGCATTGAGGATCACCAGCACCAGCGCCACCAAAATGTAGAGAGCACCCATAATGGGCACGAGAACGCCCGTCACCGACACGATGCGCTTGCCGCCGCCCATGAGGCAGTAGCACACCAGCGCAGCGATGACAAAACCGATGATCCAAGGGGTGATGTCGGCATTATAGAAGCTGTAGGTGGAGAAGGTGGACTGGAGGTTGTAGGATGCCAGCATATTGAAGCCGATACCGTAGGTCAAAATCAAAAACACGGTAAAGAGAATGGCAACGCCCTTCTTCCCCTTAAAGGCCGCCTCAATGTAGTAGGCAGGGCCACCGTAGCAGCCGTCCTTGCCACGCTTTTTGTAGATCTGGGCCAGCGTGCTCTCCACGAAAGCCGTAGCGCCGCCGATAATGGCGATGACCCACATCCAAAACACGCTGCCGAAGCCGCCCACGCACAGCGCGGTGGCAACACCGATGATGTTGCCCGTACCCACGCGGGAGGCGGTGGACACCATGAGGGCTTGGAACGAGGACACACCGCTGCCGTTCTTCTCCGTCACGGCCTTGAACTGCTTCCCCAGCAGACGGAACTGGGCAAAGCGGGTGCGGACGGTGAAAAAGATGCCGCCCAATATCAGCAGAATAATCAGCACATAGCTGTACAGGGCCGTATTGAGCCAATCAATAATGGTTGCGAACATAGTTTCTCTCTCCTATTTAAGCAATTTACCGTGTTAGTGTACCACATTTTTCCGTGTTTGGAAAGTGTTAAAAATAAAAGAACTTGCAATAGGGCACAAATGCCGCTATGATAAGGCAGTAATGATATGAAAAGTTGAGGAACGCCCATGATTTACGCAGAAAAACTCACCTTCGGCTTTCAAAGCACCTATCTCTTCCAAAACATCTCCTTCCATTTGGAGGAGAACTGCCACTGCGCCTTAATGGGCAGCAACGGCTCGGGCAAGACCACCTTGCTGAACCTCATCCGCGACCAAGAGGCCTATACCTTCGATGGCAAGCTCAAGGTCAACACCGCAGGGCGCATGGGCTATGTGAGCCAGTTTGTGGGACGGGAGGGCGACCAGTCCACCACCGTCTACGACTATCTCTGCCAAGATTTTCTCGCTTTGGAGAAGACCATCGAGGATGTCTGCACCGAGATGGGCGTTTCCGAGGACTTGGACGTGCTGATGGAGCGCTATCAGCTCTTGATGGACGAGAGCAGCGCCATGGACGCGGACAACTATGAGAACAACATCCGCCGCCAGCTGCAGCTTGCCGAGCTCAGCGACAAGGCCGCTTTGGAACTGGAAAAATTAAGCGGCGGCGAACTGAAACTGGTGCAGATCATCCGCCAAATGCTGCGCCGCCCCGCGCTGCTGATGATGGACGAGCCCGATGTGTTTTTGGACTTCGAGAACTTAAACGGTCTCCGTGACCTTATCAACGCCTATCAAGGGACGCTGCTGGTCATCACCCACAGCCGCTATCTCTTAAACCACTGCTTCGACCACATTTGGCACTTGGAAAACGGCGACTTGCAGGAGTTCGAGGGCAATTTCACCGAGTATAGCTACTCCCGCCTGCAGAAGAAAATCGACCTCAAGCGGGCAGCCCTTATCAACGACGAGGAAATTCAGCGTGTATCTGAACTGGTAGATCGCCTCCGCGACATTGCCTCCGAGGTGGCGGAATCTCAGCACGGGCGCACTTTGAAGGGCAAGGTCAGCTACTTAAACCGCCTGTTGGAGCGGCAGATCAAAGCCCCCTTTGTGGAGATCCGTCAGCCCGACATCCGTCTCCCCGCCGTGGAGGAAATGGAGGAGGCCGCAGAACTGCTCCGCGTGGAGGACTACGCCCTCTCCTTTGAGGACACCCTCTTAACATCCGTCTCCTTCGCGGTGCACGCAGGGGAAAAAGTGGCGCTGGTAGGCGCTAACGGCACGGGCAAGACCTCCATGCTCCGGGAGATTTGGAAGAACGACCACCCTTCCATCCACTTCTCCGAGGAGGCCGCCCCCGCCTTCTTCTCCCAGCTCCACGCGGAGATTTTGAATGAGCACAACACCATCTACGAGGAGTTTTTCTCCATTGGCTTTGAGAATCGCGAGCAGGTGGAGGCGCATTTGCAGGATTACTGCTTTGACCCCGACAGCCTCGGGCGCAAGGTGTCTGCCCTGTCGGGCGGCGAGAAGAATTTGCTGCAGCTTGCCAAATTGGCGGCGGGCGAGGCCAACTTCCTGCTGCTGGACGAGCCCTCCAGCCATCTCGACACCTTCGCCCAAATCGCCTTGGAAGACGCCATCGCCGCTTATGGCGGCGCAGTGCTGATGGTCTCCCACGACTTCTACACCATCGTCAACTGCGCCGACACCATCCTCTTTGTGGATAACGGTACCATCCGTCCCATGAGTGCCCGCGCCTTCCGCAAGATGATTTACAAAAAGCATTTCAGCAAGGACTATTTGGAGCTGGAGCTGCAGAAGAAGGATTTGGAGACCCGCATCGCCCGCTGTCTGGAAAACGCCGACTGCGACGAAGCCCAGCATTTGTGCGATAAGCTGGCACTCATCGTAGAGCAAATGCAGCAGAATTGAAGGGTATCCCTTACATAAAAAAGCTGACCGCCGTGGCGGTCAGCTTTTTTATGTTGTTGGGTAATTTTCGTTTACTGCAGCTTGCCTCTCTTAGAACAGGCCCGTGATCTTGCCGGTCTCGTCCACGTCGATTTTCTCGGCGGCGGGAACCTTGGGAAGGCCGGGCATGGTCATAATGTCGCCGGTGAGGGCAACCAGGAAGCCTGCGCCGGCGCTGACCTTCAGGTTGCGGACGGTGACGGTGAAGCCCTCGGGGGCACCCAGCAGCGTCTGATCGTCGGAGAAGGAGTACTGGGTCTTTGCCATGCAGATGGGCATCTTGCCGAAGCCCTGTGCCTCCAGCTGTGCCATCTGCTTCTTAGCACCGGCAGTCAGGGCCACGCCGTCGGCGTGATAGACGCGCTTGCAGATGTCGTTGAGCTTTTTCTCGATGGAATCCTCCGTATCGTAGGCGAAGCGGAAGTTGTTCTCGCACTCGCAGAGGCGGACGACCTCCTCAGCAAGGGCGATACCACCCTCGCCGCCCTTGGCCCACACCTCGGACAGGGCCACGTTGACGCCCAGCTCACGGCACTTATCCTCAACCAGCTTCAGCTCGGCAGCGGTATCAGTGGGGAATGCGTTGATAGCCACCACGCAGGGCAGGCCGTACACATCCTTGATGTTGGACACATGGCGCAGCAGGTTGGGCATACCGGCCTCGAGAGCCGCGAGATTCTCGTTGTTCAGTTCAGCCTTGGGCACGCCGCCGTGATTCTTCAGTGCGCGGACGGTAGCCACCACCACAACGGCATCGGGCTTGAGGCCTGCGAGACGGCACTTGATGTCCAAAAACTTCTCAGCGCCCAGATCAGCGCCGAAGCCTGCCTCGGTGACGGTGTAGTCGCCCAGACGCATGGCGATCTTGGTAGCCATGACGCTGTTGCAGCCGTGGGCGATGTTGGCGAAGGGGCCGCCGTGGACGAGGGCGGGAGTACCCTCCAAAGTCTGCACCAGATTGGGCTTGAGGGCATCCTTCAGCAGGGCTGCCATAGCGCCGTCAGCCTTCAGATCCTTGGCGGTAACGGGCTGATCGTCGTAGGTATAAGCCACCACCATGCGGCCCAGACGAGCCTTCAGATCCATAATATCGCTGGCGAGGCACAGCACGGCCATGACCTCGGAAGCCACGGTGATGTCGAAGCCGTCCTCACGGGGCACGCCCTGCATCTTGCCGCCGAGACCGTCCACCACGTTGCGGAGCTGACGGTCGTTCATATCCACGCAGCGCTTCCACACGATGCGCTTGACATCGATGCCCAGTGCGTTGCCCTGCTGAATGTGGTTATCCAGCATGGCAGCCAGCAGGTTGTTGGCAGCACCGATGGCGTGGAAGTCACCGGTGAAGTGGAGGTTGATGTCCTCCATGGGCACCACCTGTGCGTGACCGCCGCCGGCAGCGCCGCCCTTGACACCGAACACGGGGCCGAGGGAGGGCTCACGGAGGGCCACCATGACATTCTTGCCCAGCTTCTTCAGGCCATCGGCGAGACCCACGGTGGTGGTGGTCTTACCCTCACCGGCGGGGGTGGGGTTGATGGCGGTGACGAGGATCAGCTTACCGGGCTCACCCTCGGTCTCACGGAGAATATTGTAGTCGATCTTTGCCTTATGGTTGCCGTAGAGCTCCAGATACTTATCATCGATACCGGCAGTCTTGGCGATCTCGGTAATGTGGCGCAGCTCACAGGCCTGCGCGATCTCAATATCGGATAAAAACTTCATGCTCTCTTCTCTCCTTAGCCGTTATTGCCGGTGGTACGCAGGGTCACGTCGTGGTAGCCGCCCTCCACGATGGAGGTGGCGCTGACAAGGGTGATGCGTGCCTCGGCCTGCAGCTGAGGAATAGAGGTCACGCCGCAGTTACACATGGTGGACTTGACCTTATACAGGCTCTTCTCCACGTTGTCATGGAGAGAACCGGCGTAGGTAACGTAGGAGTCCACGCCCTCTTCGAAGGCCAACTTATTCTTGCCGCCCAAGTCGTAGCGCTGCCAGTTACGGGCGCGGTTGGAGCCCTCGCCCCAGTACTCCTTGACATAGACGCCGTTCACCAGCAGCTTGTTGGTGGGAGACTCGTCAAAGCGGGCGAAGTAGCGACCCAGCATCAGGAAATCAGCACCCATGGCCAGCGCCAACGTCATGTGGTAGTCGTGAACGATACCGCCGTCGGAGCAGATGGGGACATAGATGCCCGTCTCTTCAAAGTACTCGTCGCGGGCGGCAGCCACCTCGATAACGGCGGTAGCCTGACCGCGGCCGATACCCTTGGTCTCGCGGGTGATGCAGATAGAACCGCCGCCGATACCCACCTTCACAAAGTCGGCGCCTGCCTCGGCGAGGAAGCGGAAGCCGTCGCGATCCACCACGTTGCCTGCACCGATCTTCACGCTGTCGCCATAACGCTCGCGGACGAAGTCGATGGTCTTTTTCTGCCAGAAGGAATAGCCCTCGGAGGAGTCGATGCAGAGGACATCCACGCCGGCCTCCACCAGTGCGGGGACGCGCTCGGCATAGTCGCGGGAGTTGATGCCTGCGCCCACCATGTAGCGCTTATCCTCATCCATGAGGCTGTTGGGCTGCTCCTTATGCTCGGAATAGTCCTTGCGGAACACGAAATACACCAGATGATCGTTCTCATCCACGATGGGGAGAGAATTCAGCTTGTGATCCCAGATGATGTCGTTGGCCTCCTTGAGGGTGGTGCCCAGAGGAGCGGTCACCAGCTTCTCGCGGGGGGTCATGAAGGTGGAGACCTTCTCATCGCCGCTCATGCGGGAAACACGGTAGTCACGGCCCGTGACGATACCCAGCAGCTTACCGTTGGGCTGGGCATCCTCGGTGATGGCCACGGTGGAGAAGCCGAACTGCTCCTTCAGCTTCAGCACATCGGCGAGGGTGTGGTCGGGGGTCAGATTGGACTTACTGACCACGAAACCGGCCTTGTGGCTCTTGACGCGGCGCACCATCTCGGCCTGAGACTCAATGGACTGAGAGCCGAAGATGAAGGACATGCCGCCCTCCTTGGCAAGGGCGATGGCCAGCGTGTCGTTAGACACGGACTGCATCACGGCAGAGACCATGGGGACATTGAGGCTGATGGGGCACTCCTCCTGACCCTTGCGGTACTTCACCAGCGGGGTCTTGAGGGACACGGCATCGGGTACGCAGTGCTCATCGGTGTAACCGGGCACCAGCAGATACTCGCTGAAAGTATGGGACGGTTCGGAATAATAGAAAGCCATAGGTATCTCCCCCTTATCTAAAGTATTTCATGGCGGACTTGAACAGCTTCATATCAAATTCGCCGGGTACGTTCTTGTAGAGGTTCTTGCCGATACGCTCGGAGTGACCCATCTTGCCCAACACGCGGCCATCGGGAGAGGTGATGCCCTCGATGGCGCAGACAGAGCCGTTGGGGTTGTAAGCCGTCAGCATGGAGGGCTTGCCCTCGGCGTCCACATACTGGGTGGCGATCTGACCATTTGCTGCCAGCTCCTTCACCAGCTCGGGGGAGGCGATGAAGCGACCCTCGCCGTGGGAGATGGGGATGGTGTAGATCTCGCCCTCGTTCATGCCGCTGAACCAAGGAGACTTGGTAGAGCAGATACGGGTACGCACCAAGCCGGACTGATGGCGGCCGATGGTGTTGTAGGTAAGGGTGGGGAACGTATCGTCGGTATCGAGGATCTTGCCAAAGGGCACAAGACCCAGCTTAATCAGTGCCTGGAAGCCGTTGCAGATACCCAGCATCAGGCCGTCGCGGTTATCCAGCAGTGCCGTGACCTGCTCCTTCACAGCGGGGCTGCGGAGGAAGGCGGTAATGAACTTGGCAGAGCCGTCGGGCTCGTCGCCGCCGGAGAAGCCGCCGGGGATCATCAGCATCTGGGCGTTCTTGATGGCGGCAGCGAAGTCCTCCACGCTGCGGGCAACATCGGAAGCGGTCAGGTTGCGGATGACGAAGATCTCCGCCTCGCCACCTGCCTCCATGACGGCGCGGGCGCTGTCATACTCGCAGTTGGTTCCGGGGAACACGGGGATCAATACCTTGGGCTTGGCGTTCTTGACGGTAGCAGAGATATTGCACTTGCCCTCGTAGGTGAAGGTGGGAATCGCCCCCTCACCCTTGGCGATGGTGGGATAGACATCCTCCAGCACGGCCTCGTTGATGGCGAGGAGCTCGGCGATGGTGGCGCTGTCTGCGCCCAGGGTGATGGACTCGCCGCCGGTCTTACCGAGGTAAAGAGCGCCCTCCACAGCCTCGGTGACCTCGGCGATGATAGCGCCGGGCATGGGACGATGGAAGTCCACGTCCGCCTCAGCGGTGAAGCCCACATTGTTACCGAAGCTCATCTTCATGAGACCTTCGCTGATGCTCTGCTCCACAGCCCATGCAGCGGCGACCTTGCCGGCCTTGCAAAGCGCGTGGAACTGCTCCCAAGCGGCGGTGTTGCCCTCGAAGAGGTACACACCGTGGCCTGCGGCCTTGAACTCGGGGCTGATGACCTCATCTGCCTTCACGGGGCAGACGGCGAAGGAGATCAGCGTGGGAGGCACATCCTTATCCATGAAGGTGCCGGACATGGAGTCCTTACCACCGATGGCGGCAGCACCCAGCTCCAGCTGGGCATCCAGTGCGCCGAGAAGGGCGGCAAAGGGCTTGCCCCAGCGGACAGACTCGGTACGCAGACGCTCGAAGAACTCCTGGAAAGAGAGGTAGGCCTTGGTGTAGTCGGCACCGGCGGCAACCAGCTTTGCCATAGAGGTATAGACTGCGCCGTAAGCGCCATCGTAGGGAGAGGCGGACAGGGTCTCGGGATCGCAGCCCCAAGCCATCAAGCTGCCCTGCTCGGTGTGCTGACCGGGCAGCACAGGCAGCAGCGCTGCCATAGCCTGTGCGGGGGTGCGCTGACGGACACCGCCGTAGGGCATCAGGAGGGTGCCTGCGCCGATGGTGCTGTCGAAACGCTCCACCAGACCGCGGCGGGAGGCGCAAGCGAGGCTGCCTGCCATGTGGCGGAGGCTATTAAAGCGGGTGGCGGTCAAGCCCTCACGCTTCACAGCGGGAACAGAGATGTCGGCGTGCTTCACAGCGCCGTTGGTGGCCAGGAAGTCGCGGGAGAGGTCGGCGATGGTATTGCCCTTCCAGTGCATGACCATGCGGTTCTCGTCGGTGACGGTTGCCACCACGTAGGCCTCCAGATTCTCACGGGAGGCGGCAGCGATGAAGGCATCCACATCCTCGGGGGCTACCACCACTGCCATACGCTCCTGAGACTCGGAGATAGCGATCTCCGTGCCGTCGAGGCCCTCGTATTTCTTGCGGACGGCATCCAGCTCGATGGTGAGGCCGTCTGCCAGCTCGCCGATGGCGACGCTGACACCGCCTGCGCCGAAGTCGTTGCAGCGCTTGATAAGGCGGGTCACTGCACCGTCACGGAACAGGCGCTGGATTTTGCGCTCCTCGGGAGCGTTACCTTTCTGCACCTCGCTGGCCATGGTGGTCAGAGACTTGGTGTTGTGGGACTTGGAAGAACCGGTAGCGCCGCCGATGCCGTCACGGCCCGTGCGGCCGCCCAGCAGGATCACCTTATCCCCTGCTGCGGGGCGCTCACGCACCACATTCTCAGCAGGTGCGGCAGCCACCACTGCGCCGCACTCGAGGCGCTTGGCAACGTAGCCGTCGTGATAGACCTCGGCAACATGACCGGTGGCAAGACCGATCTGATTGCCGTAGGAGGAATAACCGGCAGCGGCGGTCTGCGCAAGACGGCGCTGGGGCAGCTTGCCCTCCAAGGTATCGGAAAGGGCGGTGCGGGGATCGCCGCCGCCGGTAAAGCGCATAGCCTGATGGACATAGGCGCGGCCGGACAGAGGATCGCGGATGCAGCCGCCGATGCAGGTGGCAGCGCCGCCGAAAGGCTCGATCTCCGTGGGATGGTTGTGGGTCTCGTTCTTGAACATCAGCAGCCATTCCTCGTCCTTACCGTCCACATCGGCGGTGAGGCGGATGGAGCAGGCGTTGATCTCCTCGCTCTCGTCCAGTTCGGGGAGCTGACCGCGCTTTTTCAGCGTCTTAGCGCCGATGGTGGCGATGTCCATGAGGGTCTGAGGACGCTTGGCGGCCTTCTCCTCACCGTAGACCTCCACGCGGGCGGCGAGATAGCGGTTGTAGGCTGCCAGCACCTTCTCATCCTCAATGGCGATGTCGTCCAGATGGGTGGAGAAGGTGGTGTGGCGGCAGTGGTCGGACCAATAGGTGTCCACGAGGCGGATCTCGGTAATGGTGGGATCGCGCTTCTCGGTATCGCGGAAATAGACCTGCAGGAACTTAAGGTCATCGGCATCCATGGCGAGGCCGAGATCGCCCAGCAGTGCCTTAAGGCCAGCTTCATCCAAAGCGGTAAAGCCGGTGACGGTCTCCACGGAATCGGGCTGGGCGTACTCCACATGGAGGGTCTCGGGCTTATCCAACGATGCCTCGCGGGACTCCACGGGGTTGATCATGTGGCGGCGGACAGCAGCCACCTCTTCCTCGGTCAAGGTGCCATAGAGGGCATAGACCTTGGCGCAGCGGACGGCGGGACGCTCACCCTGACTCAGCAGCTGAATGCACTGGGCGGCAGAGTCGGCACGCTGGTCAAACTGACCGGGCAGAGCCTCCACGGCGAACACGGCGGCAGCACCTTCCAGTGCCAGCTCCTCGCTGCAATCGTCCACAGGGGGCTCGGAGAACACGGTGGTCTTGGCGTAATCAAACAGCTGACGGTCGATGCCCTCCACGTCGTAGCGGTTCAGCACACGCACATCGGTGAGGCCGGAAATACCCAGAAAACCACGGCACTCCGCCAGCAGAGAACCGCTCTCTGCGGAAATACCGGGCTTTTTTTCAACAAATACTCTATAAACCATATTACTTCTCCAATTCTCTCAGTGCCCGTGCGCCGATGTCGTGGCGGTAGTAGGCACCTTCAAAACTGACGTTGTCAACACGGGAATAGGCCTTTTCGATGGCCTCTTTCAAGGTGGGAGCGGTGGCGGTAACACCCAGCACGCGACCGCCGCCGGTGACCATGACACCATCGGAGAGCTTTGCGCCGGCAACATAGGTATGCTCGGCGGCATCGCCCTTCATGGTGATGGGGAAGCCGGTGGGATACTTGCCGGGATAGCCGCCGGAGGCCATGACCACGCAGCAGGCGGATTCATCGGCGAACTCCACGGGGGTCTCGGCAAGGGTCTCGTTGGTGACAGCCTGCATAACGGTGAGCAGGTCGCTCTTCAAAAGGGGCAGCACCACCTGTGTCTCGGGATCGCCGAAGCGGCAGTTATACTCGATGACCTTGGGGCCCTTCTCGGTGAGCATAAGGCCGAAGTAGAGGCAGCCCTTGAAGGTGCGGTTCTCCGCCTTCATGGCGCGGATGGTGGGCAGGAAGATCTTCTCCATGCACTCAGCGGCGATAGCCTCCGTGTAGCAGGGGTTGGGGGCGATGGTGCCCATGCCGCCGGTGTTGAGGCCGGTGTCGTTGTCACCTACGCGCTTGTGATCCATGGAGGACACCATGGGCACCACGGTCTCGCCGTCGGTGAAGCTCAAGACGCTTACCTCGGGGCCGGTGAGGAACTCCTCCACCACCACGCAGTTGCCGCTGTCGCCGAAGATCTTGTCCTCCATCATGGAGCGGACAGCCTCCCGAGCCTCGTCACGGGTCTGGGCGATGATCACGCCCTTTCCCAGAGCCAAACCGTCGGCCTTCACCACCACGGGGATGTCGCACTTCTCAATGTAGCCAAGAGCTGCATCGAGATCGGTAAAGGTCTCGTAGGCAGCGGTGGGGATGCCGTACTTCTTCATCAAGTCCTTGGAAAAGGCCTTGCTGCTCTCAATGATAGCGGCAGCCTTGTTGGGGCCGAAGCAGGGCACGCCCGCCTCGGTGAGGGCATCCACTGCGCCGAGAGCCAGAGGATCATCGGGGGCTACCACCGCGTAGTCGATGCCGTTTTCCTTGGCGAAAGTCACCTGTGCGGGAATGTCCTTTGCGCCGATGTTGACGCAGACGGCGTCGGCGGCGATACCGCCGTTGCCGGGCAGACAGTAGATGGTCTCCACAGTGGGATTCTTTTTCAATGCTTTGATGATGGCGTGCTCACGACCGCCGCCACCGATCACCATTACTTTCATATCTGTCTCCTCCCTACTGCTTAGTGGTGGAACAGACGCATACCGGTAAAGCACATGACCATGCCGTGCTTGTTGGCAGTCTCGATGACGTGGTCATCACGAATGGAGCCGCCGGGCTGGGCAATGTACTTCACGCCGGACTTGCGGGCGCGCTCCACGTTGTCGCCGAAGGGGAAGAAAGCATCGCTGCCCACGGTGACACCGGACTGGGTGGCGATCCATGCCTTTTTAGCCTCGGCGGTCAGCACCTCGGGACGGGAGGTAAAGACCTTCTGCCACTCGCCCTCTGCCAGCACATCCTCGTACTCGTCGGAGATGTAGATGTCAATGGCGTTGTCGCGGTCGGGGCGGCGCACATCGGCGCGGAAAGGCAGGGCAAGCACCATGGGGTGCTGACGGAGGAACCAGTTGTCGGCCTTGGAGCCGGCCAAACGGGTGCAGTGGATGCGGCTCTGCTGACCGGCACCGATGCCGATAGCCTGACCGTCCTTGACATAGCACACGGAGTTGGACTGGGTGTACTTCAGGGTAATGAGGGCGACGATCATGTCGATCTTGGCCTCACGGGACAGCTCTTTATTCTCGGTGACGATGTTGCCCAGCAGGGCTTCGTCGATCTTGAAGTTGTTGTGACCCTGCTCGAAGGTGATGCCGAACACATCCTTGCACTCCTGCTCAGCGGGCACATAGTTGGGGTCGATCTCCACGATGTTGTAAGCGCCCTTCTTCTTTGCCTTGAGGATCTCGAGAGCCTCAGCGGTATAGCCGGGGGCGATGATGCCGTCGGACACCTCGGCCTTGAGATACATGGCAGTGTCGGCATCGCAGATGTCGGACAGAGCTGCCCAGTCGCCGAAGGAGCAGAGGCGGTCAGCACCGCGGGCCTTGATGTAGGCGCAGGCGATGGGGCTCAGTTCCTTATCGGTATCGACGAAGTAGATCTTCTTCTCCACCTCGCTCAGAGGCGTGCCCACAGCGGCACCGGCGGGAGAAACGTGCTTGAAAGAGGCGGCGGCGGGCAGGCTGGTGGCCTCCTTCAGCTCCTTGACCAGCTGATAGGAGTTGAAAGCGTCGAGGAAGTTAATAAAGCCGGGGCGACCGTTCAGCACCTTCAAAGGCAGCTCGCTGCCGTCCTTCATGTAGATACTGGCGGGCTTCTGGTTGGGGTTGCAGCCGTATTTCAGTTCAAACTTTTCCATGGCGGTCTTCTCTCCTTTTACTGATTCTTATTGAGGATGCGCTGCTCATAAGCGCCGCTCTCGGTGTCGTAATAGCGGACATAGAGGGAGATCTTGTTATCCTCGTTGAGGTTGTTCCAGATCATGTTGGTGAACTCATCAATGTTGCCATCAATGGCCACACGCTCGGGTTCGCCGAAGAAGGTGGGGATGGGATCACCGTTAGTCTCGTAGGTGTGGAGGAAGTGACCCACGCCCTTGAGAGCGGGATACTCGAAGAAATGGCGGGTGCAGGCGCTGCCCTCGGGGTCGGCGGACTTGAGGATGGACAGCTTATAGCTGCCGTCAGCCTGCAGGAGACCGGAAATACGAGGCGTCCAGTTGGGGCCGTCGGGCTCAAACTCGCGGGTGCGGAGTGCCTGCTCTAAGGTTTCGCCCCGCTCCATAAAGTCGCGGATGGTATCGGTCTGATCGCCGTTGGTGACGATGAGGCTGCGGCCCATCTCACGGACGGGATGATAGATGATGAGGCTGGGGTCAGACAGCTTGGAAGGATCAAAAGCCTCGGTGCGGATGCCGTCGGCCTCCTCAATAAAAACGCGGTTGCGGCTGTTGACGCTGCGGCCCATGATAAAGTAGGCCGCCACAGAGGTCTTGCCGTCGGGGAGCATACCCAGCACGATGCCGCGACCGGGATAGGGATTGGAAGCGAGCTTCTCTTCAAGAGAGCCGGTGAGATGAATGTTCATTTACGCGTTCTCCTTTTCGTTCATAATGGCGGCGGACATCAGCTCCGCAGCGGCAGGCAGCAGCTTCCACTCCGCCTGCTCCATGACGCGGCGCTGCAGCGTCTCGGGGGTGTCGCCTTCTAAGATCTCCACGGCCTTTTGCAGCAGA
>JAFQTS010000006.1 GCA_017408915.1 Oscillospiraceae bacterium | reverse complement strand
TTTCCTCGAGGTAGGCCTTCACAGCCAGTGCAGCGCCCACAGAGCCGACACCCAGCAGATGGTGACCGCAGCCGTGACCGCAGCCGCCGCTGCCGCAGGGATACATAGCACCTGCCTCCTGCTGGAGGCCGTCAAGGGCATCGTACTCGGCAAGGAGGCCGATGACGGGCTTGCCGCTGCCGAAAGAGGCGCAGAAGGCGGTCTCGATACCGGCGATGCCGCGCTCCACGGTGAAACCCTCGTTTTCCAAAAAGTCTGCCAAGCAGGCTGCGGAGCGATACTCCTGCAAAGAGAGCTCGGCAAAGCCCCAAATGCTGTCAGAGAGGGCGGTGAGGTCGCTCATGCGCCCCTGCAGCAGGGAATAAAGATCCTGTTTTGTCATAGTATGAACTCCTAATCAGATCAGCACCTTGCTGAGGAAGTCCTTCAAACGGTCACACTGGGGGTTATTGAACAGCTGGTCGGGGCTGCCCTCCTCCATGAGCTTGCCGTCAGCCATGAACAACACGCGGTTGCCCACTTCCTTGGCGAAGCCCATCTCGTGGGTGACCACCACCATGGTCATGCCGTCCTCAGCCAGCTCCTTCATAACTTCCAGTACCTCGCCCACCATCTCGGGGTCGAGAGCGGAGGTGGGCTCGTCGAAGAGCATCACTTCCGGCTCCATCATGAGGGCGCGGACAATGGCGATACGCTGTTTCTGACCGCCGGAGAGCTGGATGGGGTAGGCGTTGGCACGGTCAGCGAGGCCCACGCGCTCGAGAAGCTTCATGGCCTTGGCCTCAGCCTCGTCCTTCTTCATGTGCTTGACCTGAATGGGGGCGAGGGTCATGTTGTCCATAATGGTCTTGTGGGGGAAGAGGTTAAAGTGCTGGAACACCATGCCCATCTTCTGACGGTGCTTGTCGATGTTCACCTTGGTCTTTACCTTGGTGCCGTCGGCCTTGGTGACCACGCTCTTTTTCTTGGTGATGTCCACACCGTTGAAGATGATGTCGCCGTCGGTGGGCTCTTCCAGCAGGTTGAGAGAGCGGAGGAAGGTGGACTTACCGGAGCCGGAGGGGCCGATGACCACCATCACGTCACCTTTGTTGATGTCAACGGTAACGCCGTCAAGAGCCTTAATAGCGCCCTTGTTATAATGCTTTTTCAGATTATTGACAGAAATCAAAGTACTCATCGTGTGCCTCCTTTCTTATACCTTGGTCATCTTGGCCTTGCGCTCGCGCTTCTTGTTGGTGGCCTCAGCGCCGTTGCGCTTGTCACCTGCGCTCATCTTGCGCTCGAAGTGGGCGATGATCTTGGAGGTGGGGAACGTGAGGCAGAAGTACACGCAGGTAGCGATGACCAGAGGTTCTGCGATGGAGAAGGTAGCGCCCTTGACAGAGGCAACGGCGTACATGATCTCCTGGACACCGATGGTGTAGCAGATGGAGGATTCCTTAATGATGGTAACGAACTCGTTGGCGATGGCGGGGAGAATGTTCTTGATGGCCTGAGGCAGAATGATGAAGCGCATATTCTGCAGCTGGGACATACCGAGAGAACGTGCTGCCTCCGTCTGACCGCCGTCAATGGACTGGATACCGGAGCGGATGATCTCAGAGAGGTAGGCGCCGGAGTTCAAAGACAGAGCCACCACGCCGGGGAGGAAACGGTCAAAGCGGATAAAGCCGAAGAGCTTGAAGTTGGGCAGATCGGCACCGGCAAAGACGATGTAATAGATGATGAACAACTGCACCAGCAGAGGCGTGGCGCGGAACACCTCGACGTAGACGTTGGCGAAGAAGCTGAGGGGGTTGAAGCGGCTCAATGCCAGCACGAAACCGCCCCGCTGCAGCAGCTTACGCTGACTGTAGGTAGAGAGGAAGCGGAAAACGTTGAAATTGGACAGGCGGATCATTGCCAAGATCAGTGCCAGAATAAAACCGAAGAGAACGGTCAGTGCAGACAGAGAAATGGTGCAGATGAGGCCGTCACGGAACATGGACAGGTATTTGAAAGTAGCGGCAAAGCCCTGTGCAGACAGCATGTGGTTTTTCTCCTTTCATGGGAAATTCTCCCCAGTGAGGTTCACTGGGGAGAATTCGTTTGTATGTTGGGGATTAGCCCTCCAGCAGACCCTCGTAGATGTTGCCGGCAGCCTGCTCGTTGGCCTCGGCCACGAACTTATCCATGCTGCCGTCAGCCAGAGCTGCGGCGATGGCGGCGTTCACGCCTTCCAGCAGAGCGGTGTTGTCCTTGCACACGCCAACGGCGGAGCCTTCAGCATCCTCGTAGGGAACTTCCAGCACAACGGCCAGCTCGGGATAGTTGATGGCGTAGGTCTCAGCCACGACGGTCTCGATGTAAGCGCCGTCCAGCTTGCCGGCGATCAGCTCAGCAATGATGTCGGTGACCTTGGTCAGAGCGACGATGTCAGCCTCGGGGCTGTTCTCGAGAGCCAGATCCATCTGGATGGAGCCGTTCTGAGCAGCGATGGTCAGCTCGGGATTGTTGGTGTCCTCCAGGGAGGTGAACATGTCAGCCTTATCCTTCACGGTGACGAAGGACTGACCGCCCAAATAGTACAGATCGGAGAAGTCCATCTTGTCCATTCTGGCGGGATCGGGGGAGTAACCGGCCAGAGACAGGTCAACAGTCTTGGCAGCCAGCTCAGCCAGAGTGCCGTCGAAGTCCATGGCGATAACTTCCAGCTGGAGGCCCAGGTAATCGGCGATGTACTGTGCCAGAGCCATATCGAAACCGGCCAGCTGATACTCACCGTTCTCGTCAACAACGTAGAACTCATAGGGAGCGAAGTCGGGGGAGGTGGCCACGGTCAGGACACCGGGGGTAATGGTGTTGTAGGTGTTCTCCACAACAGCGCCATCGTCGGCAGCGCCGTCATCAGCGGGAGCCTTTTCGCCGCAAGCGACGAGGGACAGGGCCATCATCAGGGCCAGCATCAGTGCAAGAAACTTTTTCATGGTGTTCTTCCTTTCTTATCTTAAAAAATAATTTTTGATCTATAGTCATCCATACGAGGGGTGGTTATAGACTGTTTGGTGTGTCAGTTCCTTCTGACAGTGCCAACTATACACCTGTGTTGCATAAATGTCAACACCTAAATGCATAAATTTTCGCTGAAAACTCTGTTTTTGTGGAATGTGCTGCCTTAGTTACCTTGGAAATGCGGGTTATTGGTTGAAATGACGGGAAATTAAAATGCATAATTGAATAAATATGCGAATATACTATGTTGCGGCGAATATGTGCATATGATATTTAATATGGTGTCGAAATGGGGGTTGCACTTTTTGCAAAATTTATGGTATAATGTGTGCAAAAAGTGCAGGAGGTGAAGAAGTTGGAGCCGTTACAGTATGAAGAGCGTGGATATTTACACGAGGAGTTTCGCCTGTTTCACTTGGCGGACGACAACCACGGGGAGTTCCCCTATCACTATCATGCATTTCACAAGGTGATCATGGTGCTGGCAGGCCGTGCCGAGTACGCGGTGGAGGGTGAGCGGTATACCCTGCGGCCCGGTGACTTCGTGCTGGTGGGGCGGGGCAGCATCCATCGTCCCATTATGACTGACGGGGATTTCTACGAGCGCATTGTCTTTTACATCTCCCCCGAGTATTTACAGGGGCAATCTCTCCCCGAGGCGGATTTGGAGCAGTGCTTTTCACTGGCGCAGGAGCGGTTTTGCTATGTGTACCACGCCGCCGAGGATGATGGGATTCAAGAACTGTTCCGTGCGCTGGAGATTTCCGAAAAGGAAAATGCCTTCGGAGCAAAGCTGCGGTCGAGGGCACTGTTTACGGAGTTGATGGTGGCCATCAATCGGGCTGTCATTCGCGGTGACGGCGGGGAAGGACAGGGGGACAACAAGGTGGTGGCCATTTTGCAGTATCTCAACAGCCACCTTACCGAGCCCCTCACCATCGACGAACTGGCGGCGCGATTCTACATCAGCAAGTACCACATGATGCGCCGTTTCCGTGAGGAGACGGGCTACACCATCCACAATTACCTCTCGGAAAAGCGGCTGCTCCTTGCCCAGCAGCTGCTGCAGCGGGGGCTGTCCCTTACGGCGGCGGCGGAGGAGAGCGGCTATCAGGACTATTCCACCTTCTCCCGCGCCTATAAGAAGCGATTCGGACATTCTCCTTCGGATAAATAGCACGATTTGCAAATTTAGCACACATATCGCCGTTTACAAAGGAAAATATTGCGGCTATAATAGGGTAGTAATTTGTTTAGGAGGAGAAATTCTCATGGAAAAGAAATCTATTTTGAAGAACTATCGTTTCCTCATTATTATGCTGGCAGCGATGGTGCTGGGCTGCATCGTGGGCTGGTTTGCCCCCAATTTCGGCCATACCATCAAGCCCTTCGGTACTGTGTTTATCAACATGATGTTCTGCGTGGTGGTGCCTCTGGTGTTTGCCTCCATCGCAAGCTCTGTGGCTACCATGAAGAGCCGCAAGCGTGCCGGTAAGATTCTGGGTACGACCATCGGTACTTTCGTGGTCACCGGTTTGATCGCCGCTTTCATCATGTTTGTGCTGATGAAGATCTTCCCCCCTGTGCTGGAAGCATGGACCACCTTCGACACCGAGGAGATGGGCGAGTACGCCTCCATTTCCGAGCTGATCGTCAACTTCTTTACCTCCAGCGACTTCGTGGGCCTGCTGAGCCGTAAGGCCATGCTGCCTCTGATCGTGTTCTCTCTGCTGTTCGGTTTTGCCACCAACGCAGCACAGGGCCCCGAGGGCCCCATTGCCAAGTGGCTCACCTCCCTCAGCGAGGTCATGATGAAGTTCGTGCAGATCATCACCTACTATGCTCCCATCGCTTTCTTCGCCATCTTCGCCGATCTGGTTGCTACCTACGGTGCTGAGGTCATCGAGGGCTATGGCCGCGCGCTGGTGGTGTACTATCCCCTGTGCTTCGTCTACATCTTTACCGCTTTCCCCCTGTTCGCATGGTTCGGCGGCGGCAAGGGTGCTGTTAAGACCATGTTCCGTCACATTACCCGTCCCGCCGTTGTCTCTCTGGGTACCTGCTCCTCCGTTGCCACCATCCCCACCAATATGGAAGTGGCTGAGGAGACGGGCATCAGCAAGGACGTCAGCGAGATGGTGGTGCCTCTGGGCGCAACCATGCACATGGACGGCTCCTGCTTCAGCTGCGTTCTGAAGATCGCCTTCGTGTTCGGCGTGTTCGGTCAGCATCTCTCCTGGGGTCAGCTGATCCCCATCCTGCTGGTGGCAGTGCTGTCCTCCGTGGGTATGTCCGGCGTTCCCGGCGGCGGCTACATCGGCGAGTATATCATCTGCTCAATCTTCTTCCCCACCCAGATGGAGATCGCCTTCCCCATCCTCGTCATGATCG
>JAFQTS010000064.1 GCA_017408915.1 Oscillospiraceae bacterium | reverse complement strand
TGAGGGCCGTACTTACCAACGATGTTCACCAAGTAGCGGCGAGCCTCGTCCAGCCAGTCGCGGTCGAAGTTCACCTCGTCGGCGAACAGCTTGCCGTCCAATGCGATGAACGAGCCGAAGGCGTCGGCGGAGAACAGCACGCCGTTGGTCAGGTCGAAAGTGACCATGGCCTCGGGCCAGTGGACCATGGGGGCTGCCACGAAGGTGACGGTATGACCGCCGAAGCAGTGGGTGTCACCCTCCACCACGATACGGATCTCGTGGTCATCGGGATGGAAGCCAAACTGGCGCATCAGCATGAACCCCTTCTCGGTAGAGATGATCTTCACCTTGGGCCAGCGGGCGAGAATGAGGTCGATGCTGGCGGCGTGGTCGGGCTCGAGGTGGTTAATGACCAGCCAGTCGAGGCTGCGCTCACCCAGCAGATACTCCAGATTCTCCATCATCTGGCGGCTGACAGACCAGTCTACGGTGTCGAACAGCACCGTCTCCTTATCCAGCAGCAGGTAGGCGTTATAGCTGACCCCCTTGGGGATGGGATGAATATTTTCAAACAAATGGGTACGGTGATCGTTGGCGCCGACCCAGTAGAGATCGTCAGTTACTTTACGAACGTTGTACATATTTCGCTCCTCCTTTCCTTTCTTTAGCCTTCAATGAACTCGCTCTTACCCTCAGAGCACTCGGGGCAGACCCAGTCCTCAGGCAGCTTCTCGAAGAGGGTGCCGGGAGCGATCTCGCCTTCCTCGTCGCCCAGTGCGGGGTCGTAGGTGTAGCCGCAGCCGCTGCAGACGTAGCTCTTGCCGATGGGTGCGGGCTTGGGCGGGGTGGGACGCTTCATCTTCACCATGGGAGGTGCGGGCTGTTTCTCCGCCGTGCCGCCGAGAGCCTCGGTCAGCAGGGGCAGGATCTCCATCACGTCGCCCACGATGCCGTAGTCGCAGTTCTTGAAGATGGGAGCGTTGCCGTTTTTATTGATGGCAACGATGGTGGAGGCATCCTTGATGCCCTTAAGGTGCTGGGATGCACCGGAGATACCGCAGGCGATGTAGAGGTTGCCCATGAACTTCTGACCGGACATACCCACATAGCGGTTGAGGGGCAGATATTTCAGGGTTTCTGCCACGGGACGGGAAGAGCCGATAGCAGCGCCGGCGGCCTTTGCCAAGTCCTCAATGAGCTTCATGTTCTTCTTATCGCCGATACCCTTACCGGCGGAGACAACGCGCTCGGCCTGAGGGATGGGGGTATCGAGAGCGATACCCACGGAGAAGTCGTGACCGTCCTTCTTCAGAGCCGCCACCAGCTCCTCCACCTTCTGCAAGGCATCGCCATCGCGGAAGATGTGCTTTTTGCGGATACCGGTGATGGGTGCGGGCTTCTTGGCAACGGAGCGTCCGCCGCCTTCGTTACCCTTGGTCAGCTTGCCCAGCAGGTGGGAAGAGATGACCACGCGCTGGATCTCGTTGGTACCTTCATAGATGGTGGTGATCTTCGCATCGCGGTAAGCGCGCTCCACTTCCATACCCTTGAGGAAGCCGGAGCCGCCGAAGATCTGCAGCGCATCGTTGCAGACTTCCAAAGCGATGTCGGATGCGTACATCTTGGCCATGGCGGACTCCATGCCGTAGGGCACGTGTGCCTCCTTCATCTCGGCGGCGGAGTACACCAGGAAGCGGGCACAGCGGAGCTTGGTAGCCATGTCAGCCAGCTTGAAGGACACGCCCTGATGGACGCCGATGGGCTTACCGAACTGCTCACGCTCACGGGCGTAGTCAAGAGCCTGCTCGAAAGCGCCCTGTGCAATGCCCAGTGCCTGTGCGGCGATGCCGATGCGGCCACCGTCGAGGGTAGCCATGGCGATCTTGAAGCCCTCGCCCTCCTTGCCCAGCAGGTTCTCCTTGGGCACCTTCACATCGTTGAAGATCAACTCAGCGGTGGAAGAGGAGCGAATGCCCATCTTGTCATAGTGATCGCCGAACTCGAAACCCTTCCAGCCCTTCTCCACGATGAAAGCAGAGATGCCGCGGGTGCCGATGTCGGGAGTGGTAACGGCGAACACCACATAGGTGTCGGCCTTGGGTGCGTTGGTGATAAAGATCTTGCCGCCGTTAAGGAGATAGTGATCGCCCTTATCTACAGCGGTGGTCTCGGTGCCGCCTGCATCGGAACCTGCGTTGGGCTCGGTGAGGCCGAAAGCGCCGATCTTCTCGCCCTTGGCAAGAGGCACTAAATACTTCTTCTTCTGCTCCTCGGTGCCGAAGGCGAAGATGGGCCAAGAGCCGAGGGACACGTGTGCCGAGAGGATGACGCCTGTACCGCCGTCAACGCGGGCCAGCTCCTCTACAGCGATGGCGTAGCTGAGGGCATCGAGGCCTGCACCGCCATACTCTTTGGGGAAGGGGATGCCCATGAGACCCATCTCGCCAAACTTGGCGATGGCCTCGGTGGGGAATTCGTTCTGCTGATCCAGCATGAACGCAATGGGTTTTACTTCTTCTTCCGCGAAAGCGCGGATCTTAGCGCGCAGCTCCTCATGAGCAGGTGTGGTCTGAAACAACATTCTTTTCTCCTCCTTGCTTCTATTGTTATCCTTTTTAATATATTTTATTCTTGATAATCTATGTCCAGTTTCGGGGTAAAATTTTTTCATTCCTCTTTCAGCAGCGACATCAGGTCGCACTGGTGGAGAGTTTCGTCCATTTTCGCCTGAAGATCGTTGAGGCGGTCATGGACACGGCAGCCGCCGTTCTGCTCACGCCAAGGACAGACGAAATTTTCGTCCATGCAGGCGTTCACATCGCAGCGTCCCTCCATGGCAGCCATCAGATCGAAGAGAGAGACCTTCGTAAGATCGGCGATAAGGCGGCAGCCGCCGTCTACGCCGCGGCTCACCTGTACATAGCCTGCGCGGGAGAGCTTCTTGACGATCTTGTAGGCAAACTGCTGGGGGATCATCTGCTGTTTGGAGAGCTCGCCTACTGCACGCTGTTCGCCGTCCATCAGTCCGCGCAAGACACGCAGGGCATAATCCGTTTCTCTTGTCACCAGCATGGGGTTCACCTCCTTGTTCTTTGCTTGTATTGTACTAAAGTAGATAAACTTTGTCAAGATTAAATTTTCAATTTTCGCAGATTTTTTTCAAAGCCCTTCTCCCCTATCCTTGCCCGCCCCAAAACTTTGTGCTAAAATAGCCCCATTCCACAGTTTGGAGATGATAGTTTGCTTGCTCTTTGGATCATTTTGGGCGTTGTGATGGTCCTCGCCCTCATGATCGTATTACTTTCCTATCTCTGCTTCCGCATGGCCTTCTACTCCCCCGATCGTCCCGCCATCCCCAGTGACGCCATCGACATCCCCGAGGGAGCGGCCTACGAGGAGTTCCGCGAGGATATGGAGAAATGGGCGCGGGATCTCCGTGCCATGCCCCATGAGGAGATGTCCATCACCTCTTTTGACGGCTTGACCCTGCGGGGCAAGTTCTATGAGTATGCCCCCAACGCACCTATTGAATTGATGTTCCACGGCTATCGCGGCACTGCCGAGCGGGATCTCTCAGGCGGCGTGGCACGCTGTTTTCAATTGGGGCGCAGCGCCTTACTGGTGGATCAGCGTGGCTGCTCCGACAGCGAGGGCAACGTGATCTCCTTCGGCATCAACGAGCACCGCGACTGCCTCGCGTGGCTGGACTTTGCCATTCAGCGGTTTGGCAAAGATGTGAAAATTATTCTTACTGGTATTTCCATGGGCGCTTCCACGGTGCTGATGGTGTCGGACAAGGACTTGCCGCCCAATGTGCTGGGCATCCTCGCCGACTGCGGCTTTAGCTCTGCCAAGGACATTATTAAAAAGGTGATCCGTCAGATGGGTCTCCCCGCCGATGTGGGCTATCCCTTTGTGAAGCTGGGGGCAAAACTCTTTGGTCACTTCGATCTTGAGGCCCACTCCGCCGTGGAGGCGGTGAAGCACGCCACTGTGCCCGTGATCTTTTTCCACGGGGACGGAGATGACTACGTCCCCTGCGAAATGAGCCGCATCAACTACGAGGCCTGCACCGCTAAGAAAAAACTGGTCATTATCCCCCGCGCAGGCCACGGCCTCAGCTATCCCGTCGCTCCCGACACTTATTCAAACGCCCTGCGGGAGTTCTTCGGGGAAGAGGCCTCGTATCAAGAGTGATAAAAAAACAGCTGCCCTCATGGACAGCTGTTTTTTTATCACAGGCAGCAGAAATCCCGCAAAACAACCAGCGGTTGATTGCTTTTCCGGGTCAAACAGGGTATCCTAATGGCGAGGAGGTGAAAGGATGGACGCTGTAAAAACAGGATGCTTGATCGCTGAAAGACGAAAGCAGCTGAATATGACCCAAAAAGAGCTTGCACAAAAGCTCCATGTCTCCGCCCAAGCCGTAAGCAAATGGGAGCGGGGTTTGAGTTTTCCGGATGTTTCCCTGTTGGAGCCGCTGGCGCAGCAACTCGATCTCACCGTATCAGAAGTGCTAAGTGGAAGCAGGGATGTCGCGCCGCAAGAGGAATTGATTCGCGATTCTCTGCGCCTCAGTATCTCTCAGTCGGTGGCGAAAATCAAAACTTGGCAAAAGCTCTTTCTCTTGTGCGCAGCACTGCTGCTGGTGTTGTTATCGTGGTTGGGGCACTCCTATGTCAAAAATCACACCAAGCTGTTACCGCAGCGGGAAACCATCATCTCTTATCGGGAAAGCACACCTTCTGAACAACTGGCAGCCAATGTTGCCGGCGGCGTTGGTAATGATATCGCCTTTTATGACATAACCTATGCCGACGACATCACAGGGGCGCAGCTACAGTTAGAGCTTTGGACTGACGAAGGATTGATGAAAACTTGGCAGTTGGCGAGAGTCTTTCTTGGAGGTCTTGAAGGTCTCGAGTGGCATCGACAGGAAACGATTGTCCTTTCTCTCGATGTGCAATTCAATCCGGAGTTGTTCCTCTACGGGGCAACGATGTACGGGGGATATTGGCTCAACACATTGGATGATGTCCCGTATCTGTCCGCAGGGTATGGCATGAATTTTCTTGAAGAAACCACCGTGGTCAGCAAGGACTACGGCGCGGTATTGGATTGCTATTATTTAGACACCACAGGGCAAGGGCTTTGGAGCGCAGCCCCTTGCCTCGGCGCAGTTGAGAAGCCCACAGTGGAGCAAGGACAGGCAATGCTGCTGTTGCGTCTGCTCTATGAATACGAATGAAGTAAGAAAAACAGCTGTCCGCGAGGGCAGCTGTTTCTTTGGTGCGCCTGAAGGGACTCGAACCCACACGTCTTGCGACACGGGAACCTAAATCCCGCATGTCTACCAATTCCATCACAGGCGCATATCAAATTGTACTCCGCTATTTTACCACAGACTTTGGCGCGGTGCAATGACTTTTTCTCCGTAACTGGTATTATCAATAATCATAAAACTGGTCATTTTCATAGACCCACAGAGCCGATATACTGTAGCTTGCTGAATTGTAAGAAACCGCGAGGATACGATATGAAACGCATTGTCAGTATTCAAGATATTTCCTGCATTGGGCGCTGCTCCCTCACTGTGGCGCTGCCGGTGCTGTCCGCCATGGGGGTGGAGTGCGGCATCATGCCCACCGCCGTATTGAGCGCACACACCATGTTCCCCGGCTTTACCTGCGCCGATCTGACGGGAGAGCTGCTGCCCATTGCCCAACACTGGAAAACGCAAAACGTCCATCTCGACGCCATCTATACGGGCTACCTCGCCTCCACGGAGCAGGTGGAGACGGTGCTCTCCGTCATTGACCTGCTCTCGGATGAGGACACGCTGCTGTTCGTTGATCCCGCCATGGCGGATCACGGCAAGCTCTACGCCGCCTTTGGCCCCGAGTTCCCCGCCGAGATGGCGAAGGTGGTGGCGCGGGCCCACATCACCGTCCCCAACATCACTGAGGCTTGTTTAATGACGGGACGGGAATACCGCACGGAGTATGACGAGGCGTATATCCGCGACCTTTTGCAGGCAGTGGCTGCCTTGGGGGCGAAAAAAGTGGTGCTGACAGGTGTTTCCTTCGCGCCCGACACCTTGGGCTGCATGGCCTACGACAGCGAGACGGGGGAGTTTTTCTCCTACTTCAACCACCGCGACGGCGCTTCCTACCACGGCACAGGCGACATCTTCGCCGCCACCACCTTGGGCGGCATGATGCGGGGCTTGAGCCTCTATGAGGCGTTGACACTGGCGGTGGACTTCACGCTGGAGACCATTCTCGTCACCCGCAGCGACCCCGATGCCGCATGGTACGGCGTGGAATTCGAGCGGGCGCTGCCCATGCTCTACCGCCGCTTGGGCGAGGCGTAACTTCACATGAAAAAAGTTCCCTATCCGACACGGATAGGGAACTTTTTGCTTTATTTAGACTCTTCTTCGTTCTCCGCAGGAGCTTCGGGAGCGGCCTCACGCTCCACCACCGTTTCGGGCATGGGGATGGGCTCGGATACGATGTTGATGTGCTTGGCCGGAGGCTCGATCACATCGGGGGTACTGGGGCGGAACTGGTGCTGGGGATTCTTGTTCAGCCCGTAGTTGTCCACCAGCTCGGGGTCGCGGCCCTCGATGATGGCCATCATCTCCTGACCGGTGATGGTCTCCTTCTTCAGGAGGTAAGCGGCGATCTTATCCAGCAGCTCGCGGTTCTCCGTAAGGATGGTCTTGGCATCGCTGTGGCACTGGCGGAGAATACGGATGGTCTCGCGGTCGGCGGCGGCGTAAGTCTCCTGCGCGCAGGACATGGAGTAGGTGCCGTCGAGGTACTGGTTGTGGACAGTGCCCAGCGCCATCATGTCGAACTCCTCGCACATACCGAAGCGGGCCACCATGCTGCGGGCAAGCTCCGTTGCCCGCTCAATGTCGTTGGCCGCGCCGGAGGTGGCGGTGTTGCACACCACTTCCTCGGCAGAGCGACCTGCCAGCAGCGTGCGGATCTCCGCCATAATGTCCTCCCGGGACATGAGGAACTTCTCCTCCTCGGGGAGGTGGAGGGTATAACCCAGTGCGCCCTGGGTATGAGGCACGATGGTGATCTTGGACACGGGCTGGGCATTCTTCTGCTTGGCAGCCACCAAGGCATGACCCACCTCGTGATAGGCGATGATGCGCTTTTCCTCCTCGGTAATGACCGTGCCCTTTTTCTCGGCACCGGCGATCACCAGTTCGAAGGAAACCAGCAAGTCCTCCTGATTCACGGCGCGGCGACCCTTGCGGACAGCGCGGAGGGCGGCCTCGTTGACGAGATTGGCAAGGTCAGCACCCACCGTACCGGCGGTGGCCTGCGCGATCTTCTCCAAGTCAACATCCTCCGCCAGATGGATACCGCGGGTATGCACCTGCAGCGTAGCCAAACGGCCTGCAAAGTTGGGGCGATCCACGGTGATACGGCGATCGAAACGACCGGGACGCAGCAGCGCCTTATCCAGCACCTCGGGACGGTTGGTGGCGCCGAGGACGATGACACCCTTGGAGGGGTCGAAGCCGTCAAGCTCTGCCAGCAGCTGGTTCAGGGTCTGCTCACGCTCATCGTTGCCGCCGAAGCGGCCGGAATCGCGGGTCTTACCGATGGTGTCGATCTCATCGATGAAAATGATACAGGGGGCGACCTTGGCGGCCTCCTTAAACAGATCTCTCACGCGGCTGGCACCCACGCCAACGAACATCTCCACAAAGTCGGAGCCGGAGATGGAGAAGAAGGGCACGCCCGCCTCACCTGCCACAGCCTTGGCAAGGAGGGTCTTACCGGTACCGGGAGAGCCCACCAGCAGCGCGCCCTTGGGCAGCTTCGCGCCGATGGCGGTATACTTGCCGGGATTGTGGAGGAAGTCGATGATCTCCTCCAAGCTCTCCTTGGCCTCGTCCTGTCCGGCAACATCCTTGAAGGTGACGCCGGTGGATTTCTCCATGTAGACCTTGGCGTTGGACTTACCCACATTGCCGATGCCGCCCATACCACCGCCGCTGCGGCTGAGGAAGCGCATGAGCAGCATGAACATGGCAACCATCAGCACCGTGGGCAGGATGAAGTTCACCATGAACTCCATAACGGGGCTCATCTGCGCCTTATAATAGCCCGAGTACTTCACATCATGTTCTTCCATAAGAGGCAGCAGGGATGCATCGTACAGCTCGGCGGTGTAGAGCATCATCTTTGACTCTTCGCTGTGTGTGTACTTCTCCCCCTCTTCATCGGTGTAGACGTAGCCCTCCACAGGGGTGATGTAGATGGTGCTGTCCTTGAAGAGCACCTCGTCCACCTTGCCCGCTTCCACCATGTCCACGAACTCGCTGTAGCGCACCTCGTGGGAGGTAGCGGCGTTGGCGGCGTTGCCGGAATAGGCGGACATGTAGTTCAAAATGACCGTCAGCACCACAGCCCACGCCACAAGGGTCAAAATGCCCTTCAAGCGGGGGTTGTTTTTATTGTTCTTGTTATTCTTATTATTGTTGTTTTTCTTGTTGTAATCGGACATAGTGTCCTCCTTTTATATGTTTCGGGGCTAAGTATAGCACATTTTTCCACTGCCCACAAGCCACGAAAGGCTTTTTGCGCTGTAAATTTTCTATGAATGACCACTTTATCTTGACGAAATTGTATGGTATACTGGATGCTGAATTGATATGCAATAGTGCAAGTGAGGTATATACACATGAGCGAACAGACGAAGTTTGAAAAGAAATCCTTCCAAGAAGCCGAGGCAGACGGCATTATCGAGGGCCGCAACGCGGTGATCGAGGCCCTGCGTTCCGAGACCGCCATCGACAAGATCTATCTCGCCAAGGGTGAGACGGACAAGACTTTGGGCCACATCGCCTCCAAGGCACGCGCCGCAGGCATCGTGGTGGTGGAGGCTGACCGCCGCAAGCTGGATAATATGTCCCGCACCCACGCCCATCAGGGCGTGATCGCCCTTGCCGCCGTCCGCGAGTACGCCACGGTGGAGGATATCCTCGCCGTTGCCGCAGAGCGCAACGAAGCGCCTTTGCTGGTGATCTGCGATGAGATCTCCGATCCCCATAACTTGGGCGCTATTATCCGTACTGCCGAGTGCGCCGGTGCTCACGGTGTTATTATCCCCAAGCGCCGCAGCGCAGGTTTGACGGCTATCGTTGCCAAGACCTCTGCCGGTGCTGTCAGCTATCTGCCTGTGGCCCGCGTTGCCAATCTCTCCGCTACCATCAAGGAGCTGAAAAAGCAGGGCGTGTGGGTATTCGGTACGGCTGCCGATGCCTCCACCAATCTCTACGATGCCGACCTCAAGTCCGCTGCCGCTATCGTCATCGGCTCTGAGGGCGACGGCATGAGCCGCCTTGTGGCGGAGAACTGCGATTTCCTCGTCTCCATTCCCATGAAGGGTCGTATTTCCTCCCTCAACGCCTCCGCTGCCGCCTCTGTGCTGCTGTACGAGGCTGTGCGTCAGAGAGGTTAAGTCGGTGTCCCGCTACGAGGACAACCAAATATATTCGCTGGAAGAAATTCTCGCTGAGTTTGGCTCCGGCGGGGCGAAGCCTGCCCAAAAAGAGGCCGCGCCCGTGGAGAAGCCCGCGCCTGTGGAAACGTCCGCACCGCCGCCTCCGCCTGTGGAAGCACCTGCGCCGCCCCCTGTAAAGCCGCCTGTTGAGGAAGCACCGCCGCCGAAGAAAAAGGCGGCCGCGCCGCCGCCCGATCGGGTGTCCCTTAAAGATGTGATGCAGGATACGGTGGATGCGGTGATGGCAGAGCAGGAGGACGGGATTCTCTCCGAGCCTCCTTCGTTGAAGGAGCGATTTTCTGCCCTGTTCTCCCGCCGCGATAGACGCCTGTCCCAAGATACGGAGCAGCTGTGGGTCACCGAACCCCTGCCCCAGCCGGAGGAGGAATTAGAGCCCGAGCCTGACAGCGATGATGCCCTGCGCATCGAGCGCCGCGCCGCCATTCGTCTGCGCCGCAGCGCCGCATGGTCTCTTGTTCCCACGGTGCTTCTCACGGCACTGGCAGTGGTGGAAAAGTTGGGCTATCTCGCCGCCTTTTTGGAGATGCTCCCCTTCCTGCGCGGCGCTGTGTGGGGCGGCTTGCTGCTGATCGCTGTCCTCGTGGCCATGCCCGCGTGGCGCTTCGGTGTGCAGCAGATCAAGAAGCGGCGCTTTTCCTACGAGTTGGGCGCGCTGGTACTGGCAGTGGTAACACTCGCCTCCTGCGCTTACGACGCCCTTATGCCCGGCGGCGTTTCTCCCCTGGCAGCCCCTGCTGCGGCAGTACTTTCCATCACCCTGTGGGGTCGCTTCTTCCACAGTCGGGCACGGCGGGATGCCTTCCGCCTTGTGGCGCTGGGGGATGTGCCGGAGACGGTGGTCTCCCCCACCGAGGCGGGCGTTTGCCGCCAAAAGGGTGTAATCGCAGGCTTTTTCCACCTGTGGGATGTGCCCGACAGCGCAAGCAGCGTGCAGAATTATCTCGTCCCCCTCCTGTTGAGCGTGGCGACTGTCCTTGCCGCCGTGGTGTGTCTGACAGGCGAGCAGATGGCGCGGTTTTTGTGGGTATGGTCGGCGCACCTGTGCACCGCCTTGCCCATCTGTATGCCCTTGTGTGCCGCGTTGCCCATGAGCCTTTTGCAGCACCGTCTCGGTCGCTGCGGCAGCGCCTTGGCAGGCTTTGCTGGAGCGAAGGCCGTGGCTGCTCCCCGCCGCCTGTTGGTGACGGAGGATGACCTCTTCCCCGCAGGAGCGGTGGCCTTCAACGGCTACAAGCTCTACGGCGAAGAGCGGCTGCGGATGATGTCCTACGCCGCCTCCATGGCAGAGGCCGCACAGAGTCCCTTGACCCCCCTGTTCCGCCAGCAGCTGTTGGCAGAGGGCGGGTTTATGACGAAGGTCAATGACCTGCACTTCTTGGAAGAGGGCGGCGTCATCGCCACCATCCACGGTGAAACGGTGGCTATGGGCAGCGCCTACTTCATGCGCAGCCAGAAGATTTCCCTGCCCCATGATTTGAAGCTGCAGACGGGTGTCTTTTTGGCGGTGGACGGCGTGTTGTGCGCCATCTTCGTCATTAAGTACCGCCCCTCCCGCAACGCCGAGTGGGCCTTGCGGGCCCTCAAGCGCAACCGTATCCGTCCTGTGCTGGCGGTACGCAGTTCTAACGTGACACCGGGCCTTATTAAGCGGAAGTTCGGCGTGGATTGCCGCTGCGTCTACCCCACCGTTTCGGCACGTTTGGCCTTCTCCGACCTCGCCCATCAAAAGGGCGAAAAGCCCTATGCCGCCCTCTACCGTCAAGGCATGCTGCCGCTGGTGGAGACAGTTATCGGCGCGCGGCGTCTGTGCGCTGCGGTGCGACGGGGTACGGTATTGTCCATCATCGCCGCAGCGTTGGGTCTTTTCCTCAGTTATTACCTCACCTCCGCAGGCAGTTTTACGGCGCTGGAGCCGGTGTATATGCTGGCTTTCCTCCTCGTTTGGCTGCTGCCCACCCTGCTGCTGAGCGGCTTGGTGAAGCATTTCTGATGGAAGATGTTGTTTTGACTGAAAACGGACACGTTTTCTTGTTAAAAACGCCGAATTTCAACTTTCGTCGCCAATAAAACACTATAAAAAAGAAAAAAGACAGTTGCCAGACGAACAGAAATACGCTATACTCAGTTTGTTGAGCATTTTGCACGGTTAGGAAACACCCGTGCTGATACAATTTGAAGGGAGAACACACACTATGACTGCTAATGACATTCGCAATATCGCTCTGCTCGGTCACGGCGGCTCCGGCAAGACCTCTCTTGCTGAGCATATGCTCTTTATGACCAAGGGCAGCGATCGCCTGGGCAAGACCGCCGACGGCAACACCGTCTGCGACTACGATCCCGAAGAGATCAAGCGCCAGATTTCTATCTCTCTGGCTTTTGCCCCTGTCATGTATAAGAACGTGAAGATCAACGTTATGGACGCACCCGGCAACTTCGACTTCGCCGGTGAGGCTCTGTGCGCTGTCCGCGCCGCCGAGTGCGCCGTGCTGGTTGGCGCTGCCAAGGACGGTCTGTCCGTTGGTATGGAGCGTAACTGGAAGATGCTGGGCAAGAAGCCCCGCATGATCTTCATCAACCGCACCGAGGAAGATAACAGCGACTACGCTTCCTGCCTGGAGGCTATCCGCGCTAAGTTCGGTCAGGCTATCGCCCCCATCGTGGTGCCCGTCATGAGCGCCAACAAGGCCGTGACCGCTATCGTTGACCTGCTGCACAACAAGGCCTACGAGGTCAAGGGCGGCAAGGCTGTTGAGTGCCCCGTTCCCGCCGATGTGGCTGACGAGGTTGAGGCTCTCCGCGCTGAGCTGATGGAGACCGCCGCCGGTGCCGACGAGGAGCTGATGGAGAAGTTCTTCGACACCATGGAGCTGTCCGCTGCCGATATGGCCAAGGGTCTGAAGATCGGTGTTCGCGACGGCAGCATCTGCCCCGTTATGTGCGGTTCCGCCGTCACCGGTCTGGGCGTTGACATGCTGATGCAGACCATCGTGGATCTGTGCCCCGTGGCTACCGATATGCCCGCTGAGAAGGCTGTTGATGATGACGGCAACGCTGTCGAGGTCGCTTTCGATCCCAATGGCACCACTGCTGCTATCGTGTTCAAGACCATCTCCGACCAGTATGGTAAGTTCTCCATGATCAAGGTCGTTCGCGGTAAGGTCACCGGCGATATGGCTCTGTACAACGCCACCACCGGCAACACCGAGAAGCTGGGTCGTCTGTATGCCATCAAGGGCAAGAAGACCGAGGAAGTCAAGGAGATCTGCTGCGGCGATATCGCTGCCATCGGTAAGATGGATAAGGTCAAGACCGGCGACACCCTGTGCGATGCTAAGAACATCGTGAAGCTGGCTGCTATCGAGTATGCCCCCACCTGCTATGACCGCGCCATCTCCCCCAAGGTCAAGCAGGAGATCGAGAAGATGGGTACCGGCCTTAACAAGCTGAACGAAGAGGATCCCACCTTCCACGTCACCAACAACGCTGAGACTCACCAGACCGTCATCTCCGGCGCCGGTGATATTCAGATCGACGTGCTGTGCGCCAAGCTGAAGTCCCGCTTCGGCGTGGATACCGAGCTGGCCACTCCCCGTGTTCCCTATCGTGAGAAGATCCGCAGCCGCGTTGAGAAGCGTGGTCGTTATAAGAAGCAGACCGGCGGTTCCGGCCAGTTCGGTGACGTCGTGATCGTCTTCGAGCCCCAGAGCGAGCAGGAGGACATGATCTTCGAAGAGGCAGTGTTCGGCGGCTCCGTGCCCAAGAACTACTTCCCCGCTGTTGAGAAGGGTCTGCGCAAGTGCTGCCTGAACGGCGTGCTGGCAGGTTATCCCGTGGTGTTCCTGAAGGCCACCCTGACCGACGGTTCTTACCACCCCGTTGACTCCTCCGATATCGCCTTCCAGCTGGCAGCAGGCCTTGCCTTCAAGGATGCTCTGCCCGAGGCCAAGCCCGTGCTGATGGAGCCCATCGGCGAGCTGAAGGTCACCATCCCCGACAACTTCGTGGGTGATGTCATGGGCGATCTGAACAAGCGTCGCGGCCGCGTCATGGGCATGAACCCCACCGGCGACGGCGAGACCGTGCTGGAGGCCGAGGTGCCCATGGCTGAGATGACCTCTTACGCCATCGACCTGCGCTCCATGACCCAGTCCCGCGGTCAGTTCACCTTCGCTTTCGTGCGCTACGAGGATTGCCCCGCTGCTGCACAGGAGAAGGCCATCGCTGAGGCTAAGGCCATGGCTGAGGCTGAGTAAATCACCTCTATATTAAATAATAGAAAAGCCGCCCTCTCGGGCGGCTTTTTTCTACCCTTTTCCCCTCTCAAAAATTCTTTTAAATTTTTTCAAAAATATACTTGACAAATAAAGTCCAGTATGTTACTATACAAATGCAATCGATAATCATTATCGTTAAGAAAGGAGGCGAGAATGGAAAGAGTTACAAGATACAGTCCCAAGCGTCAAGCGATTTTGGAGTGTATCTGCTCTGCTGACTGTCACCCCTCTGCCGAGTGGGTCTACGCCATGCTAAAGCCCCAGATCCCCGATCTGTCGCTGGCGACGGTGTACCGCAACTTAGCTCGGTTCCGCGAAGACGGCGTCGTTCTCGCCGTGGGAAATGTGGATGGTCAGGAGCGCTACGATGGCGACACTGCGCCGCACTCCCATTTCATCTGCCGCGAATGCGGTAAGGTGTCCGATCTCCCCGCCATAGAGGTGGCTGTCCCCAACATGGCAACAGTGGGAAAAAGCGAAGGATGCAGCGTGACCTTCTACGGCTGCTGCAACGAATGTCTTGAAAAGACAGCACAAAACTAAGTAATCACTCGTCCTCTTTGGCGAGAGGACGAACAATAAAAAAACAGAAACAAAAAATAAAATTTATTAAATGGAGGAAATTATTATGAAGAAGTGGGTCTGCCCTGTTTGCGGTTATGTACATGAAGGTGAAGTCGCTCCTGCTGAGTGCCCCGTTTGCCACGTCGCCGGCGAGAAGTTCTTTGAGCAGGCTGCCGAGCGCGTTTGGGCTGCCGAGCATGTAGTCGGCGTTGGTAAGGTCTTTGGCGAGGATGTCCCCGAGGATGTCCGTGAGCGCATCATCTGCGATCTGCGCGCCAACTTCGAGGGCGAGTGCTCCGAGGTCGGTATGTATCTGGCAATGTCCCGTGTGGCACACCGTGAGGGTTATCCCGAGATCGGTCTGTACTGGGAGAAGGCCGCTCTGGAAGAGGCCGAGCACGCTGCTAAGTTTGCCGAGCTGCTGGGCGAGGTGGTGACCGCCTCCACCAAGAAGAATCTGGAGATGCGTGTTGACGCTGAGAACGGCGCAACTCTGGGCAAGTTCGAGCTGGCTAAGCTGGCTAAGCAGTGGAATCTGGATGCCATCCACGACACCGTCCACGAGATGGCTCGTGACGAGGCTCGCCACGGCAAGGCCTTCGAGGGTCTGCTGGAGCGTTACTTCGGCTAATTCATAACATCGTCTGCACCGTCTTAACCGACGAGAAAAGTCATTTTTCAAGAGGAAACATCGAAAG
>JAFQTS010000063.1 GCA_017408915.1 Oscillospiraceae bacterium | reverse complement strand
TCCGGCGATAATGGCGCCGGCGGCAAGCAGGAGATCCTGGGCATGCAGTATGCCAACGTGGAGACTCCCACTGTCGAGATCGGCGGCGAGACCTACAAGGTCGAGCTGGTCTACGCTGACAACGCCTCTTCCAACGATAAGGCCGCTTCCGCTGCCCAGACCCTGATCTCCAGCGGCGTGTCCCTGGTGCTGGGCTCCTATGGCTCCGGCGTGTCCATCGCTGCCGGTGATACCTTCGCCGCTGCTGGTATGCCCGCCATCGGCGTGACCTGCACCAACCCCGCCGTCACTGCCGGCTGCGATGTGTACTTCCGCATCTGCTTCCTCGATCCCTTCCAGGGCACCGTTCTGGCCAACTATGCCAAGGACGCTCTGGGTGCTACCAAGGCTTACTGCCTGGCCAAGCAGGGTGACGACTATTCCGGCGGTCTGTGCAACTACTTCATCGAGGCTTTCGGTGAGGAGAACTGTGTCTACGAGGTCTTCCCCGAGGGCACTTCCGACTACTCTACCTATGTGACCAACGCCCAGACCCAGGGCTGCGACGTCTTCTTCTCCCCCGTGTCCACCGAGGCTGCTGCTCAGATCATCGCCAAGGCTGACACCCAGGCTCTGGGTATGCCCATCCTGGCCGGCGATACCTGGGACTCCAACGTCATTCTGGACGCTGCCAAGGGCACCGCTGTTGAGGTCGCCGTGACCACCTTCTATCAGGAGGGTGCTGACGCTGAGTTCGACGCCGCCATCAAGGCCTGGATCAACTCCGATGCTACCGCTCTTGCCAACAACGGCGGTAACGACGAGCTGGCTGCCGTGACCGTCATGGGTTACGATGCCTACTATGTGGCTCTGGAGGCTCTGAAGGCCGCCGGCTCCACCAACCCCGCTGACGTGCTGGCCGTGCTGCCCAGCCTGACCTACACCGGCGTCACCGGCGAGATCTCCTTCAACGAGATCGGCGATGCTAACCGTGACACCGCTTTCGTCAAGGCCTGCAACACCGAGACCGGTAAGTGGGACTTCGTGGCTCAGCAGGGTATCGCCTAAGGCGAAGCTCTATTGAAACGCACACAGTAACAACACCTGTGCTGGCGGGAGAATTTCTCCCGCCAGCTGCTGTGTTTTTTTATGGGCTGCCCCGAAAGGGGAGCTGAGACAAACCAGTGCTCCCTTTTCGGGACAGCCTAATGTCATAATCAAGAAATAGAGAGGGAGGAAAACCCTATGGAATTGCTGCAAAGCATCCTGCCGTACCTCATCTCCGGCATTTCCGTGGGTGGTCAGTACGCACTGATCGCTATCGGTTATACCATGGTGTACGGTATCCTGCGCCTCATCAACTTCGCCCACGGCGATGTGTTTATGGTGGCAGGTCTTGTGATGGTTTATCTGGCCGGCTCCATGCCCCTGTATTTTGCCATTCCCCTGATGATCATCATCACCGTGGCCCTCGGCTTCATCATTGAGCGCGTGGCCTATAAGCCCCTGCGTACTGCGCCCCGTATGTCCGTCATGATCTCCGCCATCGGCGTGAGCTATCTCATTCAGAATCTGGCGCTGTACATCACCGGCGGTCTGAACAAGAACTATCCCGCCATCCCCTGGATCTCCGATAGAATCACCGTCTTTGGTATGGAGACCTCCCGCGTGACCATCATCACCCCTTTCCTGACGGTCATTCTGGTGGTGGCACTGGTGTTGCTCATCAACCACACCAAGATCGGTATGGCTATGCGCGCCGTGTCCAAAGACTTTGAAACGGCACAGCTCATGGGCATCAAGATCAACAATGTCATCTCCATGACTTTCATCATCGGTACGTTCCTTGCCGCCATCGGCTCCATGCTGTTCTTTACCAACTTCATCGGCGTGGTGCCCACTTCCGGCGCTATGCCCGGTCTGAAGGCCTTCGTGGCGGCGGTGTTCGGCGGCATCGGCTCTATCCCCGGCGCTGTGATCGGCGCCTTCATCATCGGCATCTGCGAGAGTATCATCAAGGGTCTGGATACCGTTTTGATGGTCAACGGCTCTATCACCGAGCAGGTGGGCTTCGCCACCTTCTCCGACGCATTTACCTTCGCGCTGCTGATCATCGTGTTGGTCTTCAAGCCCACCGGTTTGTTCGGTGAGAAGACCACGGATAAGGTCTAAGGGGGTGGATGCTATGTTGCTGGAAAAGAAACAGAACAATCGCAAGAACATCATCTCCCTCATCGCCGTAGCACTGTTCCTGGTGGTTGTGCTGATCCTGGATCAGGTCATCCTGCCTACCAATAAGATGTCCATGCTCCTGACGGTGCTGCAGAAGGGCTCTGTGTATGCCCTTGCCGCCGTGTCCATGAACCTGCTGAACGGCTTTACGGGTCTGTTCTCTCTGGGTCATGCCGGCTTTATGCTGCTGGGTGCCTATACTTACGCAATCTTCACCATTCCCAACGCCGTCCGCGATACGGTGTATATGTACTACGATGCCGCCATCCGCTTCTCTCTCCCCGAGGTGCTCCGTAACTCCATGGGCTCTCTGGGTACGGTGCTGGGCGTCATCATTGCCGTGCTGCTGGCAGGCCTCGTGGCCGCTTTCTTCGCATGGCTCATTGGCCTGCCTGTGCTGAAGCTGAAGTCCGACTATCTGGCCATCGCCACGTTGGGTTTTGCTGAGATCATCCGCGCCGTGTTCCAGTGGGGCAAGCTGGGCCCCGTCACCAACGGCTCCAACCTCTTGAAGAGTTTTGAACGTATCAGCACCTTCAAACTGACGGTGGGTGCGACCACTATCAAGCTCTCCACCTTCGTGCCGGTGCTCATTGCTGTGGTCTGCATCGCCCTGATCGTGCTGCTGGTGAACTCCACTTATGGCCGCGCCTTCAAGTCTATCCGCGACGATGAAGTGGCTGCCGAGGCTATGGGTATCAACCTTGCCAAGCACAAGATGATCTCCTTTGTCACCAGCTCTTTCTTCGCCGGCGTCTCCGGCGCCACCATGGCCATGGTGCTGGGTATTGCCCAGGCCAACAACTTCAAGTCCAACATGACTTACGAGATTCTGCTGATGGTGGTGCTGGGCGGTATCGGCTCCATCTCCGGCAGCGTCATCGGCTCGGTGCTGTTTGTGGCTGCCTCCGAGTGGTGGCTCCGCGGCCTCGATTCCGGTGTATTCCTGGGCATCAACGCCCCCGGTATCTTCCGCAACGGCTTCCGCTTGGTGGTCTTCTCTGTCATCATCATGATCGTGGTGCTGTTCTTCCGCAAGGGCATCATGGGAGACCGTGAGCTACCGGAGCAATTGGGCAAGCTATGGAAAAAGATCCGCGGCTTGTTCGCAAAGAAAGTAAAGTCCGAGGAGGTGGCAGACCATGAGTGATCGCAAGAATGTGCTGAGCGTGGAAAATGCCACCATGCAGTTCGGCGGCGTCGTCGCCGTCAACAACCTCACCATGGAGATCAACGAGGGCGAGATCGTGGCCCTCATCGGCCCCAACGGTGCCGGTAAAACCACCGCCTTTAACGTCATCACCGGTGTGTACGCACCCACCAACGGCCGCGTTTGGTTCAACGGTGAGAAGATTGTGGAGAATCATCCCCACGGCAAGATGAAGAAGATGTATAAGGGCGAGTGCGCCGACTATTACCACGAGACCATCGAGCCCACGCCCGACAAGATCACCGCCCGCGGCATGGCCCGTACCTTCCAGAACATCCGTCTGTGGAAGAGCCAGACCGTGTTTGATAACGTGCTGATCGCCAAGCATATGCGCCGCAGCAGCAACCTCTTCACCGCCACCTTCCGCCTCAATAAGAAGGAGGAGCTCAAGCAGCGTGAGGAAGTGCTGGAGCTTTTGAAGATCGTTGGCCTTGAGGATGTCAAGGACGAGCTGGCAACCAGCCTGCCCTACGGTAAGCAGCGCCGCTTGGAGATCGCCCGCGCGCTGGCTACCGAGCCTACGCTGCTGCTCCTCGACGAGCCCGCTGCCGGTATGAACCCGCAGGAGACGCTGGAGCTCACGGCGTTTATCGGCGAGATCCGCGACAAATTCAACATGACCATCCTGCTCATTGAGCACCACATGGATCTGGTCATGGACATTTCTGACCGCATTTACGTGCTGGACTTCGGTACGCTCATCGCCCACGGCACGCCCGCGGAGATTCAGAGCAACCAGCGCGTCATCGACGCATACTTGGGGGTGGCAGAAGATGCTGAAGATTAAAGATTTACATGTTTCCTACGGCGGCATCCGCGCCCTGCGCGGCATCGACGTGGAAGTGCCCGACGGCAAGATCGTGACCCTCATCGGCGCCAACGGCGCAGGTAAGTCCACCATGCTCCGCACCATCTCCGGCCTTGTCAAGGCCGACAGCGGCTCCATCACCTATGATGATAAGGAGCTGCTGGGCAAGCCCATCAACAAGATCCTCGAAGCAGGTATTGCACAGGTTCCCGAGGGACGCCGCGTGTTCGCCAACCTGACGGTTTTGGAGAATTTGAAGGCCGGCGCTTACCTCCGCAAGGATAAGGACGGCATCGCCGCCGACCTCCAGTGGGTCTACGAGCTGTTCCCCCGTCTGGAGGAGCGTCACTGGCAGCTGGCCGGTACTCTCTCCGGCGGTGAGCAGCAGATGCTGGCCGTGGGTCGCGCCCTTATGAGCCGCCCCAAGGTGCTGATGATGGATGAGCCCTCTCTGGGTCTCGCCCCGCTGGTTGTGCAGGGCATCTTTGACATCATCCGCGAGATCAATAAGCAGGGCGTTACCGTGCTGCTGATCGAGCAGAACGCCAACATGGCGCTGAAGGTGGCAGACCTTGCCTACGTCCTCGAGACCGGCAAGATCACCCGCTTCGGCACCGGTGCTGAACTGCTGGCTGACGAGAGCATCAAGGAAGCCTATCTCGGCAAGAAGCGCGCTGAATAAGTTGAAAAAAGCAAAAGCAGCACGAAAAGTGCTGCTTTTCTTTTTGCCATGGCTATATTATAATAAGGTGAAACCAATGGAAAGGGGAGAGAGGAATGATTTGGGTCATCACCGCCGTGGGCTGCGTCGTTGCCGGCATCGTGCAGGCGGTCACAGGTTTTGGCTCTGTGGTCTTTATGATGCTCTTTTTCCCCTTCTTCTTCGACATGATCGATGCCCCCGCCTTGGCGCTGGTCATCAATCAGCTGTACTGCATGGCTCTTTTGTGGCAGTATCGCCATCATGTTCGGTGGCGTATTGTTCTGCCCCCCACCATTCTCTATACCTTGGGGAATTTCGTTGTGGCTCAATTTGTGGGAGGTTTCGATCTTCGTGGACTGACCATCGCCTTTGCGGTATTTTTGATGGTGCTGTCGGTGTACTTTTTGGCGGTAGCCCGCCGCATCAAAGTAAAACCCCATCCCGCCATCGGTGTGGGCGTGGGCATCCTCTCCGGCATCACCGGCGGACTTTTTGCCATCGGCGGCCCGCCTGTTGCCCTCTATATGGTCAGCGCCACCGATGATTACAAGAGCTATCAGGGCTGTATGCAGTTCCTCTTTACCATTACCGGCATCGGTAATCTGCTGGGTCGCTTCTTCGGCGGGGTGCTCCACGCCGAGATCCTGCCCTATGCCGCCGTAGGCACGGTGTGCATCCTCTTGGGCGCACTGGTGGGCAACCGTATCGTCCGCCGCCTTAACGCCGAGGTGTTCCGCCTTGTGGTCTATGTGTTCGTAGGGCTCTCCGGCCTCATTTTGCTATTGCAGCAGCTGTAAGAAAGAAAAAAGAAGCGGTGCTTAGCACCGCTTCTTTTTTTGCGAAAGTTTACTTCTTCAAAATGGCCTCCACAGCCTCGCTGAGCCACTCGCCCTCGAAAGTTTCGATAGCGCCGTTGTCCACCAGCTTGGCAAGCTTAGGATCAATGGGCATCTTGGCCAGCACGGGCAGACCGTACTTGGCAGCGGCCTCCTCGGTGCGGCCCTCGCCGAAGGGGTAGAGCTTCTTGCCGCAGTCGGGGCAGGACATATAGCTCATATTCTCCACCAGACCGAGGACGGGAATATCCATCATCTGTGCCATCTTCACGGCCTTCTCCACCACCATAGCCACCAGATCCTGGGGGCTGGTCACGATGATGACGCCGTCCACAGGCAGGGACTGGAACACGTTCAGTGCCACGTCGCCCGTTCCGGGAGGCATGTCCACGAACATATAGTCCACATCCTCCCACAGCACGTCAGACCAGAACTGCTGCACCACGCCGCCGATCACAGGGCCGCGCCACACCACGGGGTCGGTCTCGTTCTCCAGCAGCACATTCACGCTCATGACCTGAATGCCCGTACCGCTGTAGCAGGGGATGATGGCGTCTGCCGTGGCACCTGCCCGCTCGTGGATACCGAAAGCCTTGGGGATAGAGGGGCCCGTCACGTCAGCGTCCAGAATGGCCACATTGTAGCCCTCGCGGCGCATGGCCACTGCCAGCTGGCTGGTGACCATAGATTTACCCACGCCGCCCTTACCGGACACCACGCCGAAGACCTTACCTACACGGCAGCCCTCATGGAGAGGCTTTTTCTCAAACACATTCGCTTCTTTACGCTCACCGCAGTTCTCGCTGCAGCTGCTGCAATCATGATTACATTCGCTCATTTGTCGTTACTCCTTATATAAATTATTTGCTTTCTTAAAATTCATCCTTCGTCCCGTAGACGTAGCCGCACAGGGGACACTTGGGATAGTCGAAGTTATGCTCGGCCCCGCAGCGCAGACACCGCAACTGTGCCATCACAAAACCTCCTTGCATTATAATATGGTATAGCACGAATTTCGGAAAAAGTCCACCCCTTACAGCGTCAGCAGCGTCACATTTTCCCGACCTTCCAAATATTCCTGCTCCCGCTTCTGGCAAGAAAACAGCAAGATCTGCCGCCTTTTGCTCTCCTCCACCAGATAATCCAGCGCCGCGTGGAGACGATCCTCGTCGAAGGACAGGAGGGCATCATCCAAAATAAGGGGTGCGGACTTATCCTCGGGCAGCACCATATCGCAGATGGCGAGGCGCACCGCCAGATACAGCTGATCTGCCGCGCCTTGGCTCAACAAATGGACGCTGTGAGCCATGCCGCCTGCCTCTTCCTCTGTTTCGAGGGAGAAATCCCGGGACAGCAGCACCTTTTCATAACGCCCTGCCGTCAAGCGACGGAAAATTTCCGCCGACCGCGCGCCAAGGGCAGGGGAGAAGCGATTCTGCAGCGTGGTGTTGGCCTCATCCAGCACCTCCATAGCCATAGCGATGGCATCATATTCCTCCTGCAAGGCGCTGCGCTCGCTTTCTTTTTCTTTCAAGCGGAAGCGAAGTTCGTCCGCCTCGCCCATGGACCGCAACTGACCTGTCAGGGTGTCCAGCCGCGACCTTGCGCTCTGCTCCATAGACAGTACGCGGGGCAGCCGCTCCGCCACAGCATCTTTGGGCATGGTGGGCTCCGCCAGAGGCAGCTGCGCCGCCTCCCGTGCCCCCTCGGGCAGGTTCTGGGCGAGGATATCCCGCTGCAGCTCTGCCTTTTGCTGTGCGTCCGTTGCCTGCTGCAGCCGCGTCTTCTGCTGATGGAGGGTATGCAGAGCGACCTGTACCCCGCCTACATCCTGAACGGGGGCAAAGGGCTGCAGCATCTCCAGCAGCGCCTGCACCTCGGAAATGGACTGACACCGCAGGCTCTCTGCCGTCATCTCTCCCCGCTCCAGTTCATCGGCAGCAGCCGCCCACGACTCCATTAAGGGAAGATAGTCCGCCATCTGCGCTTCCAGTTCCCGCCGCTGCGCTGCAACAGCTGATTGTTTCTTTTTCACGCTGTAGCTGCGTGCCAGAATGGCGATGGCAGCCCCCAACGCCGCCACGCCTGTGCCGATCGCCGCGGCAAAGAGAGGCGTGGTGCTGGCCTGCAGGTAGAAGTAGGTGGCAACGCCGCAGCCGATAGCTGCCAAGGCGGGCGCGACCCACCACGCGGGGGAGGGCATCTTCGGCGCAACCATGGCGTTCAGCCGCAGCCGCAGCTCTTCTTCCTTTGCGGGGAAGAGCGTGTGTCCCTCCCATGCGCGGCGGGCGCTGTCCTCTTTGAGGCGCCCTCTGGAAAGGGCCTCCTGTCCTTCTTTTGCCCGCTGCAGCGTTGTCTGCAAAGCGGCATAATGTCCCTCTATGGCGGATAGAACGGCATCCTCCGGCAGGGAGGGATAGGCCTCCCGCAGCAGGGCAACCCGTGCGGCAGCCTCCTTGACATTATCCTCTGCTGCGGCAAGCTTTTTTGCCGCCACCTGCAGCGTCCGCTGTTTCCACAGCTGGCGCTCCTGCTCCAGATCCTGCCGCTGCGCCTCGTACTGCTGCAGCAGCTGCTGGGCCTCGTAGGCTTGGCGGCGCAGATCCTCAATATGTGCCAGCTGTGTCTGCAGCGCCGAAAGTTCCGTCTCCAGCGCAGGCAGCAAGCCTGTCTTATTGTGCCGTCTGCGGTTGAGCTGCTTTTTCAACCGTCCCTGCACCTCGGAATAGGAGATCTCCTCCTCGCCCGTGGTAATGAGGGCGGCGATGCGCCGCTCCAGTTCCGCGTCTTTATCCACCGCCAGTGCACTGTGGCGAATGAAGGCGCTGCGGGCAAAGACCTCCTGTCCCACGCCCAGCAGCATCTCTCCTGCGTTCTCCTTACCGATCCCTGCAACGGGAGTGGCAGTGCCGGCATAGGTACAGGAGAAGTCTCCCATGGGCGCAGTAGCCCGCACTGTATCGCGGCGCAGGGTGATGGTCTCCCCCTCGTCGGTCACAAGATCCATCCTGCCGCTCATAGCCCAGCCTGCCCACGGGGCAAACCGATGCTTGTCTGCCAGCGGGCCGCGGTCGCGGGTATTGATGCCGTAGAGCATCACCCGCAGAAAGTGGCTCCATGTGGACTTGCCCGACTCATTGGCGGCGTAAATACAGTTGAGACCCGGCTGCAGCGTCAAGGTGTCGTTCTTCAGTTTTCCGAAAGTGGCGTTCATTTCCCGAATTTGCACCCGCGTCACCTCCTTGGTATAGCATAATATATAATGTATAGTATACCACAACCCCCCATTCTTGTCACTGAAAATCCCAAATACCGCCCCTCGAAAAATTTTTACAAAAAACGAAAAAAAGGTGTTGACATTTGAATTCCTAAGTGGTAATATATCAACTGTTCCGCGATTGCGGCGTGTACCTTGTAAATTAAACAATGAACGAAACGAAAAGCACCAGACGGAGCGCAGAAATGCGCGACGAGAAGCTTGCTCGAAGCGGGTTAAGTCAATTACCGCTGAGAGTAAGGATAAAAAGTTTTTGAAGCTATGAC
>JAFQTS010000062.1 GCA_017408915.1 Oscillospiraceae bacterium | reverse complement strand
GGGGGTATACTGGACACAGCAAAAAACGATATATCAACAATAAATCGTTTTGTGCAAAATAATTTATTGGAGGAAAAACAAAATGAAGAAGATTGTTGCTCTGGTTCTGAGCCTCGTTATGGTTCTGGGCCTGGCCACCACCGCTTTCGGTGCTGCTCAGTACGATCTGTACACTGCTGACGGCGTGAAGAACAACGCTGCTGATGGTTCCTACTACACCTTGGACTTCAACAAGGCTACCAAGGACAAGACTACTGGTGAAGGCACCATCGCCTACTACACTGTTACCTATAGCGATGGCACTCAGAGTTCTTTGATCTTTGTTGATTGCGCTCGCGCCGAGGCTACTCATTATCTGACCCTGAAGGATAACGAGGGCGTCTACAAGTATCTGAAGACTGTTGAGGAGTACGAGTACGATGCCGTCGGTAAGGCTTACGCCAACATCGGTGATGAGTGCGGCCAGCTGGACATCGATCCCGATGACGATGCTTATGTTACCTTCAACGCTAAGGGTGTTCCTTCTTACTGGTATGCCGTTGATGGCGGCGCCACCTTCCTGCTGGTTGATGGCGAGCTCGTCGAGGTTACCACCGCTGGTAACCTGGTTGCCCACACTTGGGTCGTGACCGCTTACAACGACGACGAGGAGCCCATCACTGCTGAGTGCGATGATTGCGATGCTACCGCTAAGCTGTATGAGACCAAGCTGGCTGCTCCCGCTGGTGCTACCTTCGAGGCTGCCAAGGTCGCTGGTTACTGGGTTGTCGTGGACAAGGCTCCCGTTGCTGACGACACTACCGTCGAGTCCGCTCAGACCTTCGACGCTGGTATCGCTATGTACGTTGGCATGTCCGTCATGGCCGCTGCCGGTTCCGCTGTCGTCCTGAAGAAGAAGGACTAATCTAAGTCAATAAAGACTTTGGTTAATACCAAAGAGTAGGTAAAAACTCCTCCAAAAGAGGATTTGTGATGAACGCGGTTGTGAATCGCCTGCTCTAAAAGAGAAAGGCCCCGCAAGGGGCCTTTTTCACCACAGAAGAGATTTACATAACATTTCTGTTATTGTAAATTGCTGGAAAATCTAAAAAGGAGAAAAGAAACCATGAAGAAGTTTTTTAGTCTGGTTCTGGCCCTCGTGATGGCCTTGAGCTTGACCACCGTGGCATGGGGCGCTACTACTGTCTCTACCGAGGCTGATCTGCTTGCTGCCCTTGCTCCCGATGCTGAGATCGTACTGGGTGCCAACATCGAACTGAACGCAAAACTGAACCTGCCTAACGGCGTGACGCTGGACGGTGCTGGTTATACCATTTCCATTGCCGGTGCTACTTGGGACAATACCAACGACGGCAAGCATCTGCTTGGTCTCGGTAATGACACTACGGTTAAGAATGTGACCCTTGATAGCGAGAATTTGGCCTACGGCGTGCAGGCTTACTGCGTGACTGGCGTAAAGTTTGACAATGTGACTATTAAGAGCAGTGTGGGCGCTGGCCTTACTGTTAACGGCGCTACTGTTGAGGCTGTAAATCTGAAGGCTTCCGGCAACGCTTGGGGTTCCGTCAATGTTGACCCCGGTTCCGGTGTTATCTCTGAGAGCAAGTTTACTGTTTCCGGCAGCAACACCAATCTGGCTGATACTGCTGGTTCCATTTGGAGCGACGGCACTAATGTGACTACTGGCAATGAAGTCGATGTGACCATCTCTGGTGGCACCTATGCTGGCGATATCGATATTCCTGCTGCTGCCGGTACTGCTGCCGTCTCTGGCGGTACTTTCTCCACCGATGTGAGTAAGTATGTTGCTGACGGTTCCCGCTTTGATGCTGCAACCGGCGAGGTGACCGCTATGCCCGCTGCCGGCGTTGGTAAGTATGACCTGTACGACGAAGATAGCAATCTTACCGAGGAGAATATCACCGCAGAATTTGTTAAGGCTTACAAGAACAAGACCACCGGCGCTGGCAATATTGCCTATTACAAGCTGACTTGGGGCGGTACTACTCATTCCTACTTTGTTGAGTGCGATCGTCCTGATGCTGATTGCTATCTGACCCTGGCAGACAACAAGGGCGTTTATATGTATCTGGAGTTCGTTGATGAGGTTAACTACTTCGCCGCTGCCAAGTCTTTCAACAACATCGGTGATGAGTGTGGTGAGCTGGATCTGGCTGATCCTGATGACGATGCATATGTTACCTACGATGCTAAGGGCGTTCCCTCCTACTGGGTTGAGGCCATTGGCACTGGCACTTGGGTGCTGTTCGACGGTGAGTGTGTTGAGGTTGCTGATGCTGGCGCTTTGGTTGCCCACACTTGGGTCGTGACTGCTTACAACGATGATGAGGAGCCCACTACTGCAAAATGCAAGGAGTGCCCCGCCACCGCTAAGCTGTATGCTACCAAACTGGCTGCTCCCGTTGGCTCTGTCTTCGAGACTGCCAAGGTTGCTGGTTACTGGGTTGTCGTGGACAAGGCTCCCGCTGCTACCACCGATAAGGTTCAGTCCGCTGAGACCTTCGACGCTGGTATCGCTATGTATGTCGGTATGTCCGTCATGGCTGCTGCCGGCTCTGCTGTGGTAATCGGCAAGAAGAAGGACTAATCTCCTATCGAACCCAAAATTAAAAATAAAACCCCCATTCGGGGGTTTTATTTTTTGGTGCGGCAAGAAGAAGGACTAAGTCAAGCATAAAAAAATAAGGCCCTTCGGGGTCTTATTTTTTTATGTAATGAATAATGAATAGTGAATAATGAATGATGAATAGTTTATTTTTAATTGTCCCCGCAGGGGACACCACAATTATTCATTATTAATCATTCATTATTAATCAGAAAAAGACCCCCTCGGGGGTCTTTTTTGCGCTTAAAACATCCACTTTACGCACCATGCGGCGGCGAGAAAGCCTGCAATATCCGCCACTAAGGCAGCGGGGATGGTATGGCGCAGCTTTTTGATGCCCGCCGCGCCGAAATAGACGGCGATGGTGTAAAATGTGGTCTCCGTGCAGCCCAGCATGACCGCCGCCGTGCGCCCGATGGTGCTGTCGGGGCCGTAGGTGGCGATGAGTTCGCTGCCGATGGCGAGGCCGCCGCTGCCGCTGAAGGGCCGCAGTAGCACCAGTGCCGCTGTCTCACTGGGGATGCCCACCGCTTCCAAGACAGGCCGCAGCCATTGTGTGAGGAGATCCAGTCCGCCGCTGGCGCGGAACATGGCGATGGCGGTCAGCAGCGCCAAGAGATGGGGAAAGATCCGCAGCAGGATCCGCAGTCCCTCTGCCGCCCCGTCGGTGAGGGCCTCATAGACGTTGATCTTTTCTCGCAGCGCCCATAGGGAGATACAGGCGAGGAGAAGGGGAATGACCCAAGAGGAGAGATCCGTCATCACTTTACCCACCTCTCCAACAGTTTCGCTGCGCTCAGCCCTGCCGCCACGGAGATGAGGGAGGAGAGCCATACGGCGGGGAGGATATCCAGGGGTGTTTGACACCCTGCGGCGCTGCGAAGGGCGGCTACGGTGGTGGGCAGCAGCTGCACCGAGGCGGTATTGAGCACCACGAGGCGGCAAAGTTCGTTGCTTGCCACACCGCCGCAGCCTGCCGCCATTCTCGTAGCGGCGCGGATGCCCATAGGGGTGGCGGCGTTGCCGAGACCTAAGAGATTTGCCGACATATTACCGCTGAGGGCGGTGAGTGTTTCGGCGTCCTGTCCGCCTTTGGGAAACAAACGGCGCAGGACTACGCGTAATGCCCGACCTAAGTAAAATCCCAGCGAACTGCGCTCCAGTACCGTCATCACGCCGTTCCATAAGCACAGACTGCCCACCATGGAAAGACAAAGTTCCACCGCAGAAGCAGCGCCGGACAGCGCGGCAGCGGAGACGTGGGCCATCTTTCCCGTAGATGCACCGAAAAGAAGGGAGAAAAGAAAAAGACCTGTTACGACGAAAGCCATGCTCATTTTTTACCACCTCTTTGCAATATATGCACAAAGGGGGAGTTAAAATTTGAGGAAATACGGGATAAAATGTCGATGTTCGGTTGACAAGGCGAGAAAATAGTGGCATAATGAACATATCCCAAGCGTTGCTAAAAGAGGGACAGAGGAGAAAGAAACCTGTGAAATCGACCGGAATCGTAAGGAAAGTGGACGAGCTGGGGCGCATCGTGCTGCCCATTGAGCTGCGTCGTACCTTGGACATTGCGGAGAGAGAAGCTTTGGAGATCTATGTGGATGGTACAGCTATCGTGCTGAAGAAGTACCGCCCTTGCTGTATCTTCTGTGATAGCGCGAAGGATATTGTGGTTTTTCGCGGAAAGAATATCTGCCCGAAATGTCTGAAGGAAATTAAAAGCGTATAAGCGTATGAAAGATCCCCGCCATGGAGAGAGCGGGGATCTTTCTTGTTTATTGTCTCAATGCCGCCTCGTACAGCGCATTTCGGGGCAGGCCCGTGTCGTCGGCAACAGAGCGGACGGCATCTTTTAATTTTGCGCCCGCTTCCCGCCGCTGCAGCACCAGTGCCACGCCCTCTTCCAGCGTCATCTCTGTCCGGGCTTTCTCACGGCCGCCCACCACAAGGACATATTCACCGCGAGGCTCGGTGGCCTCGTAATATTTTACCGCGTCACACAAACTCATGCGCAGCGTCTCCTCGTGGAGTTTGGTGATCTCGCGGCACAAGGCGATGGGGCGATCCCCCAGCACCTCCGCCATGTCGGCGAGGGTGGCGCGGAGACGGTGGGGCGCTTCATGGAAGATCATGGTGCGCGCCTCGCCGCACAGCTCTTTCAGCTGCTCACGGCGCTCGGATTTGCCCGAGGCGAGGAAACCCTCAAAGGTAAAGCGGCCCGTAGGCAGACCCGATACCGCCAAGGCGTTCACCGCTGCGCAGCAGCCGGGGATGGAGATAACGGCGACGCCCTTCTCGGCGCAGAGCTTCACCAGATCCTCGCCGGGATCGGAGATGGCAGGCGTGCCTGCATCGGTGACGAGGGCGCAGCTCTCGCCGCCCAACAGACGCTGGACGATCTCTTCTCCTGCACTGACGCGGTTATGTTGATGATAGCTCACCATGGGCTTTTTGATCTCGAAGTGGTTCAACAGCTTCAGCGACACCCGCTTATCCTCTGCGGCGATGAAATCCACCGTGGAGAGTGTTTCAATGGCGCGGGGGGAAAAGTCGCTCAAATTACCGATGGGCGTTGCCACCAAATAGAGTGTTCCGCTCATAGTGTTCCTTCCTTTTCTCTGAAATAGCAACATTGCGTTGCTTTGGCATCGCTCTCGCGAGGGATGCCAAGAATCTTGTGGGATTCCAGTACATTGACCCATACAAGTCACAAGTTTCTTGTGATTGCGCCTATCGAACACTTGTGCTATACTGCAAGTGAGAGTGCGGGTCTTTTCTGCCATCCCTCTCACTTCCTCGCGCTCTCCCATTGTACCACACGGCGCAAGGGTCAAGATGAACGGGCTTGCGCCCGCCCTTGCGCTCGTGTGATGCGTGGAGAGTGCCGCGAGAGGCGGCAGAAAGAGAGGTGCTTCACCATGAAGAAGAAAAGCACGAACACCATGAGCGCGAATATCAGCAAGGAAATGCGGCGGGAAGTGTATCGGCGGGATGGATTCCGCTGTGCCCTCTGTGATAGCACGGACGTCCTGCAGATACACCACATCAAGCCAAGGGGACGCGGCGGCGCAGACCATCCGCACAACCTTATCACCCTCTGTTGGCGTTGCCATAGTGCCGCCCATGGCTCGCTGATGATGCTGGACGACTACGCCATCAAGAACAGCGGCTACGAGACCGAGGATGATGCCATCCGCGCCATGACTTACGACATGGAGCTGGAGTGCATCCGCTATGTTGCCGACTACTATGCAGAGCAGGGCGAAGTATGGTATCCGTGGGATGGTTGAGGGGGGAAACCCCCTTTTTACTCGGAACTGAAAGGTGGTGATTGGCATTGTGGAAAATCGTACTGCAAAATTTGCTCGACATCGTCAAGCACGGTGGGACAGGCGCAACTTGCGGACTGTATCAACTAAGCTGTCCGTATCGCTCTATCGAGAGCTGTTGGATGTGTGCATGCTGGAAAACTGCACCCCCTACACCTACATGCGGGACTTGCTGATTTGGGCTATCGAGAGCCGCCGTTCTCGCCGATGACCCCCCTAATGTTGAGGGCTTCACGCGCAAGATGTGCGCGTGGCGACGATGTCGAGCCTCCCCCCTTGGTGGTGCGGGTGTCCCTGCGGGGGCTGTTGGTCGCGCTCGGTGCGCTGTCCCTTTGGTGGCTGTTCTTTGCCCCCCTCGCCCTCGTCGCCCCGCGCGGGTCGCCCGCCGCCATAGTAGCAAGGGTGGCGAGTGCGTGGCGGCGTGCGCCCCATTATTAAATGTGCGGCGCGCATTGAGCGCGCCTCGCGTGAGCCCGCGCCGCGCCATTATTTTGTCGGGGGGAAGGTGCGCGGCGCGGTCTCGGGGGGGTGCGGTAGGTCGGTTGGGGGCTGTCCCTCGTTGGGGGTGCGGTGGTCGTTCTCTTTCGGTGCGTGCGGTTGGGGCGGCGGCGCGGGGGCGTGTTCTCCGCGGATGCTGTCCCCTAAGCAGAGGGAACAACCCCGCTCCGCCCCCGTCCCCGCGCCCCCGCCCTCGATGGTGCGCTATTGAGGGGAACGGGCGGCGGGGAAACCCCGCCGCCGCGGATTGCCACCAAATAGAGTGTTCCGCTCATAGTGTTCCTTCCTTTTCTCTGAAATAGGCCGCCTTTACATAGTCGCTCTCCCTGCCGTCCGCCGTTTTCATCAGCAGGGGCGGCTCCACAATGAGGCCGTGATGTCCACCCTTTTTACATAGAAGCAGCGCCATGGAGGGGGCGGCCTCCGCGTGTGCGTGGACAAGGCGGAGACGCTTGGGGATCAGCTTACGGGCAGTGGCCTCGTATAGCAGCTCTGCCAAGCGCTCAGTTTTATAAACGATGGCCAATTCGCCCCCGAAACGGAGGAGATAATCGGCAGCATCTAATAAATCGGTGAGTGCTGCGGTGGATTCCGTGCGCTCAATGCCCCGCGCGCCATCGGCTACTGCGCCGCTGCTGGCGGCAAAGTAGGGGGGATTGGTGATGACGAGGTCGAAGCTCTGCCGTTGGGGCAGTGCGTCCTTATTCCGCAAGTCCCCATGCACCGCTGTAAGATTGAGGTGATTCTCCACGGCATTGCGCTGCATCATGGCGCAGGCGTGTTCCTCTTTTTCGATACCCACCACCGATAAAGAGGGCTCACGACTTAAAAGCAGCACACCGAGGAGTCCTGCCCCTGCTCCCAAATCGCAGACCTTTGCGCCCCGTTTTAAGGGGGGATAAGCGGCGAGGAGGAAGGAATCGGTAGAAGGTGGGAAGCAGTGTTCGTCCCACAGATAGCGAGGGCCGTTAGGCCACAGCTGTTCGCAGCGTTCCATAGACAACTCCTTGATAAAAAAAGAAGCCGGACATAAGTCCGGCGTCTTTTTTCTAAGTAGATTACTCAGCGGGGTTGATAGCGCCGTTGGGGCAGGTATCTGCGCAGGAACCGCAAT
>JAFQTS010000061.1 GCA_017408915.1 Oscillospiraceae bacterium | reverse complement strand
ATTGATGATGCCGATCTTACCGGCACCCTTGGGCACTTCCCACAGGATGATGAAGAAGGCGGACAGCTGGGTGGCCACGTAGTTCATCATCAGGGTGAAGAGGGTCTCGTTGGTGTTCCACTTGGCCTTGAAGAAGGCGGGGAGGAAACCCCACAGAGCACCGGCCAGAAGGGCGGCAATCAGAGAGACGAGGATCAACAAAGCGTTGGGCAGCTTGTCGTCCAACAGGATCATACAGGCGGTGGTGGCCAAGCAGCCGATCAGCACCTGACCTTCCGCACCGATGTTCCAAAAGCGCATCTTAAAGGCGGGGGTCACGGCCAGAGAGATACCCAGCAGAATGGCCACATTACGGAACGTCACGCCCACGCGGCGGGAAGAACCGAAAGCGCCATCAAGGATCGTACCGTACACGCCGATGGGATTCTCACCGGTCAGAACCATGGTGACCAAACCGCAGAAGATCAGCGAGAGTAAGATAATACCGAGGCGGATCGCCAATGCCTTAGGCAGAGGCAGGGTTTCGCGTTTGGAAATATGGAACAGGGATTCTTTACGCATGATCCTTACCTCCTCCCATGCGGGTCATCAGCGCACCGACTTCCATCTTGTCGGTGGTTCTGGCATCTACCACGCCGGAGACCTGACCGCCGCACAGCACGAGAATACGGTCGCACAGCTCCAGCAGAACGTCCAGATCCTCGCCTACGTAGACGACGGCGACGCCCTGCATCTTCTGCTCGGTCAGCAGGTTATAGATGGTGTAAGACGTGTTGATATCGAGGCCGCGGACGGCGTAGGCCGTCATCAGCACGGCAGGTGCCTGCGCGATCTCACGACCCACCAGCACCTTCTGCACGTTACCGCCGGACATACGGCGTACGGGGAAGTTGGTGGAGGGGGTGACCACCTCAAGGTCATGCCACACCTGATTGGCCAGTGCCTCAGGCTCCTTGCGGTTGAGGAAGATGCCCTTACCCTTACGCCAGGAGCGGAGCATCATGTTGCCGGTCATACCCATAGAGCCCACAAGACCCATGCCGAGACGATCCTCAGGCACAAAGCTCATGGCGATACCCGCCTTGCGGATATCCATGGGGTCTTTGCCCACCATCTCCAAACTCTCGCCACCCTCAGGGGGATTGAAAGTGATGGTGCCGGAGGAGATGGGGTAGAGACCTGCAATAGACTCCAACAGCTCACGCTGACCGGAGCCGGCAACACCGGCAATACCCAAAATCTCGCCGGAGTTGATGGAGAAGGAAACGTCATCAAGACGCTTGACGCCCAACTCGTCAAAGACGGTGAGGCCGTCGATCACCAAGCGGGGCTCAACGTTCTTAGGCTCGGGGCGGTCGATGTTGAGGCTCACGGCACGACCCACCATCATGTCCGTCAAAGACTGCTGGTTGGCATCCTTGGTCGCCACATCGCCGATGTACTCACCCTTACGCAGCACGGCCACACGGTCGGACACGTCCAGCACCTCGTGGAGCTTGTGGGTGATGATGATGAGGCTCTTGCCGTCGGCCTTCATGTTGCGCATGACGGCGAACAGCTTCTCCGTCTCCTGAGGCGTCAGCACGGCGGTAGGCTCATCGAGAATGAGAATATCCGCGCCGCGATAGAGAACCTTCACGATCTCCACCGTCTGCTTCTGAGAAACGGACATGTCGTAGATCTTCATGTCAGGATCAATCTCGAAGCCGTACTTGTCGCAGATCTCCTGCACTTTTTTTCGGGCATTGGCAAGATCCAGCTTGCCCTCCAAGCCCAGAATGATGTTCTCGGTGGCGGTAAAGAGATCGACCAGCTTAAAGTGCTGATGGATCATACCGATACCGAGGTCGAAAGCGTCCTTGGGAGAGCCGATGGTCACGGGCTGGTCATGGATGTAGATCTGTCCCTCATCGGGGAAGTAGATGCCGGAGAGCATGTTCATCAGCGTTGTCTTACCGCTGCCGTTTTCGCCCAGCAGCGACAAAATCTCACCCTCGTGCAGCTCCATGTTGATGCCGTTGTTGGCCACAACACTGCCGAAGCGCTTGGTAATGTTCTCCATTTTAATGGCGTTCTTTACAGTTTCCAAGGCTGTCATCCTTTCTCAAGGTGGGTGAAAATGGTAAGCCCCACCCCATTGTTATTCCACTCTGCCATTGTAGCATACCTTATGAATAAAGTAAATGTTCTGCGACCAAAAAATATTTTTGTGAGCAGAAAAATTTTTTGGGTCATTTTTGGAGAATTTGACAAAAACGGACTACTGCACTTGAAAAAATGCAGCAGTCTGCTTTTGCAAAGTGGAATTAGCAAAAAACAGGCTGCCTTTCGGCAGCCTGTTTTAAGTTTAGATGGTATTCAAAGGATCAAGCTTTGATTACATCTTGGTGTCCAGACGGGTGATGCCGTCGATCTCCAGATCGAAGTAAGGAGCGGAACGGAACTTGGACTCGTAGAACACGCCGCCATCGATGACCTCGGTGTCACCGGCATAAGCCTCGTCGGTATCCACGTCAGCCATGTAGGAGGTGATGTAGCCATCAGCATCCAGCTTCAGGGTCTCAGCCTTGAAGGTGTTCACGGTGTCGGAAACGGTGCAGGTGAAGGTGGAGCAGTCATAGACGTGCAGAGTACCAGCCTCCAGAGCGGCCTGAACCTCAGCCAGCTTCTCAGCAGTGCCGGGAGCGGCAACAGCCTCGTTGACATCGGTCAGAACCACGGAACCGGTAGCCAGAGTGCCGGTCCAGTCAGCAGCGATAGCCTCGCCGTTCTTCACAGCATTGATGGCATACTCATAGTAGGGAGCCCAGTTGATGCGGGAAGAGATGATGTAGGTGTTGGGGCCGGCAGCCTGAGTGGAGCCGTTGTAGGAGACGTTGGGGACACCGGCGTTCTCGCAAGCGGTAGGAGCACCCAGGGAGTCAGCGTGCTGGGAGATCAGGACGCAGTCGCGGTCGATCAGCTTCTGTGCGCCTTCCTTCTCCAGAGCCTCATCGTACCAGGAACCGGTGAAGGTCACTTCCATGGTGACGGTGGGGCAGACGGACTTAGCGCCCAGATAGAAGGAGGAGTAACCGGAAACCACCTCAGCGTAGGTGAAAGCGCCGACATAGCCCATCTTGGCCTGATCAGCGGTGATCTCACCGGCCTCGATCATGGCGTTCAGCTTCATACCGGCAGCGACACCGGCCAGGAAACGACCCTCATAGATGGAGGCGAAAGCGTTGTGATAGTTGGGGACACCTGCGGTGTGAGCCAGCGTACCGGTGGAGTGGCAGAACTCAACATCGGGGCACTCCTGAGCAGCCTGCAGCATGAAGGGCTCATGGCCGAAGGAGTTAGCGAAGATGATGTTGCAGCCGTCATCGACCAGGTCCATAGCGGTGTCGTAGCACTCCTGGCCCTCGGGGATGTTGGTCTTCAGGATGTAGTCAGCCTCGGTCAGACCCAGGTTGGCAATAGCTTCCATAGCACCATCGATAAAGTTCTTGTCATAGGTGGAGTTCTCATCATGCAGGCAGATGAAACCAACCTTGACAGCGGGAGCAGCACCGTCATCAGCAGCGCCGTCGTCAGCGGGAGGTGCGTCGTTACCGCAGGCCACCAGAGACAGAGCCATGACCAGAGCCAGGATCAGAGCAAGAAACTTCTTCATTACTTGTTTTCCTCCTTAATCAAATTTCACACACGGCATAGAGAATTTACCGTGCGGATGAACACGGGCAGTGCCCGAAATTCACGTTGTTTTTAGGAACGGGACTATTATACACCAACCGCTTACAGATTTCAACAAAAAATCAAAAAACCTAAAAAATCTTCACATTTTTTTGCGGTCGCCCCGTCGGTGCAGGGAATTTGCTTACTGATGGATGACCGTACCGGTCTTGCCGGCGATGCCCTCCTTGGCTTTTTCAAGCAAAGTGATGAGTGCCTTGCGTCCGGGCTTGGACTCGGCAAACTTCACGGCGGCCTCCACCTTGGGCAGCATGGAACCGGGTGCGAACTGACCCTCGGCGATGTACTGACGAGCCAGTGCGGGGGTGAGCTCGGAGAGGTTCTGCTGATCGGGCTTGCCGAAATTGATGGCTACCTGCTCCACGGCGGTGAGGATCACCAGCACGTCGGCATCCAGCAGCTCTGCCAGCAGCTCAGAGGCGAAGTCCTTGTCGATGACAGCACCCACGCCCTTGAGGTGGTTGTGCTCGGTGCGGATCACGGGGATACCGCCGCCGCCGCAGCAGATGACCAGATGACCGTCATCGCTGAGAGCGCGGATGGCGCCTGCCTCGATGATGTGGCATGGCTTGGGAGAGGCCACATAGCGCCGCCAGCCGCGGCCTGCGTCCTCTTTGACGATATAGCCCGTCTTTTCAGCATAGACCTTGGCCTCTTCCTCGGTCATGAACTTACCGATGGGCTTGGTGGGATTTTCAAAGGCGGGATCAGCGGGATCCACCTCCACCTGCGTCACGATGGAGCAAACGGGGATGTTATTGATCCCGCGGTTGAGGAGCTCCTCGCGGAAGGCGTTCTGCAGGTCATAGCCAATGTAGGCTTGGCTCATAGCGCCGCACACGGACAGGGGCGTAAAGCCCTGCTTGGGGTCTTCTTTCTGAAGGGCGGACATGGCGTTGTTGATAATGCCCACCTGAGGGCCGTTGCCGTGGGCCACCACCACCTGATGTCCTGCCTCAATGAGATCCACCACGGCGCGGGAGGTGATCTTCACGGCCTCTGCCTGTTCGGGAAGGGTATTGCCCAGCGCGTTACCGCCAAGGGCGATGACGATCTTGCTCATATACGTTTACCTCATTCAAAACGAAGAATTAGCGATAGCGGGAGGGGAGGCCTCCCGCTATTGCTGCGGAGTTATGTTAGAAGCACTTACGCTGCTCGGGAGCCTCGTCCATAGCCATCAGCGCGCGGACGGGATCCTTGACCTGTGCAAGGAAGATCATAGCGGCGATGATGTAGGGCTTGTAGGAAGCCTCCTTATACAGGGGGATAATGTAGCGGTCGAACACGGAGTTGTCCACCTCGCCCTCGGCGCAGCTGAGACCCGTAATGTCGGCGGGCAGGCAGTGCATGTACAGAGCCTTGCCATCGCGGGTCAAGCTCATCATCTCCTCGGTGCAGGCCCAGTCCTTATGCTCGGCGTTCTGAGCCAGCAGCTTCTTCTCCAGTGCATCGATGCCAGCCTTGTCGCCTGCGGCGTACAGCTTGGTGCGCTCTTCCATAGCGGCGAAGGGAGCCCAGCTCTTGGGATAGACGATGTCGGCATCCTTGAAGGCCTCAGCCATGGAGTTGGTCTTGTAGTAAGAGCCGCCCGTAGCCTCAGCGTTCTTCTTTGCGATCTCCTCGATCTCGGGCATGACCTCATAGCCCTCGGGGTGAGCCAGCACCACGTCCATACCGAAACGGGTGAACAGGCAGATGACGCCCTGAGGCACGGACAGAGGCTTACCATAGGAGGGGGAGTATGCCCAAGTCATAGCAACCTTCTTGCCCTTCAGATTCTCCACGCCGCCAAAGTGGTGGATGACGTGCAGCATATCTGCCATGCACTGGGTGGGATGATCCACGTCGCACTGCAGGTTCACCAGCGTGGGCTGCTGCTCCAGCACGCCGTCACGATAGCCTTCCTTCACGGCGTCCATGAAGGTCTTCTGATACTTATGACCCTCGCCGATGAACATATCGTCGCGGATACCGATCACGTCTGCCATGAAGGAGACCATGTTGGCAGTCTCGCGGACAGTCTCGCCGTGGGCGATCTGAGAGGTCTTTTCATCCAGATCCTGCACCTCGAGGCCCAGCAGGTTGCAGGCGGAGGCGAAGGAGAAACGGGTACGGGTGGAGTTGTCGCGGAAGAT
>JAFQTS010000060.1 GCA_017408915.1 Oscillospiraceae bacterium | reverse complement strand
TATCCTTCACAAAAAAAGTATGGACACCTAACATAAGTTGTGATAATATGAGGGATAACAAAAATTAATTGCAAGGAGGAACGGTCATGGCAGGGAAAGAGAGTTACGCAGGAAAAATCAACCGCAAGCTCAACAAGAAGCTCCACGTCATCGATGTGGCGGCAGGCCGCGCACTGGCGGACTTGGTGCTGAAAAACGCCACCTATGTCAACGTCTTTTCCAACGAGCTGTGCCACGGGGATATTGCCGTGGCGGAGGGGCTCATTGTGGGTATGGGCGAGTACAGCGGCTACGTTGAGGTGGATGTCAGCGACAAGATCGTGCTGCCGGGCTTCATTGATGCCCACATCCACTTGGAGAGCTCACTGGTGAGCCCCAAGGAGTTCGCCAAGGCCGTGCTCCCCCACGGCACTACCACCGTCATTACCGATCCCCATGAGATCGCCAACGTCATGGGCACCGATGGCATTGAGTATATGCTGCAGGCCACGGAGGACTTGCCTGTGGATGTGCGCTTTATGCTGCCCTCCTGTGTCCCCGCCACCCCCATGGATGAGTCGGGCGCCAACCTCGACTACCGCGCCATTGACAGCTTTTACGATCATCCCCGCGTACAGGGTTTGGCGGAGATGATGAACTTCGTAGGCGCCATCAACGGCGACCAGCAGGTGGTGGAAAAAATCGTGGCAAGCCAAGCCCACCACAAGAAGATCGACGGTCACGCACCCGACTTGGCGGGCAACGACCTCAACGCTTACATCGCCGCAGGTGTGTACTCCGACCACGAGTGCCACGATCTCAACGACGCCATCGCCAAGCTCCAGCGGGGTCAGTTCATTATGATCCGCGAGGGCACAGCGGCGCGGAACTTGGATGCCCTCGCTCCCCTGCTGTGCGATAAGTATGTGGAGCGGTGCATGTTCTGCACCGACGATAAGCACCCCAACGACCTCCTTGAGAAGGGACACATCGACTATATCGTGAAGCGTGCCCTATCTCTCGGCGTGGAGCCCATCACCGCCATTAAGGCCGCCTGCCACAACGCGGCGCGGTACTTCCTCCTCAACAATCGCGGCGCTATCGCACCCGGTTACCTCGGCGACTTCGTCATCATCGATAACTTCGAGAATTTCAACATTGAGAAGGTCTATAAAAAGGGCGAGCTGATGGTGTCCAACGGCGTGGTGAAGGATTTCGATGTGCCCGAGGTAGAGCCCTACTTGGAGGCCAAGGCACACGACACCTTCCATGTAGGCAAGCTGACGGCGGAGGACTTCGCCGACCATCGTCCCCGCGGCGTCATCGGCATGGTCAACGGCGAAATCACCACCACCGATGCAGGCTATGCTGACCGCATCGCCGTGGACTACGATGTGCTGAAGATCGCCGTGGTGGAGCGCCACAAGAACACACGCCATATCGGCATCGGCTACATTCAGGGCTACGGCCTCACCTCCGGCGCAGTGGCAACCTCCATCAGCCACGATTCCCACAACATTATCGTGGTGGGCACCAATGAGGAGGACATGGCGGCGGCAGTGAATCGCCTTGTGGAGCTGAAGGGCGGCATCGTGGTGTACGATAAGGGCGAAGTGACGGCGGAAGTGCCTCTCGCCATCGCGGGCATCATGTCCGATGAGCCGCTGGTGGAGGTGAACCGTAAGCTGGAGGATGCCAAGGAGAAGGCCTTCTCCTTGGGTGTGAACCGTGAGATCGACCCCTTTATGACCCTCAGCTTTATGGCGCTGCCCGTCATCCCCACCCTCCGCATCACCACCCGCGGTGTCATTGATGTGGTGAGCCAGCAGTATATTTAAGCGCAGAAAAGACATAAAAAAAGAAACGCCCATCGGGCGTTAAGACTATGCTCTGCATAGTCCTCTATCACGCTTCGCGTGGACATATTTAAAGCGAGAGGGGCATACCCTCCCCTCTCGCGCTCTCCCCATGCAAACTTCCAGCCATTTGTTCTGACTAAAATGCTCCATAGAAAAAAGAAACGCCCTCGCGGGCGTTTCTTTTTTTCGTTATGTTCAAATAACTTACTTGAGCTCGACCTTGCCGCCGACTTCCTCGACCTGCTTCTTCAGCTCCTCGGCGTCCTCCTTGGACAGACCCTCCTTCATGGTGGTGGGCACGCCCTCGACGGCAGCCTTGGCCTCGGCCAGACCCAGACCCATGACCTCGCGGATGACCTTGATGACCTTGATCTTCTGAGCGGCATCGAAACCGGTCAGAACGACGTCGAAGTCAGTCTTCTCCTCAACAGCAGCAGCGCCGCCAGCGGCGGGAGCAGCGGCCATAGCGGCAGCGGAAACACCAAAAACTTCCTCCAGAGCGTGAACCAGCTCGCTGAGCTCCAGAACGGTCAGACCCTTGATCTCTTCGATCATAGCAATAACTTTCTCAGACATTGTAATAGCCTCCTGTTGTAAGATAGTTGTTTGTTTTTGTTTGACGCTGATTACTCAGCAGCGGGCTCGGCAGCGGCGACGGGTGCGCCGTTGTTCTCCACGACCTGCTGCAGGATATAAGCCAGAGCAGAGATGGGAGCCAGCATGGTACCCAGAACCTGAGCCTGCAGGACGGGCAGTGCGGGGATGGAAGCCAGAGAGTTGACAGTCTCCATAGAAACGACCTTGCCGTCCATGAAGCCGCCCTTGATCTCGAACTTGCCATTGAGCTTCTTTGCAAACTCTGCGATGACGCGGGCGGGTGCCACGGGATCGCTGGCGCAGGTGGCCAGAGAAGTGGTACCGTTGAGCTGCTCATCCAGCTCGGTCATGCCGCAGTTGTTGAATGCAAAGCGCAGCAGGGTGTTCTTGACGACGGTATACTCAATGTCGTTTTCACGGCAAGTAGCGCGCAGAGCAGTATCCTCTGCCACGTTGATACCCTTGTAATCGACAATGACGCCGGCAGCTGCATTCTGCAGCTTCTCGGTCAGAGCCGCCACGATCGCCTGCTTTTCAGACAGAACTTTTGCGTTGGGCATTCTTGTTGTTCACCTCCATGAGATTTTGCGGTGCAGCTCCCTGCACCAGGGGATGAGGTGCGTTCTGATAGGAAAAAACCATCCTCATATCAAAAGACATGAGGATGGTGAAGCAAATCATATCGATGTTGCCATCCTCGGCAGGACTTACGGCGCAAGCGCCACCTGCTGTCTTTGGAACGCATCTGCTATTATATCTACAGCCCGACCGTTTGTCAAGCTAAAGATACAGGATTTTTGCGTTTTTTGTTGTTTTATGAACTTAGATCTGCTTAGCAGCGTTCATCTTCACGCCGGGGCCCATGGTGGAAGCAGCCACGCAGGACTTGACGTACTGACCCTTAGCAGCGGCGGGCTTAGCCTTGATGATGGCGCCCATGAGAGCGGTGTAGTTCTCATAGAGCTTCTCAGCACCGAAGGAAACCTTGCCGATGGGGCAGTGGATGATGTTGGTCTTGTCCAGACGATACTCGACCTTACCGGCCTTGACTTCCTTAACAGCCTTAGCCACGTCGGGAGTCACGGTACCAGCCTTGGGGGAGGGCATCAGACCCTTGGGGCCCAGAACCTTACCCAGACGACCGACCAGACCCATCATGTCGGGAGAAGCGACGACCACATCGAAGTCGAACCAGTTCTCCTTCTGGATCTTCTCGACCATATCCATATCGCCAACGAAGTCAGCACCGGCCTCACGGGCAGCGGCAGCCTTGTCGTCCTTGGCGAACACCAGCACGCGGGCAGTCTTACCGGTGCCGTTGGGCAGCACGATAGCGCCGCGGACCTGCTGGTCAGCGTGACGGGAGTCGACACCCAGCTTCACGTGCAGCTCGACGGTCTCGTCGAACTTGGCGCTGGCGGTCTTGCAGATCAGCTCCAGACCCTCCTTGGGATCATACAGCATAGCCTTATCGATCTGCTTAGCACTTTCCTGATATTTCTTACCTCTAAACATCGTTACACCCTCCTTACTCGCCGACGACAACGCCCATGGAGCGTGCGGTACCAGCGATCATGCTCATAGCAGCTTCCAGAGAAGCGGCGTTGAGATCGCGCATCTTCATCTCAGCGATCTTCTGAACGGAGGCCTTAGAGATGGTAGCGACCTTCTCCTTGTTGGGAACGCCGGAACCGGACTCAATGTTGCACTCCTTCTTGATGAGGACGGCAGCGGGGGGAGTCTTGGTGATGAAAGAGAAGGAACGATCGGCGTAAACGGTGATCACCACGGGGATGATCAGGCCGGCGTCATTCTTGGTGCGCTCATTGAATTCCTTAGTGAAAGCGGCGATGTTGACGCCGTGCTGACCCAGAGCGGGGCCAACGGGGGGTGCGGGAGTTGCTTTTGCTGCGGGGATCTGCAGCTTAACGTAACCGACAACTTTCTGTGCCATTTGAAGGCACCTCCTTTAATAAAATGTGGTAGCGGCCGAGCCGATCTCGGACCCGCTCTTGGCGAGACGATCTTGCGTCTCTCCCACTTGCGCAGAGCGTGCTGCGCGTCACTGCATAACTTCCACCTGATCGAGCTCCAGCTCCACAGGGGTTTCTCTGCCAAACATGGAGACGACGACGCGAACCTTGTTCTTGTCCGGTTCGATCTCCTCCACGATACCGGTAAAGCTTGCCAGAGGGCCATCGGTGATACGCACCGTCTCGCCCACGGAGTACTTCACAACGATCTCGTGCTTTTCCAGCGACATCTGACGCACTTCCTCCTCAGTGAGGGGGATGGCCTTGTTGGCCTCGCCGACGAAGCCGGTAACACCGCGGATATTGCGGATAATGTGCCACGTCTCATCGGTCAGCACCATCTTGATCAGCACGTAGCCGGGGAACACCTTGCGCTCCACCTCTTTGATCACGCCGGACTCGGTCACTTCCGTCACGGTCTCCATAGGGATTTCCATGCGCAGGACCATATCTTCCATGCCGCGATTTGCTACAGACTTCTCAATGGCGGCTTTCACCGCATTTTCGTAGCCGGAATAGGTATGGATCACATACCACTTCGCATTCTCAGACATATTTCGCTCCTTATGCGAACAGACCGATCAGCGTATCGACTGCCAGAACGGCAACCGCGTCGAAGATCCAAATGCAGACACCGACCAGCAGGGAGCACAGCAACACCGTAACGGTGTTCTTGGTGACAGTCTTGCCATCGGGCCACACGACCTTCTTCAGTTCGCTTCTCATCTCGCGGAACCAGCGACCGCGATCCTTCTTCTTATCTTCAGCCATTGTTCTTGTCTCCTTCAGCCTTACTTAGTCTCGGTGTGGACAGTGTGCTTTCTGCAGAAGGGGCAATACTTGTTCATCTGAAGCTTGTCCGGAGTGTTCTTCTTGTTCTTCATCGTGTTGTAGTTTCTCTGCTTGCACTCGTTGCATCTGAGAGTGATTTTCACGCGCATGTAACGGCACCTCCTTATTAGATTGGGTCGTCCTCACAGGAACGCCCTGATTGCCTCCCTGTTTCCCGAGGCCTCTTTTCTTGCGCTTGAAGCGAAAAAAGCGCGCAAAAAGAAAGCACCCATTCACAGGTAATGACCACTATAGCACACTTTCTTCCACAGGTCAACAGAAATTTTCCAATATTTTGTGCTTTTTTAAATATTTTTTCCTGCCCCGTTGCACAGGGGCGAAAAATTGTGTATGATAGCCTCAGAAAGCAGAAATAAAGGAGAATTTTCCTATGAAAATCATGGCAATCGACTACGGCGACGCCCATACCGGCATCGCAATTTCCGACGCTACCATGACGCTGGCGGGCTTTTCCACCGTCATCGACAGCCGCAAGGCCGAGGTGGTGGCTGCCGAGATCGTCCGTCTCATCGGCGAACACGGCGTGACGGAACTGGTGCTGGGCTATCCTAAGAATATGGACGGTACGCTGGGCCCTCGCGCTGAGAAGTGCGCCGCCTTCGGCGAGGTGCTGAAGGAAATGACGGCTCTCCCCCTCACCCTTTGGGACGAGCGCCGCAGCACCGTGGAGGCACATAATATCCTATTTCATAATGGTAAGAACGCCAAGCAGCGGAAAAAGACGGTGGACGCCGTGGCGGCCTCCCTTATGCTGGAGGGCTTCATGACCCGCAAACGACTGGAGGCCAACCGATGAACGTCATTGTGATCGGCGGCGGCGCAGCGGGCATGATGGCGGCGCTGACGGCGGCGAAGCAGGGGCATCACGTGACCATCTTGGAGCGGCAGGCTCGCGTGGGCCGCAAGCTGATGGCTACGGGCAATGGTCGGTGCAACCTCACCAACCGCCACGCCTCCCCTGCCCACTACCACGGGCAGGACGCGAATTTCTGCGCCTATGCGCTGGAGGCTTTTAATGTGGAGGCCACTTTGGAATGGTTCTCCTCTCTCGGTCTTGTGACCATTACCGAGGACAGCGGGCGGGTCTACCCCTACAGCAATATGGCGGGCAGCGTGCTGGATGTGCTGCGCTTTGCCCTCGAACATCCCAACATCACCCTCGTTGCAGGCTGCGTGGTGACCAATATTCGCCATAAGAACGGTCTCTTCACCGTCACGGCGGAGAAGGATGTGTTCACCGCCGACAAAGTCATTTTGGCGGCGGGCGGCGCGGCAGGCAGTAAGGTGGGCGGCGTTATGGACGGCTATCAGCTGGGCAAGGCTATGGGCCATCACCGCACGGCCCTCTACCCCTCCTTGGTGCAGCTGAAAACCGACCCCACCTATCCCCGCGCCCTCAAGGGCGTGAAGGCCGAGGCCGCCATTACCATTCGCCGCCGCAGCGAGGTTCTGGCACAGGGTAAAGGCGAGGTGCTGTTTACCGAGTACGGTGTCAGCGGCCCTGCCATCTTCGAGTTGAGCCGCGCAGCCGCGACCGGCGGCGAGGGCTTGGAGGTGGAGCTGGACTTCCTCCCCGATTGGTCGGAGGAAGAGACCCTCGCGTGGGTTGCGGCGCGGCAGATGCAGCGTGGCAGCCAAGAGGCGGGCACGCTTCTTTGCGGCACGCTCCACAGCCGCTTGGGTCAGATGCTGTGCAAGGCAGCGGGCTACACCGCACAGCCCTGCGACACGCTGGACGAGAAGGCGCTGCGCCGCATTGCCCGACAGCTGCGGCACTTCACCCTCCCCATTACCGGCGTGTGCGGCTTTGACCAAGCACAGGTCACGGCGGGCGGTCTCCGCACCGATGAATTTGACCCCACCACCATGGAGAGCAAACTGGTCGGCGGTTTCTACGCCTGCGGCGAGGTGCTGGACATTGACGGCGACTGCGGCGGGTATAATCTCCAATGGGCATGGAGCAGCGGTCACTTGGCGGGACTGCTGAAATAAGACGCAAAAAATGCCACCCGAAAGGGTGGCATTTTTAAACAAAAAGGGTTAAAAAGAACGATAACTTCGAATTGTAAAAGGATCGTTGCTTTACCATATGTGTTAGTTTCGTATATAATAACACCAAAGGAGGCGAGATAATGGATATAGGAAATCAGATTTTGAGCATACGTAAAGAACATAGATTAACACAAGAAGAGTTTGGCAGATTATTTTATGTTACAAGGCAAACTGTTTCAAATTGGGAAAAAGGAAGAAGTTATCCTGATTTACAAGTCCTTGTTGATATGAGTGATCGTTTTCAAATCTCTTTAGACACATTGCTAAAGGGCGATTTTAGAATGGTAAAAGCGATAGATAAAGAAAGGCTCATGGGCACAACAAAACGAGAAAAATCAGTTATAGATTTTTTTACTGGTGCAGGAACCGGTTTGGTTGTATCATGCTTATTCTCTCCAAATTCAGCGATTCGAACTATAGTAATCGTAATAGGACTTATAATGATAGGAATTGGCTGGTATAAAAAGGATAAGTATGATAAAAAATTGTTTCAGCATGCAGAAGATTCTTATAATGAAAATTAATCTTAGATAGACAAATATCTGTTTGTCGGGCTGTTAACATCTGAAGTCAGACTTCCTACTTCATTACGGCAAAAAAAGTTTTGTTGTCCCCAAAATCGCTGAAAATGGCACAAGTGATACAAACAAAAAGCCAAGCTGCAAAATGCAGCTTGGCTTTTTTTGCTTAATCAACTTCGATTACTCAGCGTCCTCAGCCTCGTCCTCGTCGGCCTCAACAGCGGGGGCCAGCAGAGCGCGGATGGACAGGGAGATCTTCTGCTTCTCCTCATCGATAGCGGTGATCTTTGCGTCGACCATCTGGTTCTCGCTCAGAACATCACCGGGCTTCTCGATGCGGCGATCAGCGATCTGGGAGATGTGGATCAGACCATCCACACCGGGAACAACCTCAGCGAAAGCGCCGAAGGTCATCAGCTTCACGATGCGAACGTTAGCAACGTCGCCCACCTTGTAGGTGCTCATGAAGGTATCCCAAGGATTGCTGGTG
>JAFQTS010000059.1 GCA_017408915.1 Oscillospiraceae bacterium | reverse complement strand
GTGTTGCCATCCTTGGTGATCTCGCCGGCATAGGAGATCTGGGGCAGGTGCAGCTTCTCAGCGATCTGAGGACCGACCTGTGCGGTATCGCCGTCGATAGCCTGACGACCGGCCAGGATAATGTCATCCTCCTCAACACCGTAGGTGTCGATGGCAGCGGCCAGGATCTGAGAGGTAGCGTAGGTATCGGAGCCGCCGAACTCACGAGCGGTCACCAGCACGCCCTCGTCAACGCCCATTGCCATCAGCTCGCGGAGCATGCCCTCTGCGGGAGGGGGACCCATGGTAACAGCGATGACCTTGCAGCCCAGCTGATCCTTCAGCACCAGAGCAGCCTCAGCGGCGTTCAGATCGTCGGGGTTGATGATGGTCTGCATGGAGGCGCGGTCCAGGGTACCATCGGGATTCACGGCCACCTTACCGGAGGTATCGGGGACCTGCTTAACAGTAACAAAAATCTTCATATTCCTTTACCCTCCTTCTTACTTGTTCAGCAGGCTGGCAGCGATGACCATCTGCTGGACCTGAGAAGTACCCTCGTAGATGCTGCAGATACGAGCATCGCGATAGATACGCTCCACCTTGTACTCACGGATGTAACCGTAACCACCGTGGATCTGCACTGCCTTGTAAGCGCAGCGGTTGGCAGCCTCAGCGGCGAAGTACTTGGCGATAGAGCAGGCAGCGGTAGCGTCCATGTTCTTATCCTTCAGCTCAGCGGCGTGATACACCAGCTGACGGGCGGCCTCAACGTCGGCAGCCATCTCGGCGATCATAAAGCTGACGCCCTGGAAGTCGGCGATGCGGCGACCGAACTGCTTACGCTCCTTGGCGTACTTGACGGCCTCGTCCAGAGCGGACTGAGCAACGCCAACAGCCTGAGCAGCCATGCCCAGACGACCACCGTCCAGGGTCTTCATGGCATACTGGAAGCCCTTGTGGAGAGGACCAACCAGGCAGTCCTTACCAACGCGGACATCCTCGAGAACCACGTCGGAGGTGGGATAACCGTGGATACCCATCTTCTCCTCGTGCTTACCCAGAGACACGCCGGGGAGCTTCATGTCCACGATGAACATGGAGATACCCTTGCTGCCCTTGGCCTTGAGATCGGTCTTGGCAAAGACGATGGTCCAGTCAGCCATGGGAGCGGCGGAGATGAAGCACTTACGACCGTTGAGGACATACTCCTCGGTCTCGGGATCGAACACGGCGGTGGTGCAGGTACCACCGGCATCAGAACCGGCACCGGGCTCGGTCAGACCGAAGGCGATGATCTTCTCGCCGGAGGCCAGCTGAGGCAGGTACTTCTTCTTCTGCTCCTCGTTACCGGCCAGCATCAGGGGGCCGCCGCCGAGGGAGTTGGAAGTGTTGGCGTAGATGGAGAGGACGGAGCACTGACGTGCAAACTCCTCGATCAGCAGAGCGTAAGTGAGATAGTCACAACCGGCGCCGCCGTACTCCTTGGGGATCTTCACGCCCATGAAGCCGTACTTGGACATCTTCTTGTGCATCTCCCAGTTAAATTCACCGGTGTTGTCCAGCTCGTCCTGGAGCTCCTTGGTGAACTCCGTCTCAGCAAACTGACGGAACAGCTTCTGCTGCATTGCATGCTTCTTATCAAGAATCATTCAGGGGTTCCTCCTATTATAAATGTGTTTGAATTGTTTAGCAGGGGATCTCGTGGCTGGACTTACCGGTGGTGAGGATCTCGTAGATGCTGTCCACGCCGCAGCGGGCCATAGACTCGGCAGCTTCCTCGGTAAAGAACGCCATGTGGGGGGTGTGATAGACGTTGACGAAGGAACGCAGATACTTCAGCTTGAAGTAGGGCATACCCTCGGTCTTGATAATGTCATCGTTGTGAGGCACATGGATGATGCCGGTCTCGCCGGGGAAGGCATCCATGAACAGAGCCCCGATCTTCTCGGTCTCCACGCCCTCGATGATGGCATCAATGTCCACCAGCTCGCCGCGGGCGTTATTGATGAGGCAGACGCCCTTCTTCATCTTGGCAATAGCCTCGCGGTTGATCATCTTCTCGGTGGAAGGCAGCAGGGGAGTATGGATGGTGATAACATCGCACTCTTTGTAGATGGTGTCGATATCCACATACTCAGCGTACTTCTTCACCTCGTCGTTCTGGAACACATCGTAAGCCAGAATCTTGCAGCCGAAGCCGGAGAGGCACTTAATGACGGTCAGACCGATCTTGCCGGTGCCCATGACGCCCACGGTCATGGTGCGCAGCTCGCGGCCCATCTTACCCTTCAGGGTAAAGTCGTTGTCATTGGTGTTGTACAGTGCCTTCTTGAACTTACGGATGCACATGAGGATGGACATGACGGTGTACTCCGCCACGCCGTTGGGAGCGTAAGCGCCGTTGCACAGGCGGAACTCCAGCTCACGGGCATAGTCACAGTTCATGTGGTTGTAGCCCACGCAGCGGGAGGCCAGCACCTTCACGCCGTAGCCCTTGAGCTCGTCAAGAACGGCGTTGCAGTAGTTGGACTGACCGAGGGTGGTGACACCATCGCAGCCCTCTGCCATGGAGGCGGTGGTGGGGTCGAGATTTGCGGGAGTGGAAACCAGGTCGATGCCGTATTCGGCGCACAGGGCCTCGATTACGGGCTTTTCGTCGGGACGAACTTCGTAAGCAGCGATCTTCATAGTTTATATTCTCCTCTTAAAAACTCTTCGTTTTGGAAAACTTACGCAGAAAACTGGGCAGCGTCGCCAGCAGCGATCATCGCAGCCACCTGCTCATCGGTGTAGCCGAGGTTCTTCAAAATCTCCTCAGTCTGCTCACCCAGGTAAGGACCACGGTTGTAGGGAGCCTCGGGGGTCTCCTCAAACACCACGGGGGTACGCACCATGGTGCGCTTGTTGCCGGTTTCATACTCCATCTCGTAGAAGCAGCCGGAAGCCCATGCCTGCTTGTCAACCAGCAGCTGATCCCAAGTCTGAGCGATGGCGTAGGGCAGATCGTTGGCATCCATCAGGGCGCACCACTCCTCGAGGGTACGGGTAGCCATCAGCTCCACCATGAAGGCGTAGAACTCGTCCAGATTGGCCTGCAGGTTGGTCTGGGGATAGAAGCGGGGATCGTCAGCCAGCTCGGGATGACCGGCAGCGGTCATGAAGATGGGATAGTGACGGTTGTACTGGGGCATAGCGATCTGCAGCCACTTGTTGTCCTTGGTCTTGTGGGCCACGGTCAGGGGGTTGGCGATCTGACGGCGGCTGATGGGATACTGGCTGGAGACATCGCCGTACTGGCTGGCCTGCAGCATCAAGGACACGTCCCAAATGGCGGTATGGAACAGGGACACCACAACACGGTCGCCCTGACCGCAGGTCTTGGCGCGATACAGAGCGCCCAGAATACCGGCAGCCAGATAGATGCCCACCTGATGATCGCCGAAGCCGGGGATGGTCAGCATGGGGACGGACTCCTTGTCGAACAGGGTGCCCAGCACGCCGCCGCGTGCGAAGAAGGCAGTGTAGTCGAAGCCGGGCAGATCCTTGTCGGGGCCCTTCTCGCCGTAGCCGGAGACGAAACCGTACACCAGAGCGGGGTACTTCTCATGGAGGGTCTCGTAGTCGAGGCCGGCCTTCTTCAGGGGGCTCTGACGCCAGTTGGTGATAAAGATATCCGCCTCGGCGATCAGCTTCTCCAGAGCCTCACGGCCTGCAGGAGTCTTGGTGTTCAGTGCGATGCACTTCTTGTTGGCGTTTTCCAGGGTGTAGGTGGTGTCCTCGCGGTAGTCCTGAGGACGGCCCTCATTCACAGCGGTGAAACGCAGGGGGTCGCCGCCGGTAGCCTCCACCTTAATGACCTCAGCACCGAGGTCTGCCAGATAGCGGGCGCAGCAGGGAGCAGCGATGAAGGTAGCCAGTTCAACGACCTTGATACCTTCCAGGGGGCGCTTGATCTCGCTCATAGTCTTGTTTCCTCCTAAAGTTTTCTCTCAATTACGCAATTACATCATCAGCATATCGCGGAAAGTCTCGATATTGGTACGGGCCTGCTCATAGTGAGCCATCTGACGGTCGGTCTCCACGATGGTGACGGGGATACCGGCAGCCTCACAGGCGCGCTTGATGGGCACGTAGTCGAATTCCTCGGGGTCGCAGAACTTGGTCATGACCACCAGCACACCGGCGATGCCGCGTGCCTTCACGGTGTCCACGATCAACTTCACGCGGAGCTTCTCCTGATCGTACAGAACGGAGCAGTTGTCCATGTTGGCAAACTTCTCAGCAAGAGCCGTCAGGGCATCGTCACCGGCGGGGACATCGGTGCGGTACTGGCGGGACTGGGCGGCGATATCGTCAGCGGCGATGTACAGGCCCATCTCGTCGAGAATGGCGTTGAACTGAGGGGCGTCAGCCAGAATGCCGGACACCAGAATGGGCTTCTTGCCGCGGCCGGCGGGAGTGGCCTCGAGGGCGGCGATCAGCTCTTCGATGATGGCGGTATGCTCGCTCTTCTCCATGAAGAAAGCGGACTTGAAAGCATCGCTGCGCTGAGCGGCAGTGACCTCGGGATGCTTGGCCAGCACCTCGTCCAGCTTACGCATGGCGGCGTTGTGACGATTATAAACCTCGCAGGAAGCGCGGAGGGCAGCGTTATCAAACTTGCCGCCCAGCTTCTCCAGCTCGGCCACCACACGCTCGTAGCCGGCGCGGGTAAAGGCAACGCCGAAAGCGGGCTTACGGTTCTGGGGATAGGTCATGGGGATGAAAGGAATATCCTTCACGGCATACTTCCAGTTCTGGCCTAAGGTCTTGAGGGTGTCGCACAGGGAGGGGATGATGATGGCGCTGGCGCCTTCATACACGCCGATCATGCCCAGCTCCAGAATGGACTGTGCAATGGAGCAGAGGAAGGCGGGGCAATACTCCTTAGCGCGATTCAGCTCACGGTCGCCGCCCCAAGCGCCCATGGGGATGAAGCCCATAGCGTGGACGATCTCCTCGGGGGTGTAAACGGGGGCGCACAGCACCACCTTCTTGCCCTGAGCAAGATAGGCGTCCATCTGTGCCTTAGGATTCAAAGCTACCTCGTGGAGCTTCTCAAAAATCTCAGTATGCGTCATGGTTACATCGCTCCTTTCGCAGCTTTATTGGCATCCATGATCTCCACCAGACCCTGTACGCGGGTGTCGTACTGTGCCTCGGAGAAGTTACGGGGATCGGCCTGATCGCCGTCGAAGCTGGTGACGGGGATATCGCAGGCCTCGCCGATCTGACGGCTCATCTCATACATGAAGCCGCTCCACAGCTTGCAGGAACGGTTGGTGTGGACCAGCAGGCCCTCCACGTTGTTGTCCTTGCACAGCTTAATGCGCTTATCGCGGGACTTTTCAAGGTTGATGGCGTTAGGCACGGAGCAGTAAGCGCGGATCATACCCTCGAAAGAGTTGTAATCGAAGCCGAAGGCGTCGGCATAGATAGTGGTGACCATGTTGATGCCGCGGGACTTGAGGCCCGTGGAGGTCACGCGCAGGTAGGGCCAGCAGGCGATACCCTCGAACATAATGCGGTACTTCTCCTCGGTACGGAAGGTGGAAGTGCCGTTGGCGTGGTTGTCCATGTACTCCTTGTACAGCGTCTCCATTGCCTCGCCGGCAGTCTCCTTACCACGGGCGGTGACCATGACGGCCATGTGGTTGAGGAGGTCAAAGCCGTTGAAGGGGGAGGGGGTGTACTTGGCGCAGGCGGTGGCGGCCAGCCATGCGCGGCTTGCGCGGCAGGAGAAGCCCGTCACTTCCTGGAACTTATCGTCGTCCCACTTCAGGCCGAACAGCTCCTCCAGCTTTGCCACCACATCCCAGAACTGGGCAGAGACGTAGTCGATGATGGACTGGGGTACATCGTAGTCGGGGTTGAAGGGGATATCCAGCATCAGCATGGGCACGCCCAGATCCTGTGCCAGATTCTCATACCACTTAATCATGCAGTTGCAGATGTTGTTGCAGCACAGCACCACATCGGGCATGGCCACTTCCTGCTCGGGGCACTCCTTCAGCTTAGCGTAAGCCAAAGAGATTCGTGCGTAAGCACAGATGTCGTTGGAATAACCATCGGCCTCTGCCACATTGCACATACGCTCGCCGGCGCCGCGGGCGGCGATACCGGCTGCCTGGTTCTCGGGATACACGGTGGCGATCCCCAGCGTCTCGGGGATCTCGACGGGGAAGTTGCTGGATACCCATGCCACGATCTTGCCTTCCTTCTTTGCCTGGAAAGCGTCGGTGTAGGCATCGGCGGCGATTTTGCCCAGCTTGTACTTGGCGGAGTTAACATCCACCGGCTTGGGCGCCTTCTTGACTTCTTCTGCCATAACGGTTCCTCCTTGTTGTTTTCTCTTCCTCTATGTTGAAATTTTTAAAAGTTGCCGGAATACACCTGATCTGCCTGACGCCATGCGTAGAGCGCCGCGCCGATGGCACCGAAATACTGTGCCCGGGGATCGAAGGAGATCTCTGTGTTCAGTGCCTCCGCCATGTAGCGGCGCACCGCCTCATTGCGAGCCACGCCGCCGGACATACACACCCGCTGGGTGATGCCGGCACGCCGTGCCAGCGCCGCCACGCGGGTAGCTACGCTCTGGCAGATACCCGCCACCAGATCCGCCTGCTCCACGCCGTTGGCCATCTGACTGATGACCTCAGACTCGGCAAACACGGTGCAGGTGCTGGAGATAGGGGCAGGCTTGTCGCTCTTGGCGGCAATAGGGCCCAAGTCATTGATGTCGAGGCACAGGATGTTGGCCATGACCTCCAGGAATCGACCCGTACCGGCGGCACATTTGTCGTTCATAATGAAGTTGCTCATACGACCGTCCGCCGTCAAGGAGATGATCTTGGCATCCTGTCCGCCGATGTCGATGACGGTACGCAGATCGGGGAAGATGAAGCGACCGCCCAGTGCGTGACAGGTCAGCTCACTGACCTCGCCGTCGGCGCCGCGGAACTTGTTGCGTCCGTAGCCCGTGGCGATAACACGCTCCATATCCTCGCGGGAAAGACCTCTCTCCCTCCACAGGCGGGACAGGGCTTCCTCGGGGCCACCGGTACCCAAACCGCCCCGCTGGAGGCTGGTGGCTACCAGCTCTGTGCCGTCCTTCAAAATGGCGCATTTGGAGGTCGTAGAACCAATATCAATACCCAGTGTATACATGCGGTATGCCTCCCTTCCGCGCCATGGGCGCAACAAAACTAACTGGTCTTACCAGTCTGCTTTCATTATACTCGCTTGTTAAAAAAGTGTCAACTATATGTTCCCACCAATATTTCACCTTTTCTTTGTATATAATACCGAGCCGCGCTTTAAACGGTCAAAGAATTTGCACTTTTTGCCACAAATCAGATGGAAAAAGCGGGGCTCTCGCCCCGCTTTTTCACTGCGCCTTTTCCTCACCCTCAGACAGCTTCTTTTTTCCGATCGCCATGCCCTTCCATTGGGCAGGCAGTCCGTGGGCGATCATGGGAAACACATTGTCCGTATCGCAGGTGCGCTGGACATTGTAGGTGCCATACATATTGATGAGTTCCCCCACCGATTCCGGTGGCGAGGAGAACTGATGGATATCGGGGGTCGCGTCGTGAGGCAACCCCTCTTTGCGCTTTTTAACCATAAAAAATCACCTCTGCCCTTAGTGTGGTCAGAGGTGGTTCGTTTTATGTTACTTTTTATATTTTTCCGCGTCGAAGTCACGGACACGCTCACCCAGCTTGGTGTCCTCCACGTAGACCACGTTCACCTCTTCAAAGGCAAGACGCATGGCGAAATCCTTGGCCTCGTAAATGTCGTTGGTCTGGAAAAAGTCGCGGAACTCCTCCTCGTTTTCCCGACGCCACATGACATGAAAGCGAAAATTGTGCATAGAAAGTTCTCCTCAAAAAATAGGGGTGTATTTTTCAGTATACCCCGTGGAACAGAAAAAATCAACGGTGGGTTTTGCCAAATTTTTTCCTCCTTTTTCTACACCATTTTTCCCCTTTTTCTCTTTCCTAACGGGCGGCGATGCTGTATAATGGCGATTGTGATTTTAAGATGGGGGTGTGTTTGAGTTGAAGATTGGTTTTGATAATGAAAAGTATTTGGAGCTGCAGGCCGAGCATATTCGTGAGCGCCGCGCCCGCTTCGGCGGTAAGCTGTATCTGGAGTTTGGCGGCAAGCTCTTTGACGACCATCACGCCTCCCGTGTGCTGCCGGGATTCAAGCCCGACAGCAAGATCAAAATGCTGGAGACCATGCGTGACGAGGTGGAGATCATCGTCACCATCAACGCCGGCGATATTGAGAAAAATAAGCTTCGGGGCGACTTGGGCATCTCCTACGATGAAGATGTGCTGCGCCTTATTGATGTATTCCGCTCCTTGGGCTTCTATGTGGGCAGCGTGGTCATCACCCGCTACACCGGTCAGCCCAACACCGACGCTTTCATCAAGCGCCTTACGGAGTTGGGGGTAAAGAGCTACAAGCACTATCCCATCGCCGGCTATCCCAACGATGTGGCCCATGTGGTGTCCGACGAGGGCTTGGGCCGCAACGAGTACATCGAGACCTCCCGCTCCGTCATCGTCATGACCGCCCCCGGCCCCGGCAGCGGCAAGATGGCAACCTGCCTCAGCCAGCTCTATCACGAGCATAAGCGTGGCGTTAACGCAGGCTACGCTAAGTATGAGACCTTCCCCATTTGGAATCTCCCCCTCAAGCACCCTGTGAACCTGGCCTACGAGGCCGCCACCGCCGACCTCAACGATGTGAACATGATCGACCCCTTCCACTTGGAGGCCTACGGCGAAACCACCGTCAACTATAACCGGGACGTGGAGGTGTTCCCCCTCCTCAACGCCATCTTCCGCCGCATCTACGGCGAGTCCCCCTATAAGTCCCCCACGGATATGGGCGTCAACATGGCGGGCAACGCCATTATGGACGATGCCGTGTGTCAGGATGCCAGCCGCCTCGAGATCCTCCGCCGCTACTATACCGGCGCAGTGGATCGGGTCAAGGGCAAGTGCGACGACACCTTGATCTACAAGTTGGAAATGGTCATGCAGCAGGCAGGTGTCACCGCCGACTACTGTCCCGCCGTTGCCGCCAGCTTGAAAAAAGCGGAGGAGTCCGGCGTGGTAGCTGGCGCAATGGTGCTGCCCGACGGCACGGTGGTCACCGGTAAGACCTCCCCCCTGCTGGGTGCTTCCTCCGCCCTTCTTTTGAACGCGCTGAAATGTCTGGCGGGCATCGATAAGAAGCTGGAGCTGATCCCCGCCTCCGTCATCGAGCCCATCAGCCGTATGAAGACCACCTACCTCAGCCACCGCAATCCCCGTCTCCATTCCGACGAGGTGCTGCTGGCACTGGCCATCTCCGGCCTTACCAATCCTCTTGCCGCCATGGTGGAAAAGTATCTTCCCGCCCTCAAGGGCTGCGATGCCCACTTCTCCGTCATCATTTCTGAAGAGGATATTAAGCTCTACCGCCGCCTCGGCATCAATGTCAGCTGCGAGCCCAAATACGAGATTAAGCGTCTCTACCACGGATAAACAAGCAAAACGCCACCCTTCACGGGTGGCGTTTTTTATATTCCTTTGTACTTTCTCCTCGTGGCAAGGCCGCCGCGGATATGGCGCTGGGCCTTGTTCTCCTCTAACAGTGCCTTGACCTGTAGCCATAAGGAACGGTTGCACTGTGGCAGCCGCTCGCTGATATCTTTATGTACGGTGGATTTGCTGATGCCGAACTTCTTCGCTGCGGCACGCACTGTGGCGTGATTCTCGATGAGATACAGCGCCAGCATCTCTGAGCGTTGTTCCAAATTCTCTTTCATAGCCCACCACTCCTTCTCGCCGTTTCACTGTATGCGAGAAAAAAGGCCGCTATGCGGAAAATTTTTCACATTTGCGGGAACATCTCCCCTCCCGCTCCCGTCTAAAGGGTAAGTAACGCACCAAAAGGACAGCACACCCCACAAAGGAGGTACACCATGAAACGGTTTCTTGCACTCATGTTATCCCTCGCTATGGTCTTTTCCCTCACCGCCTGCGGACAGAGCAGCGGTGTGGGCGGCAAGTCCCACGAGCTGACGGCCACCTACACCGCCCAAGAGCGCAACGACTTGGCCTACACTACCCCCGGCTATAACGGCTCGGGCGCCACCACCGCGCTGGGTCTTTCCCTCCTGCAGCACCACATGGAGGAGAACTACGAAGGCTTGGTTTCTCCCATTTCTGTTCTCTACGCCCTCGGTATGACCATGAACGGTGCAGCGGGCGACACCTTGGAGCAGATGGAGACTGCCCTCCGCGGCACCACAGCCGACTGGAACACCTTCCTCACATGGCTGCTGGAAGATACCGAAGAACACCAAGGTTCCCTCCATCTCGCCAACGCCATTTGGCTGCGGGACGAGGAAGACCGCCTAACCGTCAACGAGAGTTTCCTGCAGGACATCACCGATTACTACCACGCTCCCGCCTACGCCGCACCCTTTGATGAATCCACCGTCCGCGACATCAACGGTTTTATTGAAAAGCACACCGACGGCATGATTCGCGATGTACTGGAGGATATTTCCCCGCTGGCGGCGGTATACCTCGTGAACGCCTTGGGCTTCGAGGCCGAGTGGCAGGACAAATATCAGCCGGGTCAGGTACAAAAAGGCACCTTTACCAGCGCTGACGGCGAGGCAGAAACCGTGGACTTCCTCCACTCTGCCGAGCACACCTATATCACCTGCAACGATGCTCACGGCTTCTTGAAATACTATCGCGGCGGCGACTACGCCTTTGCCGCCCTCCTGCCTCCCGAGGGGCAGCATGTGAAGGACTATGTGGCCGCGCTCACGGCCGCCGACCTCTGCGAGGCGCTGGAAAACCACCGCTACCGCGATGTTATTGCCGCTATCCCTCAGTTTGAGCAGCGCTGCTCCATGGAGCTGAGCGAAGGACTGAAAGCCTTGGGCATGACCGACCTGTTCCATGAGGACAACGCCGACCTCTCGGCGCTGGGCAGCTCCACCATGGGTAACCTCTACGTCTCCCGCGTGCTCCATGAGACCGCCATTTCCGTGACGCCCCAAGGCACCAAGGCAGGTGCTGCCACGGTGGTAGAGGTAAACGACGCTGCCGACGCACCGCCAGAGGAAGAACCTGCGAAGGTCATCTTAGACCGCCCCTTCCTCTATATGCTGGTAGAAACCAACACCATGACACCCCTCTTCATGGGCGTCTTGGGTGATATTCATTGACAAAAGGAGGTAACATCTGATGAAAAAGTTTCTTGCACTACTTCTTGCTCTCGTTATGGCGCTGGCGCTGGTTGGCTGCGGCGCATCCGCCCCGAAAACGGAGGCCTTTATGGACATGACCACCAGCGACGATGCCGCCATGGACATGGGCTTTGACGCAGGCGGCGCGCCTATGGAGGACTACAAGGAAGAGGCCGAATACCAAAACGGCGCTTTCGAGGAATACACCTCCACCACCGGCAACGATAAGCTGAAAGATGTGAAGATGGTCTACACCGCCAACATGGACTTGCAGACCCTCTCTTTCGACCAAGCCGATAGCGATATCTCCGCACTGGTGGAGGAAATGGGCGGCTACTTTGAGCAGCGCAGCATTTCCAACCGCTCCTCGGGCTACCGCTACGCCGAGTACACCGTCCGCGTCCCCGCCGAGAAGTTCAACGACTTCTGCTCCCAGATGGGCACCCTCTGCCACCTCGTCTATAAAAACGAGAGCGCCGACAACATCACCGAGAGCTACTACGACACCGAATCCCGTCTTGTAACCGCCCAGACCAAGCTGGAGCGGTTGCAGGAGCTGCTGCGCCGCGCCGAGTCCATGGAGGACATCATCACCATTGAAAGCGCCATCTCCGAAACGGAGTGGACCATTGAAAACCTCACGGGCACGCTCCGCACCTACGACTCCTTGGTGGGCTATTCCACCATCTACATGACCCTCCACGAAGTCTATGAGCTGTCGGGTCAGGGGCAAGCCCCCGTCACCTTCGGTGACCGCTTGGGCGAGTCCTTCCTCGATGGTCTCAAGGCCATTGGGCGCACGGCACAGAACTTCGCCGTATGGCTGGCCTACAGCTGGTTCTGGCTGCTGATCGTTGTGGTCATCGTCATCGTGGTCATCCGCACCGTCCGCCGCCGCAAAAACGGCAAACCCCTCTTCCGCTTGAAGAAGAAGGCCAAATCCGACAGCGAAAACCAGTAAAAAGCCTCGCAGAGTTTCGTCGCCGCAGCGACGAAAGAATTCTAATCGTTTTCGCCCGCGACATGTGCGTGGGCGAAAACACATCTCGGTCTGCAAACGTGCGAGCGCAGCGAGTGCGCTGCAGCAGACCGCAGCCCTCTAAAGTCAAGAAAGAACCTGTCCACGATATGGACAGGTTCTTTTTTGATTTTACTTCAGCTCCCCGTTTGCCTTCATGGACAGGTAGGCGTTGATGAAACCATCAATGTCGCCGTCCATCACGGCCTGAATGTTACCCATTTCATAGCCCGTGCGGGTGTCCTTGGCGAGGGTGTAGGGCATGAACACGTAGGAGCGGATCTGGCTGCCCCACTCGATCTTCATCTGCACGCCCTTAATGTCGCTGATCTTCTCGGCCTGCTGCTGCATCTTCAGCTCCGCCAGCTTTGCCTTCAGCATCTTGATGGCGTTGTCGCGGTTCTGGAACTGGCTGCGCTCCGTCTGGCAGAACACCACGATGCCCGTGGGCAGGTGGGTCAAACGGACGGCAGAGGAGGTCTTGTTGATGTGCTGACCGCCTGCGCCCGAGGAGCGGCAAGCCTGCATCTCGATCTCGTCGGGACGGATCTCGATCTCGCTGTCGTCGTCCATCTCGGGCATGACCTCGAGGGCGGCGAAGCTGGTCTGACGGCGGGCGTTGGCATCGAAGGGGCTGACGCGCACCAGACGGTGAACGCCGTTCTCGCTCTTGAGGTAACCATAGGCATTCTCGCCCTCAATGGAGATGGTAGCGGACTTGATGCCTGCTTCTTCGCCTGCTTCGTAGTCCAGCACCTGATAGGTATAGCCATGACGCTCGGCCCAACGGGTGTACATACGGTAGAGCATCTCCGTCCAGTCCTGTGCCTCGGTGCCGCCTGCGCCTGCGTGGAAGGTCAAAATGGCGTTGTTGGAGTCGTACTCACCGCTGAGAAGGGCCGCGAGGCGGCGCTCGTTCATCTCCTTCTCCAGCATCTCATAGCCCTCGGTCACATCGGGCAGCAAGGAGGCATCGTCCTCCTCCTGTGCCATCTCGCACAGGGTGAGGCAGTCCTCCCAGTCGGACACAAGGCGGTCGTGCTTCTTGATCTTGTTCTCCAAGCGCTTGAGCTGACGGCTCACGGTCTGGCTGCGCTCGAGATTGTTCCAGAAACCCTCCTGCTCCGTCTCCTTCTGCAGGGCCTCATACTCCTCGCGGGCCTTAGGGATACCCAGTGCCTTCTCCAGCTCGCCCAGCATGGGCTCAAGGGCTAACAACTTCTGTTTATACTCATCATATTCAATAACGGCCATGGTTTCGTTTCTCCTTTTTCCGTTTTTCTTCAGTAACTGATTTATTATATCCGAAAAAATACGCTATGTAAAGAGAAATCTACCATGAAACAAGGCAAAAAAGCAATGAAAAAGACCGCTTCTTGCCCGAAGCAGTCTTTTTCAGCAGAAACAAGGTGGATCATTCAAATGGAGAGAGGAACGGCGCGTTTGGCGAACCACGCCGTGAGAAAACAACTTACTTCTTTTCGTGTCCGCAGTTGCAGTTGCTGCAGCTGCCGCTGCACGAACCGCCATCGGGACAGCCGATGCACTTTCTGCCGCTTTTCTTGGCGCGGACAATGTAGCGCACAGCGAAAAAGGCAATGACCACAACAACGGCGATAACAATGATATCGGTCATAGGAAATCCTCCTTTTTTATGCGATGCTCAGCTCCAGCTTCAGCTTGCGGTTGGCAGCGGCGATACGCCACGCAACAATGGCGACCATGGCAAGAACAGCTACGAGACCGGGCAGGAAGCCTGCACCCACAGTGCCGGTGGTGATGACCGTACCGACCTGATAGACCACAAAGCCCACGGTATAGCCGATGCCCAGCTGCAGGCCGATGCCGCCCCAAAGCCACTTGCGGCTCTTCATCTCGGAATTCATGGCGCCGATGGCAGCGAAGCAGGGAGGCGTGAATAGGTTAAACATCAGATAGGCAAGGGCTGCCACCTTGGTGAGGCCGAAAGCCATAGCCACCTCTGCGCCTGCACCTTCCACCATGGCCAGCTCATCAAGATCGAAGAGGCTGGAGATACCGTAGCACACTGCCAGCGTGCCCACCACGTTCTCCTTGGCGATAAAGCCGGTAACAGCGGCGGCAGCCAGCTGCCATGCGTGATAGCCCACGATGGGGATCAGCACATAGGCGAAGGGCGCGGCGATAGAGGCGAGGATAGAGGTGTTTTCTGCACCTTCTGCCACCGTCTGGAAGCTCCAGTTGAAGGTCTGCATGACCTGCACCACGGTGTTGCACAGCAGAATGACGGTAAAGGCCTTCACGATAAAGGCCCAACCGCGGGAACACATAGACAGGAACGCACGCTTGAGGCTGGGTGCCTTGTACTCGGGCAGCTCAATGATGAAGTAGGACTTGCGCACCTTATGGCCGGTGATCTTGTTGATAAGCAGCGCACCCAGGAAGATCAGCACAATGCCGCAGAAATACATGACCGTACCCACCCAGCCGGCATCGGAGAAGAAGGCGCCGGCAAACAGGGCGATAACAGGCAGCTTTGCGCCGCAGGGCATGAAGGGGGTCAGCATGGCGGTAGCGCGGCGCTCACGCTCGTTGCGGATGGTGCGGCAGGCCATAACGCCGGGGATGGCGCAGCCCGTGCCGATGAC
>JAFQTS010000005.1 GCA_017408915.1 Oscillospiraceae bacterium | reverse complement strand
GGCACCCCGCCCTACAATAGGACAAGGGGTGCGGTGTGCGGGTCGATGTGGGCATCGACCCCTACAAGAGGGCAAGGGATGCAGCGTCCCAAGAAAAATTTTTAATTTTTTCTCCCCTGTTGCCCGTTTCGGGGCAACAACCACTACATTTGCGCCTATTGGTGAAAGGGTCGTGACCTACCACTGCCAACAAAATGCGCGGGCTTGCCCCAAGGCACGCGGGAAGAAGGGATTGGGAGAAAACTGCACCCCTTGGGGTGCGGAAAATAAAGGCCCCCTTGTGCAAAGGGGGCTGTCAAAAGCGGTTCATAAGAACCGATTTTGACTGGGGGATTGACCCGAAACAGGACAATCCCTCCGTCACCGCCTGTCGGCGGCGACACCTCCCTTTACACACACCCGCCCGCAGGCGGGCGTGCGAGAGCGCAACCGCACGAAGTGCGGCTCTTAGCGCGGAGAAAGGGAGGCTTTGGGTGCGGCACTGCGAGGAGTGCAAAGCACATATCGAGGCGGCGGAACGCCGCCCATGTGGAGGCTGCCCTTTACACAAGGGGGCCGATTAAGAATAGGAGGAACTACCAACCATGAGTAATATGAATACCCAGACTACGGGCGCGCTGAGCGCCGAGATGAAAACCTACTACGGCATGGAGCTGCTGGAAAACGCCAAGCCCGCCCTTGTCCACAACCAGTTCGCCGCTACCCGCGGCGTCCCTGTGGGCGGCGGTAAGACGGTGGAGTGGCGTAAGTTCGGCTCTTTTGAGAAGGCACTGACCCCTCTCACCGAGGGTGTCACCCCCGATGGCAGCGGCATTTCCGTCAGCTACATCACCAAGGAGCTGAGCCAGTACGGTGACTACACCACCGTGTCCGATATGCTGGATCTGACCGCCATTGACGATGTGGTGCTGGAGATCACCGACCGTCACGGCGCCAACATGGGTCTGACCCTCGACACCGTCACCCGTAACGAGATCCAGCAGGGCACCAAGGTCATCTATGCCCCCACCATCAATGCTGACGGCAGCGAGACTGAGGTGCTGCACCGCTATGAGCTGGGTAAGGCCAACAAGCTGACCGCCGCACTGGTGGCCCGCGCCGCCACCGCCCTGAAGAAGATGAATGCCCCCACCTTCGACGGCAAGTATGTGTGCATTCTCCACCCCAGCGTGGCCTTCGACCTGCGCAACGACCCCGATTGGATCGCGGCCCATCAGTACGCCGCCGCCACGGAGCTGTTCTCCGGCGAGATCGGCGAGCTCCACGGCGTCCGCTTCGTGGAGACCACCGAGGCCAAGATCTTCCGCGGTAAGGATCTGACCGAGAAAAACCGCAATCTGACGGTGGCCTCCGCTTCCACCGGTAATACCATCACCGTGAAGGAGACGCTGGATGCCAACGCACTGGGCGGCAAGTTCATTCTGGTGGGCGGCAAGCGCTATCTGGTTATCAGCAGCACCGCCAACACCCTCTCCCTTATGGAGAATGTGTCTGTGTCCGCCAACGATAGTATCTATCCCGCCGAGGGCGGCGCGGAGGGCGGCGCGGTGTACGGCTGCCTCTTTATCGGCAAGGGCGCCTACGGCGTCATTGACCTGAGCGAGGGCACGGAGGTCATCGTCAAGCCCCGCGGCTCTTCCGGCACGGCCGATCCTCTGGATCAGCGCTCTTCCGTGGGTTGGAAGGGTGTCCACGCCGCCGCCATTTTGTACGATGAGTACATCCTCCGCGTGGAGTGCGGTTCTACCTACTCCGACGAGGACATGGCCAATTAACAAGTAACAGTTAACAGTTAATAGTTAGGGGCTACCACAAGCCTCTTGAGATGTTGTAGGGCGGCCTGCCCTCAGGCCGCCGTCAACATAGGGGAGTGTCCCGATAGACGGCGGGTCGATGTAGGCATCGACCCCTACGATAAGACCGAGGGCGTTCAGCAACCTTTGTAGGGGCTGGCGCTTGTCGACGCTGTGAGCGCATAGCGCGAGGAAGTCCCCTTGGGGGACAGCCCGTTGAAACGGGGCGTCGTAAACGCCGCCCCCTACAAGTTCTAGGGAAGGTCGCCTGTGGTGTTGTAGGGCGGGGTGCCCACACCCCGCCGTCAACATACGGAAGTGCTCCGATAGACGGCGGGTCGATGTAGGCATCGACCCCTACAATAAGACCGAGGGCGTTTTGCAAGCCCTGTAGGGGCTGGCGCTTGTCGACAGCCCGTTGAAACGGGGCGTCGTAAACGCCGCCCCCTACAAGTTCTAGGGAAGGTCGCCTGTGGTGTTGTAGGGCGGCCTGCCCTCAGGCCGCCGTCAACATACGACAGCACTCCGATAGATGCGGCGGGATGTGGGCATCCCGCCCTACGAAGTCGCAAGGGGTGCGGTGTGCGGGTCGATGTAGGCATCGACCCCTACAATAAGACCGAGAGCGCGCAGCAACCCAAGGGGGGTGCGATGCACCCCCCAACATAGCAACACAAGGAGGAATCATCATGGCAAAGAAAGCAGTGAAGAAGGACGAAGCACCCACTGTGGCGGTGTGTATCCCCCGTGGCCGCAAGCAGGAGGAGAACTTCGTCATCGTGTCGGTGAACGGCAGAAGTTGGAAAATCATGAAGGGCGCGACGGTGTCTGTGCCCGACTATGTGGCGGAGGTGCTGGAAAACGCACAGATGATGGCGGATGAGGCGCGCCGCTATGTGGACAAGATGGCAGAGTAAGGGGGGAAGGCAATGGCGAATTTGACCGTTTCGGCGGTGCTGGCGCAGGTGGACGCCTTGCTCCCCAACGGCTACACCACCGAGGAGAAGTGCCGCTGGGTCACACAGGCCGAGGGCTTTATCCGCGCCGAGGTCTATGGCCTTGATGCCTCTACCATGGGGCAGCTGGGGGAGGAGGACACCCTCTGCGCCCCTGCCCCTCACCAAGAGCTGTACCGCCACTATGTAGAGGCCCAAATCCACTATGCTAACGGCGAGATGACCCGCTACAACAACGCCGCCGCCATGTGGAACAACGCCCTTATGACACTTCGGGACTTCGTGTGCCGCACTTCCCCTCCCCGTGAGGGGGTAAAGTCCCTGCATTTTGCGTAAAGGAGGCGGGGGAAGATGTATTTTATGGGAATGAAGTCCGCAGGTGAGCAGCGGACGGCGGTGGGTCGCTTCCTCGGCCTTGACCGCCGTGAAGGGGCAGCGCTGGGCAGCTTCGCGGGGATGGAAAATCTCTGCCCCGATGGGTATCCTGCCTTGAAGGTGCGCCCCAAGCGTGGCACGGTGGCGAATCTCACGGGCTACGGAGGCGGCATGACGGTGAAGGACGCCCTCATCTATGTAGACGGCACTCACCTCTACATCAACGGCCTGAAAACGGCCCTTGAGTTGACCGAAGGGGACAAGCAGCTGGTGTCCATGGGCGCCTACCTCATCATTTGGCCCGACAAGTGCTACATCAACACCGCAGACCTCTCCGACTACGGCTCGCTGGAGAGCGAGATGACCACCACGGGCAGCGTGGTCTTGACCCCTACCGCCGCCGCCGATGATGAGGAGGGCACGTTCAGCCACACCACCGTACAGGCGGCGGGCATCGGCAGGGAGTTTATGGCAGGTGAGGGGGTCTACATCGCAGGTGGCGGCGCGGTGCTGCCCGAGGGGACGTACACCCTCCTCTCCTGCGACAGCGACAGCATTGTGATTGCCCTCACCACCGCCGCCGAGACCACCCTCGATGTGGAGCTGACCTTGCGGCGCTATGTGCCCGACATGGACTACATTTGCCAGTGCGGCAACCGCCTGTGGGGTTGCAAGTACGGCATTGTGAACGGCGAGAGCGTCAACGCCGTGTACGGCAGCGCCCTCGGCAACTTCAAGAGCTGGAACAGCTTCCAAGGTCTCGCCTCCGACAGCTATGCCGCCTCCCGCGGCTCTGACGGCGTGTTTACAGGGGCGGCGGCCTATTTGGGCAGCGTCCTCTTTTTCAAGGAACACTGCATCGAGCGGCTCTACATCTCGGGCAATGGCGCACACCAAGTGGTGACGCTGGAATGTGACGGCGTGGCGCGAGGCAGCCACCGCAGCCTCGCCATGAGCGAGGGCGTGCTGTACTACCACGGCGTTGGGGGCGTGTACGGCTTCGACGGGTCGCTGCCCCAGCTTTTAAGCGAGCCCTTGGGTGATGTGCGGGGCGGCAGCGCCGCAGGGGGTGCGGTGGACGGGGTGTATTATCTCGCCCTCACTGCTGAGGATGGCAAGCACCTCTTCACCCTCGACACCAAGCGTGGTCTGTGGCATCGGCAGGATAATCTGCCTGTGCGCCAGTTCGCCCGCAAGGGAGCAGAGCTCTACGCCCTCACCGACAGCGCCGTGGTGTCTCTCCACGGGCTGACGGGGGCACAGGAGGCGGCGGCCATCCAGTGGTACGCCGAGACGCCCCCCATCGGTGTGGAGCAGGAGGGGGAGCGCTACCTCGCCCGCTTGGAGGTGCGCCTCGAGGCGGCAATGGGCGGGGAGGCTCACGCCGCCGTCAGCTACGATGGCGGCACGACATGGCGTGAATGCGGCACGGTGAAGGGCAAGGGCAATCTCCGCGCCGCAACCCTCGCGGTGCGGGCGGTGCGCGCGCCTTTCTTGAAGCTGAAGCTCTACGGCACAGGGGGCTGCACCGTTCATGCCCTCACCGCCGTGTATGAAAAGTAAGGAGGTGGCGGAGACATGACCACCATTTCCATGCCGCCCTACCCCACAGGTACGGCGGCGCAAATCGCCGCGCGGCAGTATTCCTACCTCTTTCAGATGGCCCAGCAGCTGAATTTGGCGCTGGAAGCGCTGGAGAGCGGCGCAGCGGTGCAGGGACAGGGCGGGGTGCAGCAAGCCCCCTCGGGCAGCGCCATGGCGGCCCTGCAGCAGCAGTATGAAAATCTCCGCTCCCAAATCGTCAAGACGGCGGAGCAGGTGGAAAAGACCACCGAATCCCTTACGGCGCAGCTCCGTGAGGAGTATGTGGCACAGTCGGAGTTCGGCACCTATGTCCAGCGTCTCAGCGCCTATTTAGAGGCCAATCCCGAGGCGCTGACCCAATACTACGGCTTTTGGAGCGACTTGCAGGCCAATGTGGCGGCAGTGGACGCGGCCTTTACCCACTATCGCCTCGATACCCAAGGCTACATCCGCACGGGCATCGTCTCCTATGACGGCGATACCCCCGTTTACGGCGTGGCGGTGGGGCAGAACCTCACCACCCGCGAGGTGGATGGGGAGACGGTGGTGGAGCAGAACAACTTCCGCGCCGTCTTTACCGCCCGCCGCCTCGGCTTTTGGCAGGACGATACGGAAATCGCCTACCTCTCCGATAACCGCCTCTACATCACCGACATCACGGTGCTGTCGGGGCTCAATGTGGGGCAGTGGCGCATGGACAGCACGGCGGGGCTGGCATTTCAATGGATGGGAGGATAAGAGATGGCAACGGCTTCTGATTTTACTTTGACCGTTCCCGCCGCCGTGGCGGGACAGCAGGTGAGCGTCATACTCAATCGCCCTTCGCGGCAGTACAGCGCCGCCTTTACCGCCGTCGTGGCGGGGCTGGAGGAGCGCCTAGCCATGACCGTTCTCTCCGAGAGTGATACCAAGGTCATCTACGGCTGGGATGTGCCCCTTTCTTGGTGCAGAGAGCTGCCCGATACGGTGTCGGCAGCTGGGGAGCTGCGGGCGGATATGGCCTTCGACAGCGCCATCGACGCCCTCGATAAGCCCTATGTCTGCACCGTTACCGCGCCCTTCACCCTCTATGTGCCCGATACGGTGCGGCCTGCGGCAAGCCTTAGCTGCACCATTGTCAACGACAATGCTGTGGCGCAATCGTGGGGTCTTGCCATCCGCCATGTGAGCCGCATCAGCTTTTCTGTGACGGCAGAGGGGGCACTGGGCGCAACGGTGGAGGCGTGCACCTTCTCCTTGGGCGCTCAGCAGATGGCGGCCTTTTCGGGGCAGACGCCCCCTTTAAGTGCGGCGGGGCAGCTCGTCCCCACGGCACGCATTACCGATTCCCGCGGCAGAGGCGTCACCGTGGAGGGAGACCCCCTCACCGTGTGGGACTACCATCCCCCCAAGCTCTCGGGTATCAGCGTCATGCGCTGTAATGCTGAGGGTGCAGCCGACAGCGGCGGCAGCTATCTCAAGGTGCGGGCCTCAGCCGCCGCTGCCTCTGTGGACGGGCGCAACGGCCTATCCCTCACGGTGTCCATCCGTCCCGCAGGCGGTCAGTGGGGCAGCCCCGTACCCTTGGAAAGCGGCGTCTTTGCCATCCTCCCCGCCGATGGGGAGGCGGTATATGAGGCGGAATTCTCCGCGGTGGATACGCTGGGCAGCGTCAAGACCGTCACCGCCATGAGCGGAACGGCGGCAGTGGCCTTCCATCTCCGCGAGGGGGGACAGGGGGCAGCCTTCGGCAAGCGGGCAGAATCTGACGGCCTCCACTGTGCTTGGGATGCCCGTTTTGACGGGCAGGTGAGCGTAGCAGGGGAAGTCAGCGCAGGAACGCTGACGGTGGGCGGCAAGCGCCTCCTCGATTTGGTCTATCCCATCGGTGCCGTGTACATGTCCTTGAACGCCACCAATCCCGCCACCCTCTTCGGCGGCACATGGGCGGCCATCGAGGGGAAATTCCTTCTCGCCGCCGACAGCGCCCACGGCGCCGCCACCACAGGCGGCGCTGCCACCCATACCCTCACCACATCCCAGATGCCTGCCCACAGCCACCGTGTGCTGGGCTATGCCGACGCGGAAAATGTGGGACATGACCACGGCATCCCCAACATCCGCACGGGACAGAGCGGCGAATACGGCGTCTATGCCGAGACATGGGGCTACGGCAGCGGCAGCCGTGAGCTGAACACATGGTTTGTGGACATCACCCACAATCATCGGGTGGACATCACCTCACAAAGTGCCGGCAGCGGCGCGGCCTTTTCCCTGATGCCGCCCTATCTGGCGGTGTATATGTGGAAAAGAACTGCGTAGCGTTCTTTCCGTTGGACTTAAGAAAGGAGCAGAAACTTTTATGGCATCTACCTATCCCATGATTGCCTACGGCTCTTCCGGCAGTGTGGTAAAAGAGCTGCAGGAGGCGCTGAATCACCACGGCTATACGCTGGAGGTGGATGGCGTGTTCGGCGCAAAGACGAAAGAAGCCGTCCGCGCCTATCAGAAGAAAAAGGGTCTTAAGCTGGACGGTATCGTCGGCGATGAGACTTGGGGCAGCCTGTTGGATGCTGCGGCGGCGGAGGAGGCGGTCGCGCAGCTGACCCCCACCGTATCGACCAACACGGCGGCGACACTGGAGCGGCTGGAGCAGGGCTTTCAGCCCTCTGCCGACACGGCGGCTGCGCTGGAATATGCCAAGAGCCTCGATGCCCTTGTGCCCGAGGAATACGACTCGGCCTTCGACGAGCAGTTGGCGCAGCTGTATGAGCAGATGAATTCCCGCGAGGAATTTTCCTACGACCCCGCCGCCGACGCGGCATTTCAGAGCTATCTCAAGCGCTATACCCGTGAGGGCAAAGCCGCCATGGCCGACACCATGGCACAGGGGGCGCACCTGACGGGAGGCTACGGCTCGACCTACGCCCAGAGCGCGGCCCAGCAGGCCTACAACGGCTATCTCGCCCGCCTCAGCGATGTGCTGCCTGAGCTGCAGGAGGCGGCCTATGCCCGCTACCGTGACGACGGCGCAGCACTTTTGGAGCAGTATGAGCTTCTCCGCAGCCGCGACGAGGCGGATTATGCGCGCTATCTCGATAGTTTGAGCGCGTGGAAGAGTGAGCGCAGCGCTGCCCAGAAGATCTACGACGAGGCCGCCGCAGCCGACCGCAAGCAGTATCAGCTGCTGCTGGACTACTTCTCGGATAAGGCAAAAGCAGAGGCAAAGGGGGAGGCCACCTCCGCCACCACACCTGCCGCCGCCACCATGGGCAGCACCCTCTCCTCCACGGGAGCGGAGAGCCTTATGAAGGCCATGACCAACTATCTCAAAAAGGGGGATACCGCCGCCGCCAAGCTGCTCTATCAGCGCTATGACGGGCGGATCAGCCCCGCCCAGCGTACCAGATTCAAGAATCTCTTTGCCGGCTACAATGTGGAGCTGACCTGAGCCCTCACCGCGCCGTCACTTGGAAGGGGAAAAATGTGGTTGCAATCAAGGGCAGAATATGCTATGATTGCTCTATCTGTAAAGTAAAACGCTTCTAAAAAGTGACGGCGCGGTTTTCCCGCCGTTGCGGGAAAGGAGAACGATAATGAAGGAAAAGCTGCAGCGCTTTATTACTGCTTTTAAGATGAACGGCGAGGTGAAGAAAAAGACGCTGATCGCCCTCATCGCCATTGTGGCGGTCATCGCCATCGTGATTCTCATCATCTGCCTCAAGCCTGCCGATGTGGATGTCCCCGATGAGCCCATCGATCAGGGCCCTGTGGAGCCCGATTACTCCGACCGCGTGGAGCCCGCGCCCATTGAGCCTGTTGTGGCGGTGGACACCATGAAGGAGACCTTCGAGAAGTATCCCGATGTGTTTGCCTGGCTGGAGATCCCCGGCACCAAGGAGGCGCTGGAGATCGAGTCCGACACCTCCTATCCCGTTGCCATGGCACCTGCACAGCAGGCGGGCGAGGATGCCGACAGCACCCGTAACTACTATCTCTACCGCGACCTGGATGGCAACAGCTATAAGCCCGGCACCCTGTTTGCCGAGTCCATGGTGCAGGGTAAGTACATCAACGGCCGCGACCTCAGCGATCCCGTTACGGTGATCTATGGTCACAACATGGCCAACCGCTCCATGTTCGGCGGTCTCGAGCGTTTCATCCGCGAGATGGACTTCTCTCAGGAGCATGTCATGTACATGTATCAGGATGGTCGCCGTGTGACCTACGAGATCGTGGGCGGCGTGCAGTATGATACCAGCCATGTGATCTACTATCACGACTTCACCGACGATCAGGTGTTCAACGATTTCTTCACCGCTCTGTGGAAAGAGACCGCCGGCAGCACCAACCTCAACGGTGCGGAGAAGCCTGTGGCCGGTGATAAGGTGCTGATCCTGTCCGTGTGCAAGAACGGCGACACCCAGCATCAGTTCCGTTACCTCATCGTGGGTAAGATGGTGGAGGATACCGCCGATCCCAGCACTTGGGCTGTGGCCGAGACGGCTGAGGAGACCCCCGCTGAATAAGAACGCATAAAAAAGAAGACCCCAATGGGGTCTTCTTTTTTTATTCCACCGTAAAGGGTACGCTGAAGGTGAACGTATCATAATCCCCCGTGGCGCGGAAGTCCATGAAGGATTTCACCAGCAGGTACTCGCCTGCCTCCAACTCGCCGTACATCCACGACCAGTCGAGATTCTGCTCCAACTCGCCCCCTGTGGGCACGAGGTAGGCCACGGTGTTCCACGCGATGTCCTCGCGGAGGAGGGGCGCATCCACCCACGTGTCGCCATCCCGCATTTTGATGCCGTAGGGGTCGCCCGTGTTGATTTCGCCCGTCAGCTCCACGCCGCCCTCTTGGCGGATCACCAGCGTCATGCCCTCTGCCGTCACATCCTTGGTTTCAAAGGTCAAGCCCCACTGGGGTACGTGTTCGGCGTCCACTTCGCCGCAGGTGGGGGGCACTTCCTCGGGGGGCAGGGCATCTCTATCCAGCATTTTCGCCCGATAGCACCCCGCCAACGTCAGCAACATTCCGAGGGCAAGGCACAGAATGAACAGTTTCTTCATGGTGGCGTCCTTCTTAATGGTTTTGTCTATTTGACGGCGCAGAGAGGCAAAATGTTCCCATTACAGCCCGAAAACGCTCTTTATGAGGGCAATGCCGCTTTTCGTGCGGAAATGTTCCGCCACAAAGGCGGCGATTTCGCCTTTTCCGAGCCCCTTTTCGGCGGCGTTCACCATGTAATCGGCCTCGATGAGGATTTGATAGTCCGCCCCCTCGACACCCGTCAGGGTGTGGTGATGCCCCACGAGGTAGGCCACGCGGTCAATGATGGCAGGGGAGAGGGAAGTGTCGGCGAGGAAGTCCCGCACCATGGGCGCGCCCTCTTCCTCCTGCTTCGACCAAATACTGCTTCCGTACTTCTCGCGGCAAAGGGGGCAGGCGATGTCGTGGGTCAAGGCCGCCAGTTCGAGGATAAACTGCGTGCCCTCGTCCAAGGCCTCCAGTTCGCCGATGGTCTTGGCGTAGCCCCACACCTTCATAAAATGCTCAATATCGTGAATGTCGCCCTTGGAAAAGGCAATCATCTTCTCCGTCAGCTGTGGAATGGTCATGGCGCACCTCCCGATGGTGTTTTGTCTATGGTATCATAGGGGGCGTAAGATTGCAAGGTTGGGGGATACCGCATCCAAGGCTCCCCTGTGTAAGGGGAGCTGTCAGCCGTAAGGCTGACTGAGGGGTTGACACAAAATAGGACAATCCCTCCGTCATTTGCTATCGCAAATGCCACCTCCCTTTACACAAGGGAGGCTTTGGCATCTGCATCGTCTCCAACTGTTAATTGTTAATTGTTACTTGTTACCTGTTACTTATTTACACTTCGTCCATCTTTCCTCCCTTGACGCGCCACCCTTGTCGCGGTATAATAGAGTGATTTATTATGGAATAGTATTCTCTATATATAGGAGGAAGCAAACTATGTGGATTGCGGACGGCTGGAAAGATTATGAATTGCTCTCCTGCGGCGGCGGTGAGAAATTGGAGCGCTGGGATAACCAAATCTTGGTGCGCCCCGACCCGCAGGCCATTTGGCAGGTGGAGCGGAGCGCCCTGTGGCGCAAGGCCAACGCCCGCTACAGCCGTTCTCAGACGGGCGGCGGTCACTGGGAGAAGAATTCTCTGCCTCAGAGCTGGCCCATCCACTATAAGGAGCTGACCTTCCAAGTCAAGCCCATGAACTTCAAGCACACGGGCCTCTTCCCCGAGCAGGCGGTGAACTGGGACTTCGCCATGGAGGCCATCCGCAAGGCTGACCGCCCCATCCGCGTGCTGAACCTCTTCGCCTACACAGGCGGCGCAACCGTTGCCTGCGCCAAGGCGGGGGCAAGCGTCTGCCATGTGGACGCGGCAAAGGGCATGGTGGCGTGGGCGAAGGAGAACGCCCGCCTCTCGGGTCTCGCCGATGCCCCCATCCGCTGGATCGTGGACGACTGCGCCAAGTTCGTGGAGCGTGAGATTCGCCGCGGCAAGACCTACGATGCCATCATCATGGACCCGCCTTCCTACGGTCGCGGCCCTGGCGGCGAGGTGTGGAAGCTGGAGGAGAATCTCTTCCCCTTCGTGCGCCTCTGCTCCCAAGTGCTGAGCGATAAGCCCCTCTTCGTCCTCATTAACTCCTACACCACGGGCCTCGCCCCCTCGGTGCTGGGCTATATCCTGCATCTGTTGGTCGGGGAACGCTTCGGCGGCAAGGTGACGTGGGACGAGCTGGGCCTCCCCTGTACCGAAAGTGGCATGGCGTTGCCGTGTGGTGCAACGGGCCGCTGGGTCTCTGAATAACTTACGGGAATTGCGCGAAGCGCCTTGGCTCCCCTTGTCAGGGGAGCTGTCAGCCGTAAGGCTGACTGAGGGGTAGTTAAAGACTATAGCTATCTCTCCCTCCGTCACGGCTTATGCCGTGCCACCTCCCTCGTCAGAGGGAGGCAAGGGAGCGCGATGCGCTCCGCCTCACCTCAACTCAGTTTACCATAACATAAGGAAACAAGAATTATGTCTACTATGATAGAAGTCCGTGACTTGACCTTTGCCTATCCCGCCCAAGAGGAGGAACAGCAGCAGGGCACGGTGGCGCTGCGCAACGTTGACCTTACCATCGAAAAGGGCAGCTTTGTGGCGGTGCTGGGACACAACGGCTCGGGCAAGTCCACCCTCGCCAAGCATATGAACGCGGTGCTGTTGCCCTCGGGCGGCAGGGTGTTCGTGCAGGGGTGCGACACGCTGGATGAACAGCAAATCATCGCCATTCGCCGCGCCGTGGGCATGGTGTTCCAAAACCCCGACAACCAAATCGTCGCCAACGTGGTGGAGGAGGATGTGGCCTTCGGCCCCGAGAATTTGGGCGTGCCCTCTGCCGACATTCGCCGCCGCGTGGATGAAGCCCTCGCCGCCGTGGGCATGGACGCCTTCACCCGCCACGCACCCCATCTCCTCAGTGGCGGTCAAAAGCAGCGCATCGCCATTGCGGGCATCATCGCCATGGCGCCCCAGTGCATCGTCCTTGACGAGGCCACCGCCATGCTGGACCCCGCAGGCCGCCGCGAGGTGCTCGCCACCATCGAGAAGCTCCACCGCGAGATGGGCATCACCGTGGTGCTCATCACCCACCACATGGACGAGGCCATTTTGGCTGACCGCGTGGTGGTCATGAATGAGGGCCGCGTCGCTATGGACGGCACACCTACCGAGGTCTTCACCCGCGTGGAGGAGCTGGAGGAGATGGGCCTCACCGTCCCCGACACGGTGCAGCTTCTTTACCGTCTCCGCGCCGCAGGGTACGATGTGCCTCTCGATGCCCTCGATGTGGAATCCTGCGCCGACGCAGTCTTTGGCGCACTGAACTAAGAAAAAACAACCACGGGGCGCAGTTTCCCCGTGTTTTGGAGGAATCCCTACTTTGGAATCTATCATTCGTGTTGACAACTTAACCCATACCTACGGTGTGGGCACCCCCTTCCAGCGCAGCGCCGTGGAGGGCTTGAGCCTCGACATTCGCCGTGGTGAATTTTTAGGCATCATCGGTCACATAGGCAGCGGCAAGTCCACTCTCATTCAGCATTTGAACGGCCTTTTGAAGCCCTCTTCGGGCACCATTTACTTGGACGGCGCCGACATTTGGGCAGAGCCTAAGAAGATTCGCTCTGTCCGTTTCCGCGTGGGCTTGGTGTTCCAGTACCCCGAGTATCAGCTCTTTGAAGATACGGTGCGGAAAGACATCGCCTTCGGCCCCAAGAACATGGGCCTTGCCGCTGACGAGGTGGAGCGCCGCGTCCTCGCCGCCCTTTCGGCGGTGGGCTTGGACGAGTCGGTGCTGGATAAGTCCCCCTTCGCCCTCTCGGGCGGTCAAAAGCGCCGCGTGGCCATCGCTGGCGTCATGGCCATGGAGCCCGAGGTGCTGATTTTAGATGAGCCCACGGCGGGTCTCGACCCCCGCGGCCGTGAGAGCATTTTGCAGATGCTCCGCGAATACCACGAAAAGCGCGGCTCTACCGTGGTGTTGGTGAGCCATTCCATGGAGGAAATTGCCCGCAATGCCCAGCGCATCATCGTGCTTTCGGGCGGCGGTGTCTGCATGGAGGGCACCCCTGCGGAGGTCTTCGCCCGCGCCGACGAGCTGGAGGCGGTGGGTCTCGATGTGCCCCAGTCTACCAAGATTGCCGCCGCGCTCCGCCGCCGTGGCATGGCGGTGGAGGGCTCTATCTTCACCGTGGACGCCTTGGCGCGCGCCATCCTCCCGAAAAAGGAGGTGGGTTCATGCTGAAAGACATCACGTTAGGTCAGTTTTTCCCTGGAAATACCCTCGTCCATCGCCTTGACCCCCGCGCCAAGCTCCTGTGCGTCATCCTCTACATTGTGGCGCTGTTCACCTGTAAGGGCTGGTTGGGCTACGCCATCGTGGCGGCACTCCTGTTTGTGTGCATCCGCATCTCCAAGGTGAGCCGCCGCGCACTGACGAAGGGCTTGAAGCCTGTGTATTTTATCCTTATTTTCACAGGGCTAATGAACCTGTTCTTCACCACGGGCGAGCCCATCGTGGATGTGTGGCTGCTGCGCCGCATCTCATGGGAAGGCGTGGAGCACGCCATTGCCATGGTGCTGCGTATCATCATGCTGATTATGGGCACGTTTTTGCTGACCTACACCACCAGCCCCATCAGCCTCACGGACGCACTGGAGCGCTTACTGAGCCCCCTTAAAAAGCTGAAGCTGCCCGTCCATGAGCTTGCCATGATGATGTCCATCGCGTTGCGCTTTATCCCCACCTTGATTGAGGAGACGGACAAAATCATGTCGGCACAGAAAGCACGCGGCGCCGATTTTGAAAGCGGCAACATCTTCCAGCGTGCCAAGGCCCTTGTGCCCATTCTCGTGCCCCTCTTCATCAGCGCCTTCCGCCGCGCCGATGAACTGGCAACGGCCATGGAGTGCCGCTGCTACCACGGCGGCGAGGGCCGCACCGCCCTCCACGTCCTGCGCTACGCCCCCCGCGATTTCGCTGCCATCGCCTTGTTCGTGGTGGTCACAGC
>JAFQTS010000058.1 GCA_017408915.1 Oscillospiraceae bacterium | reverse complement strand
GGCATGGGCATCACACCCGATGTCATCGTCCTACGCTGTGATGAACCCATCACGGACAAGAGTATCTTCCGCAAAATCGCCAACTTCTGCAACGTGAAGCCGGACTGCGTAATCGAAAATCTGACTCTCCCCGTGCTCTATGAAGCGCCCCTTTTTTTGGAAAAGGCGCAGCTTTCCTCCGTTGTCTGCCGGGAACTGCATTTGACCGCTCCGGAACCTGACCTGAGCGAGTGGCAGGCCATGGTCGCAGCCATCAAAAGCCGCAGCAAAACCGTCACCATCGGACTCGTGGGCAAGTATGTACAGCTCCACGATGCCTATCTCTCCGTTGCCGAGGCTTTGCGCCATGCAGGTTTTGCTCTTGACTCCATGATCGACATTCGGTGGATCGACTCCGAGACCATCACAGAGGCAACAAAGGACGAAGTCCTTTCCGGTCTCGATGGTATCATCGTCCCCGGCGGCTTCGGTGATCGCGGCATTGAGGGCATGATCCTGGCGGCGCAGTATGCGAGGGAAAACCACATTCCCTATTTCGGAATCTGCCTTGGAATGCAGATCGCCGTCATCGAATATGCCCGCCATGTGCTTGGTATTGCAGATGCGAATTCCGGCGAGTTTGCCCCGAAGGGAGAACATAAGGTCATCGACTTTATGCCCGGTCAGAGCGATGAGATTGACAAAGGCGGCACCCTGCGTCTGGGCAGCTATCCGTGCGTGATTGCCGAGGGAACGACCATGGAGCGGTGCTATGGTCAGACGCTGATCTACGAGCGCCACCGTCACCGTTATGAGTTCAATAATGATTACCGAGATGCCCTTTGTGCAGCTGGTCTGACGCTGAGCGGGCTTTCCCCAGATGGCAAGCTGGTGGAAACGGTCGAGTTGACTGACCGCTCGTTCTATGTAGGTGTTCAGTATCACCCTGAATTCAAGAGCCGCCCCAACCGGCCTCACCCGCTATTTAAGGGCTTCATCACCGCAGCACTGGAGGCACATCAATGATGGACATGGCTATAACAGAAAATTCATTTTGGAGGCCGGTGAAGAATACTGCGGCGTTGTCTTTGGCTATACCGGCGGCAATTCTGCCGTGATCGATCCCTTGGGTGAACCCCTGACTCTTGCCGGGGAAGCAGAGGTAATTGTGTCTGCAAGCCTTAATATGCAGACTCTGGAAAAAATCCGTGACAGAATCCCCGTTTTCCGTGACAGGCGTCCGGAACTCTATCACTTTCAAGAACAACAAAAGCGGAAATAAGAAATATGAGAAAACAAATGTCGGAATCTCTTTTTATAGGTACTCTCTTGGCTATATCCGGTGGGCTTATGGATTCATATTCATATCTTTATAGAGGACAGGTTTTTGCGAATGCGCAGACGGGAAATGTTCTGCTGTTCAGCATTCATTTGTCAAAGGGAGAGTGGGAGCCAGCGTTACACTACGCATTTCCCATTGCGGCGTTTTTGTGCGGAGTGGCTTTGGCCGCTTTCATTTGTTACTTCGGCAGACACCTTGAACGACTGCACTGGCGGCAAATATGCGTTTTATTTGAAGCTGTAGTTCTGTTCTCGGTTGCCTGGATACCTCAGTCTGCAAACCTGCTTGCAAATTCACTTATTTCTCTAGCTTGCGGCGTTCAGGTGGAGGCCTTTCGAAAAATTGAAGATGTGAGTGTAGCAACAACTATGTGTATAGGCAATCTTCGCACGGCAATGCACAGTGTGATAACGTGCGACCTTGTCGGCAATCGCGAAGATAAACACACTGCATCTATTTCTTCTGTTATAGTGATAGCATTTGCATTTGGTGCGGTTATGGGCAGTATCTTAATCCGGCACTTTGGCGCATATGCCGTTTGTTGCGGTTCGATCATACTGCTGGGGAGCTTCTTCCTGATGTTTCTCCCACTGTCGACCAGAAAAAAATAATCACATTCAATTGGAGACAAAAGAGAGCTAACTGACTTAATCAAAATCAGTTAGCTCTTTATTGTTGAATAAAAAGAAGCGATACTCGGTTATCAAACCAAGTATCGCTAACTTTTATTTAGCCAACCCCGTCTGACAGATGCCGTAAAATAGTTAAATTTTTGGATGTGATAGGTTGATAATAGTCATTCTACGCCTCAACAGCGGGGAACCCATGGGTTCCCCGCTTATCCTTTTCCTATGCTACGCGATAGATCTGCTTGTTCAGCGCACGAATCAGTTCACTAAACTGCCCCTTTTCCGTCTTGTCCAGCACGCAGCGACAGATCTCCAAGCGGCTGTCAATGCCGTCCAGCTGCGTCAGGAGCTGTGCCTCGATGCACATCGGCTCTACAGCGGCGCCAAGTTCTGCCTTCCCGTGATGGGACAAGATCATGTGCTGCAGCGGGAACAATTCCTCCTGCGAGATAGACAGTTCCTTCGCCTTCTCAGCAACCATCAGCACTCCCAAGGCAGAGTGACCGAGCAACTTCCCCTCATCGGAATACTGCTTCACCAGTCCATACTGGTTCAGCGTAAACTCACGCAGCTTTCCAATATCGTGGAGCACTACCCCCGCGAGGAACAGCGGCCGATCAATATGATAGCCCTCTCCATACTGATCGCAGATGTGTTTTGCCATCCTCAGCATATTGCAGGTATGCATCACCCAGCCACCGACAAATGCGTGGTGCACCGACTTTGCCGCCGGACAACGTCTAATCAAATCGGTATGGTCTATAAGCAGACCCAGCGCGATCATCGCGTAGTTATTCGGCAAAAAGTCAACCATCGCGTCTCCGATTTCAAAGAACGCCCTTTCAATGTTAATGGGAGCCATCGGGATCAGCGCCGTCATGTCCAAAACACCGAGTTCTCCCTCCGTTGCCAAGTGCGCGGTATAGAGCTTCGCCTGCAGTGCCCCCTTGTACATGGTTACTTCCGCATCCACATAGATGATCTTCCCAACATCTTCAACAGACAGCGGACAGTTGTCCCACATCACGAAGTCGATGCTGCCACTGGCATCAGAAAGACGTCCGCTCACAAACGGCTTTCCGTTGCTCGTCGTCCTCGACTTCAGCTCATCGAGGATATACAATCCTCCCATCATGCTCATACTCTTGAGCTTTGCAATATCAATATGCATCCAATGATCCATTTGTTTTTCCTCCTTTAGTTCAATGGTTTTGATTGGGATTGAGCATATCTTCAAGGATTTTCAGCGCATACTCCGTCATATTCATGAGTCGACTGTTTGCTTCCTCTCCACTGCTCAAACGCTGTAATTCTCCGCACAGACGCGTCAGTTCCATGCGCAGCGCCCTAAATGCCCGCGGATTTCCGATTACCTCCGCCTTTCCATCAAGCAGGCGCTGTAGAAAATACTCCTGCTTGGTCAGCCCACTGAGAGCCACCAGCCTTTTGATGTCCTCATACTCCTCAGGAGAGGCGCGGAAGGTAACCGTCTTGCTGCGCCAGCGGTTATATTTGTCTACACCCTTGTGGGACATTAGGCATCACCTCCCATCATCTGATCCAGGCTCTTTGCCAACCTGCGCTCAGGGTCAGGAAACAGGTGGGCATAATGATAGGTGATCGCCGCACTCTCATGTCCAATGCGCTCACCAATTTCCAACGCATTAAAGCCGAGGTGGATCAGCAAGGATACATGAGAATGGCGAAGATCGTGGATACGAATGCGTTTCACTCCCGCTTTCTCAGCAAACTTCTTCATACGGCCATACAGGAAATCCTTCTGCACCGGGAACATTCTATCCGTCGGCGCCATTTCATAGTTCTGGCGCAGATAGTCCTGCAGCTCGTTACAGAGCTTTTCAGGAAGATCCACAACACGATTTCCTGCCTTCGTCTTCGGGGAAGTGTAGACATCCTTACCTTTAATGCAGTGATAGGTCTTCGTAATAGATACATTCTTTGCATCAAAGTCAAAGTCCTTCGGCTGCAAAGCCAGCATCTCCCCTTCCCGAATTCCCGACCAGTAGAGAGTCTCGAAACAGTAGTACGCCAAAGGATCTTCCATGCATTCCTCAGAAAATGCGGTGTACTCCTCAAGGGTCCAGAAGTCCATCTTCCCCTCGTTCTTGGAACCAATATTGTCCAGAACCTCCATAGGATGCTCCTTCAGCTTATAGTGCTTCTGCGCATACCGAAAAAGTGCATGCAGCTGTGCATTGAGATTACGAAGGTAATTCTTCGAAAACACCTTTCCGGTCTTCGGATCCTTGTACTGAAGCAGCATGTTCTGCCACTTAACGATATCAGCGGAGTCTATATCGCACATGTTCTTCTTTCCAAGGTACGGAACGACCCAGCGAAAAAGATTCGCCTCCTTCGTGCGCATCGTGCTGACCTTCAACCGCGGCCGCAGCTCCTCTAGATAGAGGTCTACGAAAGCCGAAAGCGTCATAGTCAAATCTTTCTGCCGGGTGGCAAGGAAGTCGGTTTCCCACTGTTGGGCTTCTCTCTTCGTTGCAAAGCCACGTTTAGTACGCCACTTAGCATTCCCCTGCCAATCTTTATACTTCAGCTTTACCATCCAGGTCTTTCTCTTTTCATCCTTATAGACAGACATATCGTACCTCCTCTCATGCACACTCGCCACTATAAAGCTTCTTTTCGAAATAGACTCTGCTGACTCTACCGGAGATCGTCAAATAGCCCATTTCGCGAAGCTCGTCATTAAGCCGCCGAATTACCTTGTAGGCGGTAGGAACAGAGATGTCCATATACCTTGCCACCTCTTCCACTCTAAGAAACCGATTGTCCATAGTGCACCTCCAAATATAGATTTGGAAAACAAAACATCGTGCAGGTATCGTTACCCTACACGATGTTGATCGACAATACGGTTCTCGCATGCTGGAAAAATAAATGCTTGCAAATAAGACTGCAAACAGATATACTACTCCTAACGGTGCGGATTTATCCGTTGTGTAGGTGCTGTTACCACCTGCGCAGGTGCATGGGAGTTGGCGCTCCCCTGCACTGCCGTTATTTTGTTTTCTTGTCCCCATTATATAATATGCAACCATATATTGCAATTGGCACCATATACAAAGATTTCTTCCGTTTTTTGTATATGGTGCCATATTTCTTACATGGATCGTACTTTGATTCCCTGCGTGTAACGCTGATTAGCAAAATACGAAATTTTCTAATCTAAAATACGCAATTTAATCTCAAAAATAGCTAGGCAGCACTTCAAAAAAGTCGGAATTCGACCTTGCAGCGTAAGTAGCTATTGAGTTGTCGCCAAATTTAGCTGGCATAAAAAGTCGGATTTTCTATTATTAAAATACGAAATTTTTTCTTGCAAAATACGAAATTTTCGAACTCAATATACGCTAATTAGCGTATAAAATATGAATATTGTGTAAATTATATAACTTTTTAGATAAAGCCTCTTGCATAATTTCAGTTTACGTAATATACTTCAATTAAGAAAATTTTTTCAGGAGGTCCACACACATGTCCAGTCATGCTATCTATCAAAATCCAGAAAACGGCGAAGAAAAGTACATCCTAGCGCGGAACTGTTCATCTGCTGACTACGGACTTCCTTTCTTTTGCCCCTCTTGCCGCGCCCCTGTGACGCTTCGGAGAAGCCGCAAGGGAAACTACTTTTTCGGCGGAACTCACAATGCAGGATGTGATATCGCAATTGTCAGTCGCGGTAAAACTGTCATCCTCCCTGACGGATACCAAGTCCCGCTGGACACCATCCTTGGCGCCGAGGATCGCCCCATTGTCCCCCCTCCGCCTCCCCCTCCTCCCGGGCCGGACGGCAAAGATGGTCCAAACGAAGACCCGGAACCCGATGATGACGAGGAGATTTTTTTCCGCGCAGGACCTCTGGCACTGCGTAACGCCGGAGTGATATATGCGCACATCAAAGACCTCCCGAAGGACGAGCCTCTCAACCTCGACGGCACGCTCACCGTCGGTGATCTCCTCATCGACGAAAGCAATTTTGAAGACTGTCGTGACCGCGGTATCGACGGTGAGACGCGCCTTCTAGTGGTAGAGCGTATAGACCCCAAGTCCATTGATCCTTCGTTGCCGAGAATCGGATATCTAGCCTTTCGGGAGGTGTCTTCGAAAGATAACGCTAAAGCGCTCTTTTTCCTTGTTAAACTGACCGAGCCGACGCAAAACAAGAAGTTTCGTAATTTGGCCGTTGGCGAAACTGGGATCGCTAGCAAGCACAAGCACATTGTGCTGTTAGGAAAATGGATGCGTCTCCCTAACTGTCCCCTGCACGCCTACTATGCGGAGATCAATTCGCGCTGCTATGCTTTTATCGACTAACTCGCTAGACGAACACAACACATAGATACCCCCACAAGCATAACGCTTGTGGGGGTATCTGTCATTTTCCCTTTAGTTCACTTTCAATTTTTTCATAATAACGCCTTATGGCCTTCGTGATATTAATCTCTGCGCTCGGAGGCTCCAAGGCATTGGTAGTAGTGATTACCGCAGTTCCGCTACCTCCTTCGATGGTTACCTCAACAGCGTCGTTCGTCTCACGATTTTTAACAAAAATCTGATACTTTTTTCCTGCCGGAAGGATAAGCTCAAGGTCCGTCACGTTTTCTCGCGACACAGACCTTTCCTTAGTCATATTGATAACCTCTCGCTCCCTCTTTGGATTCAAAGGATGGTTATCAAGGAGGCAACTCATTTCGTATAGAATCTCGTCATCCAAGTCCGACCTCTCAATAAGCTCATCTCGGAGGTCATGACCCATATAAGCATAAATCTGAAGAGACGTAAACCCAAGCTGGAACAGGTGCGTACCTGCATTGCGTCTAAAAATGTAGGTCGTGGGTTCGCGGTCTTCGATAGCCTCACTCACATCAGCAAATACTGCAATAATCTCGCTCAACGCAGTTAACTTCTCTTCAGAAAAACGCAGCTCTTCACACAGAAATCGCTTCCCTGCCTCTGTCAAATCACCAGCGCCACACCGCTCTGCATAATCCGCACCTCTGCACGCTATGGGGAGGTCTTTAATTGAATTGAACTTTCTGCCACGCTTATCTTGACACGGGAACGAAACCTGCGAAGAAACGAACTCTTCACGTGCCTTTATGAAGTCTGATAACACCCTTGGTATAGGGACTCTTCGGGGTGCATTTCCAGTTTTTCCCCCGCTTTGAGTCTTATTTCTGTTACCTATCGTTGTCTCGTATACCTCAAGATAATAGCGCCCCGGATGTTCAGTCAATTCCTTCATATCGCCAAAATTCAGTCCGCAAGCTTCACTATTTCTTAAAGTTGCAAGAAACATTTCCGCTAACCCGACACGCACTCCGTCACTTGTTTTTGGATCTCCCAATAATCGCAGGCACGCAATCAACTCCTGTTTCGGTGTCAATGTTCTTGGAATTTTTAACAGTCGCTCTCCGGCAGAAATAAGGTCATCTCCAACCGCTCCAATTGCTTTCCGATGCCATTCCGGAAGGAGCCACTCGATGTATGATTTGTAGGGGGCAAAAATCAAATGGTGATAGCGAGATCTCATCGTTATGTCAGCAATTTTATTTTCTCTCTGCAAACGAGCTTCCAGTTCATTTAAAACATCCCTGTTATATTCCGCAATAGGAAGATCCAGATCAACGATAGGAAATATTGTCTCGTTGTAATTGCTGATATATAATCCTTTCGTATGCTCATCGCAAATCAAATCTGAGGCAAACTCATCAAAGAACGCCATTACAGCGCCTATAAAGTTCATTTCGCCACTACGGGTTTCCCTGGGGAGGCAAGCATAGTTCAAAATTTTCATTTATCACTCCACCTCCGTAATAATAATATCATAGCCGTATTCGCATTCAACAATCATATGTGTCTCTTTGTGTTGCGCCTCTGTCGAAAGGTCTATGGTTGTTTGAGTCCTCCTAGTTTTACTGATGGGTGTGTGATAAGTTTCCTCATTTGTGCCATCCGAAGTAGCATCATCCCAATTTACTTGGTCGCGAACTGCCAAAGGCGCTTCATCCAACAATGCTGCCGCAATACTCTCTTGCTTTTTCAAAAGAATATGCTGTGACATCGAAGGTTCAAAATGCTCATATCTGTCTGAAAAAACATCTTTGGGCGTTCTTCCCAGCACATAAGCAATCTCCCCTTCTTTCCATCGAAGATCGTTCTTTGCCCAATGCTCGTAGTTTCTTTTAAAAATATCGCCATGGTATTTATTCAAGTCAACCTCGATGATACCGTCATCGCCGCCTGGCAATCTGATTAAGTGTTCGTCAATACCTGCAGCGGTTATTGCTTCTCGTCCACATTGATTCAATTTGTCTGGTGGAAACACAGATACCCCTGCCGTCCGTACCATGTCTTCTTTTGCCTGCACAATCTGTCGATTGGCAAGTGCCTCTTCACTACCGACAATGGCCAGTTGCCGTGCTCTTTCACAAAGAAGGGCCTGCACAAGTATATCGGCACAAGGGATCTTTCGGTTTTCAATCACCTTATCGAACGAGAAAAATTTCCTACCGTCTCTTTGAAGCTTGCGGCACACATCCAACTGCCATAGTTCCTCCTTAAAGCAACCGCCGTCGTCCACCTTCCTTAAATCTCGCCACTTCAAAGCGCAGACAACATTATTTTCTAATCCAGTCAGAAATCGAATCAAAACTCCGACATATTCGTAAGCACCGTTCCTAATCTTTTTAAGCAAAAAGTCATAAATCTTGCGCATCTCACAAAGAGTAAAGTTCTTTTTCACAAGATTCTTAAGAACCGCACTCAGTCTCTTTTTCTCTCGGCGCTCTTGCTCCAAAGCATCTCCCAAGCAATTCTTCCTCGCATGTTCTTGGCGAACTGCAACTTCAAGTGCCATCGAGATAATCCTCGATGCCACATAGCGATCGGTATCATTCTCACTTCCCGCATACAGGGTGTCGAGAACGCTTTCCAAATATTCAGGAAAAAGAGCATTCACTTGTACATCGCCCAACTCGCTTTCACACACTTTTCTTAGCTGTTCTTTCTCCCTCTTGTTCAGGCGCTGCTCGATTTTAGGATACATATAGACCAATGTACTTAGAGTAACGGATTTCCCGCGGTATGCTTCTCGGAGAATTTTCCCGACTTCCGCTCGAATATCCACCGTTTTTTTCTTTGTGCGAATTGTTTCATAGGGATACGTTTCACTTAGCCAGTGTTGCACATCAAGATCTTTAGCTGACTTTCTGGTATTTTTACGTGTTAGATCGGAAATATTCTCAAGGATTGCTCCATGCAACAACTCTGCAGAGTCCTTTACATAGGCACAGATATTTAAGCGGTCATCAGCACACATAGCTAATGTATAACAAATGGTAATTTCTTCTGTAAAGTAGAATTCTTCCGCTTTATCACGTGTTTGATCTGTCTTTTTGAGCACGCCTTCTTCCTTAACCCGAAACACATTTCGAAAACTTGTACCATGAATATAGCTCTCCAAAGGCATTTCAACAGTCAATATGTTCTTACGCAATTTTTGAGGGAATCCTTTTTCCAGTGAATATGACTTAACAGTAATAGTCCCTGTATTCTTTCCACTACTTAAAGCATCAATCGAAAAGCAGAAAAGGGTCTTATACTGTGGTGATGTTTCACCAAGGATTCCTGCTGGGAATAGTGTCACCTCTATATCTTGAATCTTATCGTCACAACCCTCTCCCTGCAGTTCCCCTTTGGAAACCCTTTTATCAGGGGCAAACAGTGCTATCCGATGCAACTTGTTGGCACTCACCTTTAAATCGTGCACCAAATTGGCAACCTCATAATATCGCGTACCGAAAACTATTACGTGGTTAGCTGTCTTTTCTGTTTTTATGATTTTTCCGATGTCCTTCGATGAAATAAAACGCACATTCTTCATCCGCTTGTAATGGGCGGCAAGTATATTACAGACATTTTCATCCGAAACCGAAAATGTCACGTTATACTGTCTGATGTGTTCATCAGACAGCCATTTACGGATAAAGGCACATGACGGCTCTACGATCAAAATCGTTTCTCCTTCGCGTAGGCGTGAGGACACAGCATAGTACACTGCTGAATTTTCGAGTGCTGTATCAGCTTTCTCGCCAAGGTTTAGTGCGCATAGTGCATCGACGATATAAGTTGGGCCGCCTTTGATTAGCCTTGCTAAAATATTCTGAAATTCTTTCTTTTTCCCCTCGTCAGAGGCAACAGCTTTGGAAATACGATATAATTCTGAGGCGCCAAAACCACCGCTGGATGCAAGCAGATGGAGTATCTTAAGGATAGACTCTCTATCCTCCCCTAACTCCAGCCACTGCGCAATCGCTTTGCTTGCATCTTTTAGAACCAACTGTTCCTGTGTCAGTTCAATAGCATCGACAATCTGAAATACTTCGTTAAAATGTTTTTTCTTTATCGTGCCGTTGGGAGAAATCTCTTTATATACATCGTAAGGGGTTTTCTTTTCCCCGCCGGTGTGATCACGGTTCTTTACCAAATACACCTTCACCTTAACGGCAGCCATCATTTGATGAATCTTGGTAACATCATGGATATCCTTGAGCAGAAATGCCCGCGCCTTTTCCATGTCAGCAACAGCTTCAGGCTCATGGAAACGAATGTATTTATAAAGTTCGTTGGGCATCAATCGATCTTTTTCAATTACATTTTGAAGTCGCTTTAAACTCTTTAGCACTGCCGTATCCCTCCAAAACATTTAGCCTTTTGTTACTTGGATTATACTTCTTATATGCAAGCTATGCAAGTATTTTTTCACACTTTGACATTAGCACAATTATTTTTAATACCTTATTCACCTATTATTAATGTCAAATGTTTCCCATTTGTTGGTCACAGGCCAAAAAGAAAACTCCCGAAAGCCCTTCAACAAAGGGATTTCGGGAGTGATTCCGTTAATCGCAAATATCCACAGAAACTTTTACGCCTGTGCGCTGGGCGTAGGCGCGGACGAGGGTGCGGATCTCCTTGGCGATACGACCCTGACGACCAATGACCTTACCCATATCCTCGGGGGCAACGCGCAGCTCCAGCGTCAGCTCGTCGCTGCCCTGAACTTCGGTCACGGTGACCTTATCGGGCTGCTGCACGAGGCTTCTGGCGATATAGAGCAGCAAATCTTTCATTTCGATGCCGCCCTCGAATTACAGAACGTCGACCTTCTTCAGCAGAGCACGGACGGTGTCGGTGGGCTGAGCGCCGGTCTTGATCCACTCACGGGCGCGGTCAGCGTCGATCTTGATCTCAGCGGGGTTCACGCAGGGATTGTAGATGCCGATCTCCTCGATGAAGCGGCCATCACGGGGATAACGGCTGTCAGCGACGACGACACGATAGAAAGGAGCCTTCTTAGCGCCCATTCTTCTCAGACGAATCTTAACCATAGTATTTTTCCTCCAAAATTTAAAAATTTGTTTTTTATATCATCCATAAATGCGCTGGCACTTATTTCAAACGTTTCTTGCGTCCAAAAGAGGACATCTTCTTGCCCTTGCCGTGACCCATCATGCCGAGGGCGGAGAGGTTGCCGCGGGAAATGGCCTTGGTCATCTCCTGCATGGCCTCGTAGGACTTAATGAGGCGGTTCACATCGGAGACCTCCTGTCCGCAGCCGGCAGCAATGCGGCGGCGGCGGGAAGCGTTCAGCACCGAGGGATTCTCACGCTCCTGAATGGTCATGGACTGGATAATGGCCTTGGTGCGGGCGAACTTCTTCTCATCGATCTGGCTCATGTCGAGACCCTTGCCCATGCCAACCGGCAGCATGGAGGCGATCTGATTGAGGTCACCCATGTTCTGCAGCTGCTCCAGCTGCTCTAAGTAATCGGAGAGAGTGAAGCGGTTCTTCTTCAGCTTCTCTTCCAGCTTCTTGGCCTGCTTTTCATCGTACTGCTGCTCGGCCTTCTCAATGAAGGTGAGCATATCGCCCATGCCCAAGATGCGGGAGGCCATACGGTCGGGGTGGAACGCCTCGATCATATCCAGCTTCTCGCCCGTACCCACAAACTTGATGGGCTTGCCGGTAGTGGCGCGGATAGAGAGGGCAGCACCGCCGCGGGCGTCACCGTCCAGCTTGGTCAGCAACACGCCGTCAATGCCCAAAGCCTCGTCAAAGGCGGCGGCCACATTCACCGCGTCCTGACCGGTCATGGCATCCACCACCAGCATGATCTCGTTGGGGCGGACGGCGGACTTGATATTCTTCAGCTCGTCCATCAGCGTCTCATCAATATGGAGACGACCGGCGGTATCGAGGAACACCATATCGTGACCGTGATCGGCGGCGTACTTCACCGCCTCGGTGGCGATCTTCACAGGATCGGCCTGTCCCATCTCAAAGACGGGGATGTCCAGCTGCTTACCAACCACCTGCAGCTGGGTGATGGCGGCAGGACGATACACGTCGCAAGCCACCAGCAGGGGGCGCTTGCTGAAAGAGCGGCGCATGAGGCCGGCAAGTTTCGCGCCGTTGGTGGTTTTACCTGCACCCTGCAGACCCACCATCATGACCACCGTAGGGCCGCGATTGGCTTGGGTCAGCTTGGCGTTGGTGGTGCCCATGAGACGGGTCAGCTCTTCGTTGACGATCTTGATGATCTGCTGGGCGGGAGTGAGGCTATCCAGCACGTCGCTGCCCACGCAGCGCTCGGTGACGGAGGCGACAAACTCCTTGACCACCTTGTAGCTGACGTCGGCTTCCAGCAGGGCAAGGCGCACCTCACGCATACCGGTGCGGACATCGCTCTCACTGAGGCGGCCCTTACCGCGGAGGGTCTTAAATATGCCGTTTAACTTTTCGCTGAGTCCTTCAAAGGCCATGGTTTACTCCTTCAGTCCTGCGGCGTTGTCGCTGATGATCGTTGCCAAACGATCCAGCTCGGGGTTTTCGTACTGGCGATAGTTGAGCTTGCGGATCTCGGCGGCAGCTTCCTCGATGGCGCTGACCTTACCCTGCATCTGCATGAAGCGGCGGATGAGGCCGGTCTTGTCCTCGATCTCCTGCATGGCGGCCTCGGCGCGGACGATCACGTCACGGACGCCCTGACGGGTGATGCCGCTGTTCTCGGCGATCTCACCGAGGGAGAGATCCTCGTTATAGTACAGATCGAAGAACTCCTTCTGACGCTCCGTGAGGATCTCGCCGTAAAAATCGAAGAGCATCGTCATGCGGTACGTCTGGTTTTTCATGCGTTTTCCTCCCTTTTGTAAAGTAGTTCCCCTTTATGTAAAGCGTAGTTGCTTTACAAACCTCGAATATCATACCCTATGGAAGGGAAAAAGTCAAGGAGAAAAAGGGCGAAATGGACGAAAAATCTTAAAAATTTTTGTACAAAAAAGAAACGCCCGCAGGCGTTTCTTTTTTATGTGCCAGTTACTTTACCTCAACACCGCGCTCGGCAAAACCCTTCACCATCACGTCCAAATCGGGCTCGATGTGGAGGGGCGAACCTGCGGATTTGATGGCGTTGGCAACATCCTTAAGGCCGTTGCCCGTCACCACGGAGACCACGGTGGCATCGGCGGGAATGAGGCCCTCTTCGCAGGCCTTCTTCAGCGCCGCCGCGCCGGTGACACCGGCGGGCTCACCGAACACGCCGCAGGTCTTACCCAGCAACCGCTGGGCAGCCAGAATCTCCTCATCCGTCACGCAGATGGCAAGGCCGTTGGACTCGCGGATGGCAGCCAAAGCCTTGTCGGCGTTACGAGGCACACCAACAGAGATGGAATCGGCGATGGTGTTCTCCTCCATAGGCTCCCAAGGAGCGTTGTCCTGAATGGCGCGGTTGATGGGATAGCAGCCGTAGGACTGGGCAGAGATCAAACGGGGCAGCTTGTCGATGAAACCGATGGCGTACAGATCCTTAAAACCCTTCCACACGCCTGCGATGGTGCAGCCGTCACCCACGGAGATAGCGAGATAATCGGGCATCTCCCAGTTCAGCTGCTCGGCGATTTCCAGCGCCACCGTCTTTTTACCCTCGCTCAGATAGGGGTTAATAGCGGCGTTGCGGTTATACCAGCCGTACTTATCAATGGCGGCAGCGGACAGTTTGAAGGTGTCCTCATAGTTGCCCTTGACGGAGATGACATTGGCGCCGAAAATCATCAGCTGCGCTACCTTGCCCTGAGGGGCGCGCTCGGGGACGAAAATGAAGGTCTTGAGCCCTGCGGCAGCGGCATTGCCCGCCAAAGAGGAGGCGGCATTGCCCGTGGAGGAGCAGGCGATGGTCTCTGCCCCTGCCTCCAGTGCTTTGGCAACTGCCATGGCGCTGGCGCGGTCTTTCAGCGAGGCGGTGGGATTCTGACCGTCATCCTTCACCCACAGCTTACGGATGCCCAGCATCTCGGCCAGCTTGGGCTCTTCGTAGAGGGGGCTCCAACCTACCCGCAAGGGGGTGTCGGGGGTGGTTTCCTCGATGGGCAGCAGCTCACGGTAACGCCACATGGTGCGGTTATCCCGTGCAGCCAGCTTCTCCTTGGTGAGGACGGACTTAATGTAGTCGTAATCGTAGACGATGTCGAGAATGCCGCCGCATTCGCAGTTGGTCAAATCGGGGGTGGCCTCATAGGTCTTGCCGCAGCGGACACACTGACCGTATTTTACGTTTTTCATGGTTGTTTCTCCTTGAAAAAGAATGCAGGGCGGGGGCGAATGCCCCGCCCTGCGACGATTGTTATTCAATCATTTTTCCGGCGGCGTGTACGTCGGAAAAATTCCGCGACCCAAGCGCCTTGGGCGCGTTCACCAGTGCGCACACTGGTGGTGGGGGATCTAAAGGGGGAGCCTGCTCCCCCTTTAAGAATTAAAGTGCTTTCAGCAGGCCGGTTGCCTCGTTGAACTCGTTGATGAGGGCATCCAGCTCGTCGGCCTGTGCGTGGACGGCATCCCAAGTGCCCTTGGTATCGTACCACAGAGCGTTCAGATCCTTCACGTCGCGAGCCTGCTGCTCCACCCAAGTGTAGTACTTCAGGTTGTGGATGCGCTTGCGGTCGGCGTAGGTCAGCTCCAGCAGGTTGTCGGTCTTAAGACCCAGCATGTGGAGGGAGTGATCCTTGGCAGCCTCCAGCAGGCTGTACGCACCGTGAGCCTCGTTCAGCTCCTCGATACGGCTGCCGTACATACCGGCAGAGTCGGTCAGCACGGTGCAGAGGATATCGTCCTCGGTCAGCTCATAGTACTTTGCCATCTTGATGCAGCACAGCACGTTGGCGATGCCGGAGATACCCAGCCAAGTCAGCTTCTCGATGAGCGCATCGTCGAGACCCAGCTCGTTCTTCAGATATGCCTGACCATCTGCGGTGTTGAACAGGCGCAGCAGACGCTGGGAGTCCTCATCGTCGATGGCGATAGCCATATCGGTATTCTTTACGTTGTGGATCCAGGGGATGTGCTTATCGCCGATACCCTCGATGCGGTGACCGCCGAAGCCGTTGTCGAGGATGGTGGGGCACTGCAGAGCTTCACCAACGCCCAGCTTCATGGTGGGATACAGATCCTTCAGACGATCGCCTGCGCTCATGGTGCCGGCGGAACCGGAGGTGAAGCAGGCACCAGCCAGACGCTGACCGGGCTTCTTCACAGCCTCGTACAGGTCTGCCAGCGCGTTACCGGTGACATTGTAGTGCCACAGGGGGTTGCCCATCTCCTCAAACTGGTTGAAGATCATCATGGTGGGATCGGCGCGGAGCTCCCAAGTCTTGTCGAAGATCTCCTTAACGTTGGACTCGCAGCCGGGGGTGGCGATGACCTGACCGGCGATCTTGCTGAGCCAATCAAAACGCTCCTTGGACATCTCGGCGGGCAGGATGGCCACGCTGTCGCAGGCCAGCAGCTTGGAGTTGAAAGCGCCGCCGCGGCAGTAGTTACCGGTGGAGGGCCACACGGCATGATGGTAAGTAGCGTCGAACTGACCGGTCACCAGACGGGGGGCCAGGCAGCCGAAGGAGGCACCCACCTTATGGCAGCCCGTGGGGAACCACTTGCCTGCCATGGCGAGGATGCGGCACTTGACGCCGGAGAGAACGCTGGGGATCTCCACATAGTTGGGGACGGACTGATACAGGCCGCCGAAATCCTTAGCCTCGTTCTTCCAAGTGATACGGAAGAGGTTGACGGGATCCACATCCCACAGACCGGTATTTGCCAGCTTTGCCTTGATCTTCTCGGGGATCAGATCGGGATTCTCCATCTGTGCGAAGGTGGGGATGATGATGTTGTTTTCCTTGGCCTTGGCGATGTTGTTTGCAAGACCCTTCTTGTTAATGGACAGATCGATCATTTCTTCTTCTCCTCCTGCTGTTTGTTGGCATCAATATAAGAATAGAGTGTGTATTTGGAAATACCAAAGTATTTTGCGACTTTATCAGTGGACTTGGTGACGAGGAACGCCCCTGCCTCATTGAGGAAGCGGATGGCCTTCACCTTATCATCCTTATTCATCAGCGCCACAGGTTTTCCTACCTGCTGCACCGACTGCTCAATCAATTCATCCAACACATCGTTGACGTTGATGATCTTCTGAGGCTCGGTCTGCTCACGGTCACGGGGCAGCATGAACTCACCCAGCTCCTGATGCATCATCATAAAGTTGCTGATGTCATAATTAATAGAGAGGATGGCTGTCACCGCGCCGCGGCTGTTGCGGATGTACAAGGACGAGGACTTCAAAATTTTCCCATCGGGGGTGCGGCTGAGATAGCACAGATGATCCTGAGGCTGACGCTCCTGATGCTCCAGCTGATCCAGCACCACCTGCGAAGCACCGTCACCCACCTTACGGCCGGAAACGTGGCCGTTTTCAATATGGACAATGGTGCGGTCGGAATGGCCGGCGGACACATCATGGACGACCACCTCGCAGTGGTCACCAAACTGAGCGGCAATACCGGCGGCAAGCTGTTTGAGCAGTTCAAATCGCTTTGTCTCCATAGGCAATTTACTCCTTTTCTCTTTCGTCGCTCTTTCTCTACGCTTCTATGATACCACACTTTTTTATGAAATCAACACTTTCTCAAAAAAATTTTTTAGGTTTGATAAATTTTTGTTTGACATCTGCCGTTACTGTGCTATTATAAGGGTGTGAGTTACAGAGATTTCCTGTGCAACTCATATAAAAATTGTTTGGTAATACACATGATATACAATTACTGTGGAGGTACATGTTATGGATTTCGAAGCCATCAAAAAAGCTGCTGAAGGATACAAGCCTGCCATGAGCCGCTTCCTGCGGGACATGATCGCCATCCCCAGCGAGAGCTGCGAGGAAGAGGGCGTCGTCCGCCGCATTGCACAGGAGCTGGAAGCTCTTGGCTATGACAAGGTGGAGATCGACAAGCTGGGCAACGTGATCGGCTGGCTGGGTGACGGCGACAAGATCATCGCCATCGACAGCCATATCGACACCGTGGGCATCGGCAACATCAACAACTGGGAGCATGATCCCTACGAGGGCTACGAGACCGACGACATTATTTATGGACGCGGCGGCTCCGATCAGGAGGGCGGCATGGCCTCCGCTGCTTACGGCGGCAAGATCATGAAGGATCTGGGTCTCCTGCCTGAGGGCTACAAGCTGATGGTGGTGGGCACCGTGCAGGAAGAGGACTGCGACGGTATGTGCTGGCAGTCCATCGTCAACGAGTACTTTGATGGCCCCGAGGATGCCCGCAGCAAGATCGAGTTCGTCATCTCCACCGAGCCTACCGACGGCGGTATCTATCGCGGTCACCGCGGCCGCATGGAGATCCGTGTGGATGTCCGCGGCATCTCCTGCCACGGCTCCGCTCCCGAGCGCGGCGACAACGCCATCCACAAGATGGCAGAGATCCTGCTGAATGTCCGTGACCTCAATGAGAACGACGCAGGCGACGATAAGGAGATCAAGGGTCTTGTGAAGATGCTGGATCCCAAGTATAACCCCGAGCACTATGAGGATGCCCGTTTCCTGGGCCGTGGTACTTGCACCACCTCTCAGATCTTCTACACCTCCCCCTCCCGCTGCGCCGTGGCTGATAGCTGCGCGATCTCCATCGACCGCCGCATGACCGCAGGTGAGACCTACCAGTCCTGCCTCAAGGAGATCGAGGATCTGCCCGCCTGCAAGAAGTACGCCAAGGACGTGAAGGTGTCTATGTATATGTATGATCGTCCCGCTTGGACGGGTCATGTGTATGAGACGGAGTGCTTCTTCCCCACTTGGATCAACAAGGAGTCCGCTCCCCACGTGCAGGCTCTCATTGATGCCCACCACGGTCTGTGGGGCACGGAGCGTCTGATGCCCACGGAGCTGGCCGCTGAGAAGCGCGAGGGTCGTCCCCTCACCGATAAGTGGACCTTCTCCACCAACGGCGTGTCCATTCAGGGTCGCTACGGTATCCCCTGCGTTGGTTTCGGCCCCGGTGCCGAGTCTCAGGCTCACGCTCCCAATGAGGTGACCTTCAAGCAGGATCTGGTGACCTGCGCCGCCCTGTACGCCGCCGTTCCCGGCCTCTACAAGCCCGAGAACAAGGACGGCTCTGCCACCTCCTTCCGTCAGGAGCTGACCGGAAATGATATCAAGTAATTCGAAAAAAGTTTGCCGCAGGCGGCAAATTCTACGAAGTAAAAAAGTAAATGTATAGTAATTAACTTTTAAGGAGAAGAGATTTATGAGCAAGACTGTTGAGCTGGCACGTCATCTTGAGACCCTCAAGATCAACGACATGTACAAGAACGATTTCTATTGGACTTGGGACAAGACCGATGATGAAATCGACGCCGTTTTCACCGTGGCTGACGCACTGCGCGATCTCCGTGAGCGCAATAAGTCCACCCGCGTGTTTGATTCCGGTCTGGGCATCTCCATCTTCCGCGACAACTCCACCCGTACCCGTTTCTCCTTCGCCTCCGCCTGCAACCTGCTGGGCCTCGAGGTGCAGGATCTGGATGAAAAGACCTCTCAGATCGCCCACGGCGAGACTGTCCGTGAGACTGCCAACATGGTCTCCTTCATGGCAGACGTGATCGGTATCCGCGACGATATGTTCATCGGCGAGGGCCATAAGTATCAGAAAACCTTCATGGACGCTGTGAAGGAAGGCTATCGTGACGGCGTGCTGGAGCAGCAGCCCACCTTGGTGAACCTGCAGTGCGACGTGGATCACCCCACCCAGTGCATGGCAGATATGCTGCACGTCATCCACCACTTCGGCGGCGTGGAGAATCTGAAGGGCAAGAAGGTGGCTATGACTTGGGCCTACTCCCCCTCCTACGGTAAGCCTCTGTCCGTGCCTCAGGGCGTCATCGGCCTGTTCACCCGTTTCGGTATGGACGTGGTGCTGGCGCACCCCGAGGGCTATGAGGTCATGCCTGAGATCGAGGAGATCGCAAAGAAGACCGCCGAGGCTACGGGCGGCTCTTACTATACGACCAACTCCATGGCTGAGGCCTTCAAGGATGCCGACATCGTCTATCCCAAGAGCTGGGCTCCCTTCGCCGCTATGGAAGAGCGCACCAAGCTGTACGC
>JAFQTS010000057.1 GCA_017408915.1 Oscillospiraceae bacterium | reverse complement strand
GGCATCCTTACGGATCAGGTGATCGAAGACGACCCACTCCAGATGCTTGTTGGAGAGGATGGTGTTACCGGTGGGATCCCAGGTGCCCTGGAATGCGCCGGAAGACAGCACCACGAGGGTGTCGGTGGCGACAGCAGCATCACCGCTGCCATCATCAGCTGCAGGCGCCTTGTCACCGCAACCAGTGACAACTGCCATGGTCATCAGCAGCGCAAGAATCAGTGCCAAAAACTTCTTCATGTGTTTTTCCTCCTTCAAATTTTAAGCACGAAAAACGGAGAGAGTCCCCGTCTTCCATCAGGGTGGAAAAGCCCGATTCTTCAGACTTCCCCGTTGTCTTGCTTTTAATGGTCTCAAAAATAAATGTCAATTGTTTTTTGTGTGGAAGCTGTCTTCCTTCAGTGGGATAACCAACCCAAAAGTGTGGGTTTCCACACATGTTAAATTTTAGACTTATTTTAAATGCACAAAAACTGCTTTTCGCAGTTGTTGGATGTCACAAAAACACACACATTTCTTCTTTGCAGCCCACTATTTTCTCCGTCAAAATACACAATAATTCTTAAAAAATTTTTAACTTTTGCAAACCTCTTGCACATAAGCACAGAAAAAAGATATAATAGCAGCAGAAAACCTGTGACGGGAGGCCCACACTATGAATGCAGCAAAACGGCGCGAAGGCATCATTTCCATGTTGAAAAGCACAAGCTTTGTGAAGATGTCCGACATCGCTTCCCATTTCAACGTTTCCAACGAGACGGCGCGGCGCGATCTGGACTATCTGCAGCATCAGAACATCGTACGCCGCATATACGGCGGTGCGGTGCTGGCTGAGCGGACAGTCTCTCAGGGCCCCGTTTCCCGCCTGTCGCGCTTTACCAGCGAGCTTAACTCCATCGGTATGGCCGCTGCCGACATGGTCAAGACAGGCGATGCCGTGTTTATCGGTCCGGGCTCTACAACGCTTCAGGTCGCACGGCATCTGCGCGACCGTAAGGACATTACAGTGGTGACCAACTCCTTTGCCGTGGCAAACGAGCTCTATAACACCGATGTGACCACCTATATTCTGGGTGGACTTCTCAGCAAGGACGAGCAGGATATCCGCGGCGATCTGGCCAACTCCTATGTAAGCAACTTCTACTTCGACAAGGTCTTTCTCGGCTGCGGCGGCATCACCATGGATTACGGCGTGATGGACTTCTCCACCACCCACTCCCCCATACACGGTCATGTGGTAAAACGCTCGGGAAAATGTATCTTAGTGGCAAGCTCCAAGAAATTCGGCACGCCGGCTTTCGTATCCGCCTGCTCGCTGGATGATATCCACACCATCGTAACGGACAACCAGCTCTCGGAGGAATACTGCATGTTCCTGCAGGAGCGGAACATTCAACTGGTTCTTGTAGAGCCCAGCATGGAGTATTCTCTCGATCCGGACGAATAAGGGTCTCAGCGCTGCCGAACCCCATTCTATTATATAGTACTGCATTCCATAAATAAGAGGCGATGTTCCCCACAGGAACATCGCCTCTTGCTGTTTCTTATCCGGTTTTATCTCCGCAGCAGGGCCACTGCCACATCGTTCACATTGGTGCCAGTAGGGCCGGTGATCAATAGGCCGCCGATGGCCTTTAATGCGTGATAGGCGTCGTTGCGCTGCAGCACCTCGTGGATCGTCAGCCCGATACGGTGCAGTGCCGCAGCGGAAGTCCCGTCCACCAGACCGCCGGCAGCGTCCGTAGGGCCATCCGTTCCATCCGATCCGAGGGAGAAGATCACAGTATCGTCCATTCCCGCGATCCCCTCTGCTGCAGCAAGGGCCAATTCCTGATTACGGCCGCCCTTTCCGCTGCCCGTCAGATGCACCACCGTCTCTCCGCCGGCGATAAAAGCCAGGGAGCGGGGGCTGTCATCATGGCTGCGGGCAACGGCGGATAAAAACGCACCGGCCTCGCGTGCCTCGCAGGTAAGGTGATCCGTTAAAAACACCGGCTCATAGCCCAGTGCGCGGCAGGTATCCGCCGCCGCTTTGCAGAGCTGACGAACACTTCCTGTCACGATGGTCTCCACATTGGTCAGGGTTTTCGGCGTTTCCGTACGCAGCAGCTTTTCCATCTCCGCCGTCAGCTTCAGACCGTATTTAGCCGCGATGGCCTCGGCCTCGGCGCAGGTAGAACTGTCGGGATAGGCAGGGCCGGAGGCGATCATATCCAGCGGATCGCCGATAATGTCGGACAACACGATAGAAAACACCTGCGCCGGGGCGCACAGTTGGGCAAACCGCCCGCCTTTCACCGCCGACAAGCGCTTACGGATGGTGTTCATCTCCACGATGTTGGCACCTGAGGCCAGCAGCTGCTGGGTCAGCGCCTCCATGGTCTCTTTTTCGATCAGAGGATATTCAAACAGCGCCGAACCACCGCCGGAGACGAGGAAGATCACCTCATCGTCACGTTCCAAGTCCTCCACCATCTCCATCACCAGCTTCGTTCCGGCATAGGAATTCTCGTCCGGCACGGGATGACCTGCCTCCACGATACGACAGCGGGCGATCTCACCCTTGCTGTGGCCATACTTGGTAATGACGATACCGCGGTGGAGCTTCTGCCCCAAGATGTCAGCAGCACAGGCAGCCATCTGCCATGCGGCCTTTCCCACGGCCACAAGAAACACACGCCCGTCTCTCACCGTATGCGCCGACAGGGCGCGGCGAACTGCCTCATTCGGCAAACAGGCCGCCAGAGCGGCAGTGATGATCTGCTGGGCATCGTTATGGATGGACATATGAGACACCTCCTCTTTCCTGTTGTCTCCGATTATATCTCGACTTCCTTTGTATTTCAAATGGTTTTTGGACAGTGGCGGCGTCCCACTTTGTTGCAATAGTCACTTACGGCATTTCTAAAGCGGGGTATACTATTATAAAAAAGGAGGTGGATGGCGTGAAGAAGGTCATCTATTTGGCGGGAGGCTGCTTTTGGGGCTTGGAGCATTTGATGCAGTCCCTGCGGGGCGTGGTGGATGCCGAGAGCGGCTACGCCAACGGAAGAGGCAGAGAATTGGCCAACTATGCCGCCGTGTGTACGGGACTGACGGGTTTTCGGGAGACGGTGAAGGTGGCGTATGATGACGAGGTGGTGAACCTCGAAACCCTACTCGCCGCCTATTTCGCTGTTATTGACCCCACCCTCATCAATCGGCAGGGCATGGACATGGGCACGCAGTATCAGACAGGCATCTATTATACCGACGAGGAGAGCCGCGCAATTGTGGAGCGGGTGGCGGCGGAGGAGAGGAAAAAGCACCCGCGCTTCTATGTGGAGCTTCGGGCGCTGGAGAATTTCTAT
>JAFQTS010000056.1 GCA_017408915.1 Oscillospiraceae bacterium | reverse complement strand
TCACCTCGGCGCCGATCTCCGCTGCACGGAGCACAGCGGCGGTATCGGTGGAAAAATAGGGGTTACCAGTGCCGCAGCCGAAGATGACCACGCGGCCCTTCTCCAAATGACGGATAGCACGGGCACGGATGTAGGGCTCTGCCACGGCACGGATCTCCAGCGCTGTCTGCACGCGGACATCCACGCCCTTCTGCTCCAAGACATCTGCCATGGCCATGCAGTTCATAGTGGTGGCCAGCATGCCCATGTGGTCGGCACGGGAGCGCTCAATATAGCCCTCGCCATTCTTCACGCCGCGCCAGAAGTTGCCGCCGCCGATAACGATGCCCACCTGTACGCCCATCTCCACACACTCGCGGATCACATCGGCAACGCGGTACATCACATCAAAATCGAGGCCGAACTTCTTCTCACCTGCCAGCGCTTCGCCGCTGATTTTCAGCAGCACACGTTTATATTTCGGTTGGTCCATAGTCCCCTCTCCTTGCGTATTTTTGTGCTTTCTCATACTGCTCCTTATTTTACCTTATTTCTCGCCGTTTGCATAGTGGTAATTTGTAAAATTTTCTCTTATCTTTTCTTGTAGATGCACAAAAAAGCTGCTATACTGTCCTCAACTTCCTGTGAAAGAGGGATGCACGATGGCACTGCAGCACGTAAAGGGAAATACATGGGTCTATGAGGGCAGCACGGCCTTGATGCCGTTATACATGGTCAAGGAGAACGAAGCCGTCATTATCGACACGGGCTTTGCCAAAACGGACCGCGAGGGGCTCACCAAGCTCTTTGATGAAGCGGTGACGCTGCGGGGCATCATCTGTACCCACGCCCACTTCGACCACAGCGGCAACGTCCGCTATTTGCAGGAGCGCTACGGCGTCCCCGTGGCCGCCCACATTATCGAGGCGGGCATCGCCACCAACACCGAGTCCTACCGCGCCAATTACATCGGCCTCACTTACGGAAAGACAAGCGAACTCTTCCCCGAGGAGTGCTTCACTGCCGATGTGCTGATCCGCCCCGGAGATACCACCTTCACCCTCGCCGGCGCGGAATTTACCGTCCTCCCCCTCCCCGGTCACAGCGCGGGACACACGGGTATCATCACCCCCGACAACGTGGCCTATGTGGGGGACACGATCCTCGATGAGGCGGAGATTTCCGGCGCAAAGCTGCCCACCTCCATGTTCGTACAGCGGGATTTAGAGAGTAAAGCGAGTTTGCTTCACAGCACTTGCGATGCCTACATTTTAGCCCACAAGTCGGTGGTGGAAAACATCGTACCCTTGGCGGAGAAGAACATCGCCTTCCTCTATGAAAAACGGGACGAGATCCTCTCCTGCCTCACCGACGGCATGACCTTGGCACAGTGGCTGGATGTCTTTTGTCAGAAGGTGAATATCCGCACCCGCAGCACCCTGAAGTTCTCCATCATCGAGCGGAACTTCTCCAACTTCGTGGCGTGGATGACAGATGATCATCTTATTGAAGAGCGCCGCGAATACTGTGCAAAGACCTACTATCGCGTGGAAAACTGAGTGCAAAAAAGCCACCCCATCGGGGTGGCTTTTACGCTTATCCAAAAAACGTGAACTTGGGATTCTCCGCATCCACAAAACCTGTGGCGACCTCAATATCGTCGCCGAAGAAGCGGTGCAGCAGCACCTTGAACTCCTCGATGGCCTCATAGACCTCGGCCCTATTCACATCGGCAAAACCGTCGATGGGGAACAGCACAGCCTTCGTCTCCTCGGTGATCTTGCCGCGCTCACTCTGCCGCCACGTCCAGCGACGAGTACGAACTTCGTTGCCGCTGGCATAGATAGCCTCGCCCACATCGGGGGTCTCCTCGGTGGTCTCGCCGAAAGCGATGAAGGTATCGCCCGCCACTGCCATACGGACATCGAGACCGTTGTCGATAGTGTCCAGATCGTGTGCGCCGATGGGCAGGCGGTACTTGATGGAAATAGCATTGCCCAGATCCACAATGCCGTTAATGGTGGGGAAGCCCTTGCCCTTGGCGATACGGGTCAGCAGCGCCTCAATGGAGCAGAGGAACTTGTTGGGGTTGATGTCCAGCGCGCGGAAGGCCTCACGGTAAGGCACGATGGCGGGGCTCTCCTTGGGCTTCACGCCCTCGAAGTAGGCTTCGCAAGCGGCGATGTTCTCTTGGAGCATTGCCTCCAGTCCCGGCTGGGGACGGGTGTTGTCAAGACCGCGGACGGCCACCGCACCGAAGCAGGCCGTAGGGAGCTTGGCAAAGATGTCTTGACTGACTGCGTAGTACATGGGGATTCTCCTTTGGGGTTATTTTTCTTTGTAATATAACCGGCAGTGACAGTAGCCTTCGAACTCGGGATCGGCGATCTGATCGCGGAACTCCTGACACATGCAGATATTCTCAGGGGTCTTGGGCAGACGGCAGGGGCAATAGCCCTCCTTGCGCTGCAAGCCTGCGCGCACCGTCTGCACTACCTTTTCATCCTCGTTAAAGCGAATTTTCATCTCTTACAGCTCCGCAAACCAGTCCTTGCAGAACTGGGCAATGGCGGGGACAAGCTTCTTGATCTCGTGGTGAGAGGTGTTCACGCACAGGTGATAACCCTCACGGCTGCCCCACTTGGTGTCGGCGTACATGGCGTGGTACTGGGCGCGCTCCTTATCGATGCGGCGGATCTCACGCTCCATCTCGTTGCGGGTCATGTTCTCACCCTCGGGGGCGCGGCGCATGCAGCGTTCTACCTTGGAGTCCATGTCGGCGTAGACGAAGATGTTGAGAGGATTGTACTGCTTCAAGATCACATCGGCGCAGCGACCAACGATGACACAGTCGCCCTGTGTGGCGAACTTCTCCAGCAGCTGACGCTGGGCAGAGGCCACGCGGATGGTCTGATCCATCATGAGGGGCATCATGGCAAGACGATGACCGATGGTCAGAGGATAGGCGCTCTCAATGCACTTCTCCCCCACGTTGGCAACATATTCCTCGTTCAAGCCCTGCTCACTGGCGATCATCTCGATGATCTGATGGTCGTAGCAAGGGACATGGAGCGCGTCAGCCAAACGCTTGCCCAGCTCACGACCACCGCTACCGAACTCACGGTTAATGGTAATGATCATACTCTTCTTCCTCCCATATCTTTAAGGATCAATATTCATAGCAGCTGCCGCCCACGAACTCGCGCACCAGCGAGTTACGGGGGACATAGGGTGTGTGCAGGGGCGGTACGCCACGCACCACCTTCATCAAATCGGTGAGGCCGTGAGCCTCCACAAAGTCACTGGTCAGCTCCTCCACAAAACAGGGGATCTGGGTGAGGTACTTCGCCAAAATGCAGGGCTCGTAGTCCAAAAATGTGTCGATATTGATGGCGGCGTTGGGCTTATAGGGCTGAATATACTGATATTCGCCCCGATCTACGCTCTCGGCACGCTCCACCGTGGAGGTGAGGGCGTGACCGCGGGTATTATAGTCGCGGATCATGCGGCGGGCCACGCGGAGCTGCTCGGGACGGACGATCTTATCATCCTTCGTAATAATGCGGGTACGGGGCGCAACATACACGCCCGTAGCCACACCACGGAGCTTATCGAAAATCAGCGGGTTCAGCATGTGGATGCCCTCGGCGATAATGATGGCGTTTTTATCGCCCTGCAACTCCGTATAGCCGCCGATGGTACCCGTTTTGAAGTCGTAAACAGGCACTTTCACCAGTTTCCCGTCCATCAGCTGGCTGATGGTGGAGATAAGGCTGTCGATATTCACGCACAAGGGGGATTCCCAATCCGTCAGCTCGGGCGGGCGCTCACTTAAGGGAGTGAAGAAATTGTCCATGTGCAGCACGCAGACATTGACATTGATGTTCTCCAAATACTCCTTAAGGCGCATGGCAGTGGTGGTCTTACCGCTGCCGGAAGGGCCTGTCAGCGTCACCACGGGGCGATCACTGCGAGAGGACAAAATGGTAGCGGCGGCGGCACTGATCTTATCGTGGAACGCCTCTTCGCAGCGGAACACAAATTGGGTTTCGTTGTGCATGGCCTCGTTGATGTTCTCAATATCAATAACGCGCATCGTCTCGCTCCTCCCCTGTTATTTCTTCGTGATTCTATCCCGCATCTCCTGCTTCTTTTTTTGATCCTGTCTGCGGGTGATGGCCCAGCCGATCAGCGTCACCACCGACATGGTGGCGGAGATCACCGTTACCGCCGTGCCAAGAGGTTTCAGTTTCGTCAGCAGCTTTCCGCCGCCTTTGAGGGCAGCTTCACCTAAATTCAATGCGTCTTTCACCGTGGGTTTCAATGCCATGGGTCATCCTCCCTTCTTAATTTTCCAAATAGTATACCACAAAATGGCAGCCGTTGCAAGTTCAGCGGATCTGACCGCTGCCCTTCACCACGTACTTATAGGTAGTCAATTCCTCCAAGCCCATAGGGCCTCTTGCGTGGAGCTTCTGGGTGGAGATACCCATCTCACAGCCGAGGCCGAACTGCCCGCCATCGGTAAAGCGGGTGGAGGCGTTGACATACACGGCGGCGCTGTCCACCAAGCGGGTGAAGAGCTGAGCGGCGGTGTCGTTCTCGGTGATGATGGCGTCGCTGTGATGGGTGGAGTGTGCCCCAATATGGGCGATGGCATCGGCGGTGCTGTCCACCACCTTCACCGCCAGCACATAGTCGAGGAACTCCGTATCAAAGTCCTCCTCTGTGGCGGCAACGCCGTCAATAATCGCCAAGGCACGCTCGTCAAGCCGCAGCTGGGCGGGATGAGGGTGCTTGGGATCGGTGAGCCGCGCCTTCAGCTTGGGCAGGAATTCCGCGGCAACAGCTTTATGGACAAGGCACACCTCGGCGGCATTGCACACGCTGGGGCGGCTCATCTTGGCGTTTTCAATAATATTCAGTGCCTTTTCCAAATCTGCCGAGTCATCCACATAGATATGGCAGATACCCGTACCCGTCTGGATGCAGGGCACGAGAGCGTTTTCCACACAGGAGCGGATAAGCCCTGCGCCGCCGCGAGGGATCAGCAGATCGATATAGCCCACCGCCTGCATCATGTCGGTGGCACTCTGACGGGTGGTATCCTCAATGAGGTTCACCGCCGTTTCGGGCAAGCCAACAGCGGCAAGACCCCGCTGCAGCGCCGTCACGATGGCGTGGGCACTGCGATAGGCCTCCTTACCGCCACGCAGCACGCAGGCACTGCCCGCCTTCAAAGCGAGGGCGGCAGCATCGGAGGTAACGTTGGGGCGGCTCTCATAGATGATGGCGATGACGCCCATGGGGACGCTGATGCGCTGCACCTGCAAGCCGTTGGGGAGGGTATTCTCCGCAATAACGCGGCCTACGGGGTCGGGCAGTGCCACCACCTCGCGGATACCCTTGGCCATGTCGGCAATGCGCCCCTCCGTCAAGGCGAGGCGATCCAGCATCACCTCGGAAATGTGACCACGGGCAGCCTCCATGTCGAGGGCGTTGGCTGCCAAAATCTCCGCCGTAGCCTGCTCCAAGGCATCCGCCATGGCGAGGAGGGCGCTATTTTTCTCCTCGGCAGTGAGGGTCAGCAGCTGGGGGACGGCGTTCTTCGCCGCAGCTAAAATTTCCTGTGTGGTTTTCATCGTGCTGCCTCCTTTGCCTTAAAGTGGGTGCCTACGGGTTTGCCCTCCACGATGTCGTAGAGGATGGCGGGGTCGCGTCCGTTGGCGATGACCATCTCCACGCCGCCCTCTGTGGCGATGTGGGCTGCATGGAGCTTCGTCGCCATGCCGCCTGTGCCGAGGGCGCTGCCAGCGCCGCCCGTCATAGCCTCGATCTCCGCCGTGATCTCCTCCACCGTGGGCAGGAGTTGAGCATCGGCATGGGTGTGGGGATCGGCGGTATAGAGCCCGTCGATGTCCGAAAGGATCACCAGCAGGTCGGCGTGGATGGCGGTCGCCACCACAGCGCCAAGGGTATCGTTGTCACCGATGACGATCTCACGGGTGGCAACGGTGTCGTTTTCATTGATGATGGGCAGGGCGTGGAGCTCCAAAAGACGGAAGAGGGTGTTTTTGAAGTTCTGCTTCCGCTCCTCGTGGGCAAAATCCTCCGCCGTTACAAGGATCTGGGCCACCGTGTGGTTGTAGGTGGAGAAGAGGCGGTCATAGGTGTACATGAGCTCACACTGACCCACGGCGGCGGCAGCCTGCTTGGTAGGGATGTCGGAAGGTCGTCCGCCAAGAGAGAGCTTGCCTACGCCCATGCCGATAGCGCCCGAGGACACCAGCACCACCTCATGGCCTGCATTTTTCAAATCACTCAGCACACTGCACAATAGCTCCACACGGCGCACGTTCATCAAACCCGTGCTGTGAGCCAATGTGGAAGTGCCAACCTTAATGACGATTCTCATAGGAATTCCGACCTTTCCAACAAAACTTATTTCATTAAGTATACTCGCCTCAGCGATAAATGTCCACTAAAAACTTTCCCGCTTTTTACTGCTGAACTACGCAGCGACCCGCAGACCACACCGCCGCGATATTGCGCTGCTCCATGAGATAGATGGCCCGCTCGAACCGCTCGTTGACGGTGAGGGGACGGGCAGGGGTGGGGAAAGTGCTGTCGTCCACCACGATGGCGTGGAGAGCATCGCCCGTGGAGAAGCCATCCCCTGCGCCGAAATACTTGTGGCCTGCCGTGGTGCCCAAATAGTAGCCCTCGGGGACGGTGAGGAAGGGTGTCTGCCAGTTGTCCATGATCTGCCGCACCTTGGAGGCGCGAATGGTGGTGGTGATGACGCGGTACATGGGCAGCTGAGCGCCCCCTGCAATATCGCTGCCCAAAGCCACCCATACCCCCTCATTGAGAAGCTGGCGGACGGGACAGACGCCCGAGGAGATGTTGATATTGGAGTCGCCGCAGTGGACGGCGAGAACATTGTGCTCTGCCATGGCGCGGCGCTCCACTGCATCGGAGTGGACACAGTGGGCCATCACCGTGTGGTCGTCCCACAAGCCGTATTTATCATAGGTCTCCCAATAGCGCTCACAGTCGGGGTGCAGCTCCCGCACCCACGCGATTTCCGCGTGGCTCTCGGAGAGATGGGACTGGACATAGAGGCCGTACTTTTCCTTCAGCTTGCCAAGCTCCGCCATCAGTTCATTGGTGCAGCTGGGGGTAAAGCGGGGAGTGAGGATGGGCTTTAAGTCCTTGAAATGGCAAGCGGCAAGCCAACGCTCCGTCTCGGCGACGGATTCTGCCGTAGTTTCCTGCAAAATCCCCTCTGCGCCGTTGCGATCCATGTTGACCTTTCCCACATAGCCTGTTACACCCGCTTTTTCCAGCTCTTCCATCAACACAAGGGTGGCGTCGGTGTGGAGAGAGGAGAACATGCACACGCGGGTCGTGCCGTTGGTAATCAGCTCACGGGCAAGGCGGGCATAGATCTCGCGGGCGTAGACGGGGTCGGCAAAGCGTGCCTCGGTGGGGAATGTGTAGGTGCTGAGCCAATCAAGCAGAGGCAGATCCATACCCATGCCCAGCATGGGATACTGGGGCGCGTGGAGGTGCATATCGGCAAAGGACTGCAGAATGAGCTTGTCGCCGTAGTCGTGGAGGACGCCGTCACCATGTTCAGCAGGCAGCTGGTCATAGATACCTGCAATCACGCCATCTTCCAGCACCATATAGCCGTTTTCCGTGATGTTCAGTTCGCCCAAAGCAGGCGCATGAATGATGTGGCCCTTCAAAATCTCTTTCATTGTCTCAGTCCTCATTTCTCCGCAAAGTCTGCGGCAAAATAAAAGGGGCACTTCGTCACACCCTTGCGACAAAGTACCCATAGTGGTGTCATCGGTGACACCGTAGAAACGCAGCGCCCCGTTTTGGCGCAGCTATATGAGCTATTCAGTTTATTTTCTGTACTGGTATTTTAGCACAACCCCCTCCCCTTTTCAAGGGTCAATTTCTCCGTCTACCTTCGCCGCACGGTGCATATACTTGTCCGAGGTGATGGCAGATGAAAGGGATCTTACGGCGCGTGGCAGCCTTGGTGGGTGCGTGTTTGACACTGTGGACAGTGACCGCCGCCAGCGGCGCGGAATTTGGCGGCAGTGAGGCCCTGCGGGGCATCGTTTTGCAGCAGTTGTCGGCGCAGCTGCCGCCGCCCCTCTCCCCCGCTGCCATGTTCACCCTCAGCCAATCGCCCTATCTCGCCGCCGCAGTTTCTTTCTCTCCTGCGGAGAATAACGCGAGCAGCACCATCCTTCAAAATGCCGCCCCCTCCCTCTCCCCTGTGCCGCAGGTGCAGCTGGAGAAGCTGCAATTCCGCGATAACGGCGTGCCATCCCAGACGGTAAAGATCACCAATCCCAAGGGCTACACCGCCGTAGGAAGTGTATATATCAAGAACTCCTCGTCCAAAACATTAGACACCGCACAGCTTGAAAACTGCACGCTCCCCTCTCCCGATCTCAACAGCCCGCAGGTGCTGATTATCCACACCCACGGCAGCGAGGCCTACACGCTGCCCAAGGGGGAGAGCTACCCCTCCACAGGCAACTACCGCACCTCCGACACCTCCTGCAGCGTGGTGCGGATCGGGGATGAGATCGCCGCTGTCCTGTCCTCCTACGGTATCTCCGTACTCCATGACCGCACGCTCTACGACGATCCCCTCTATAACGATGCCTATTCCCGCTCAGAGGCGGGGGCGGCGGCTTATTTGGAGAAGTACCCCTCCCTCTACTACATCATCGACATTCACCGCGATGCTGTGGAGGATGCCAAGGGGAATCAGTATAAATTAGTGGCGGAGGAGGATGTCACCATAGCGCAGATGAGCTTTGTCATCGGTACGAATCACGACCACTGGCAGGAGAATCTCGCACTCGCCGTGGCGGTGGCAGAAAATGTGCAGGGAGAGTATCCCACCGCCATGCGACCCATCATCCTGCGAAATTCGCGGTATAATCAACATCTCACGGCGGGGTCACTCCTTGTGGAAGTCGGGGCGGCGGGGAATTCCCTCGATGAAGCACTCCACGCAGGGCGGATTTTCGGCGCAGCACTGGCGGAGACAATCTTGCGCGCAAAAAAATGACCGCCAGTGGCGGTCATTTTTTATCAGTCTTTGCGGTTTTTCTTGGCAAGCTCCGATACCTCGGGGAATTTCTTCAAGATGTAGTCGTAGCTGTCGCGGGTGTGGGGCACAAGACAGTCGGAGCAGTCCTTCACGCCCTCTTCCGTCCACTTGAAGTTGCCGCCGCAGTCGCTGCCCAGTGCGTAGAGGGGGCAGTAGCAGAACAGGCAATTGAAATTCTCGGGGTGAGCTGTTTTATGGCAAGGAAAGAACTCGCAGGCGGTGTGCTGGGTGAAAGAGTAGGCACACTCGCGGGGAGGCTTGTTAAATACGTCTGCCATAGCTTACTTCTCCGTAGGCATCTTCCACTCGGTGAGATCCGTGTGGAGCAGGTGGTGGGCACGGTGGCTCAGAGGCTTATCGAAGTACTCGCGGTACAGCTGCAGCACATCCTCGTTCTCGTGGGAGAAGCGGATCTCCATGCTCTTGTCGATATCCCACAGCACGCCGCCGCGATACTCCGCCATCTCCTTACCGTCGTGGATGGGCTGACCGCCGCCGCCGGCGCAGCCGCCGGGACAGGCCATGACTTCCACGAAGTCGTAGCTGACCTCGCCGTTCTGCAGGGCGTACATCAAGCGGCGGGTATTGCCCAGACCGCTGACCACTGCCACGCGGACATCGCCCGCACCGGGAACGTTGAAGGTGGCTTCCTTCCAGCCGTCCATACCGCGGACAGCGGTGAAGGCATCGGCAGGAGGATTCTCACCGGTAACGAGATAGTAGGCACTGCGGAGGGCTGCATCCATAACGCCGCCGGTAGCGCCGAAGATGACGGCAGCACCGGTGCTGCTGCCAAGAGGACTATCAAAGTCCGTCTCGGGCATATAGGTGGGATCCAGCTGCTCGCCGCGGAACATACGCACCATCTCACGGGTGGTGAGCACCACGTCCACATCGGGATCGCCGCAGGCATCGTTAAGGTTGGGGAAGGTGCACTCGGACTTCTTGGCGGTGCAGGGCATCACGGACACCACGAAGATGTCGTGAGGATCGACGCCGATCTTCTCGGCAAAGTAGCTCTTAGCCACAGCGCCGAACATGCCCTGAGGAGACTTGGCAGAGGACAGATTCTGCACATAGTCGGGGAACTGACCCTTCACGAAACGCATCCAGCCGGGGCAGCAGGAGGTGAACATGGGCCAGCGATACTGATCGCGGTGGGTAAAGCGCTCGATAAACTCGCTGCCCTCCTCCATGATGGTCAGGTCGGCGGCAAAGTTGGTGTCGAACACGTAGTTGAAGCCCATCTCCTTCAAGCAGGAGACCATGCGCTTGGCGGTGGCGAACTTGGGATCGAGGTGATAGTGCTCGGCCCAAGCGGCGCGGACGGCGGGAGCCACCTGCACGATGGTGACCTTCTTGGGATCGGCCAAAGCGTCCCAAACGCGGCCCGTATCGTCACGCTCCTGCAGGGCGCCCACGGGACAGTGGGTCACGCACTGACCGCAGAAGGTGCAGTCGGACTCCGCCAAAGTGCGGAAGTTACGCACGCCCACATCGGTGCGGGAGCCGGTACCGATAAGATCCCAAATGTTCATGCTCTGGACCTTGTCGCAGATCTGAACACAGCGCATGCATCTCACGCAGCGGTTGGTGACACGGACGATGGGATTGGAGTAGTCATCGGGGGTCTTTTTCAAATCCTTCACATAGTGCTCACCCAGCAGGTTATAGTCGGTGGTCAGCTGCTGGAGCTTGCAGTTACCGCTGCGGGTGCATTTGGTGCACTGGGTGTCGTGCTGGCTCAGCAGCAGGCGCAGGTTCACACGGCGGGCTTCACGGACACGGGGAGAATTGGTGTAGACCACCATGCCCTCGGACACCACGTTGTCGCAGGAGGGCACAAGGCGGACATGACCCTCGATCTCCACCACGCAGAGGCGGCAGGCGGCAATCTCGTTAATATCCTTGAGATAGCACAGGGTGGGGATATTGATATGTACCGACTTAGCGGCCTCCAAAATGGTGGTACCTTCCGGTACGGTGACAGTTTGATTGTCGATCTTCAGCGTTACCATTCTTTTACTCTCCCTCCCTTAAAGATTCCGTAGCCGAAGTGGTCGCAGCGCAGGCAGCGGGACGTCTCGGCGATGACACCTTCCTCGGTGAGGCCGATCTCGATGTCCTCGAAGTTGCACTTACGCTGGCAGGCCTCCACCTCGGTGGTGTTGATACGACCGTGAGGCGGGCGGTTGTTCAGCTCCGGGCTGGGCACTTCCACATCCTCTTCGATGACGTGGTGGTAGCCCAGATACTCGTCGATGTTGGCTGCTGCCACCTTACCGGCGGCAATGGCGCGGATGGCAGTAGCAGGGCCGGTGACGCAGTCGCCGCCGGCAAACACGTTCTCCATGTTGCCCACCTGACCGCTCAGCTCGGCGACCACAGTACCGCCGCGCTTGACGGGGACACCGGCCTGATCAAAGCCGGCGATCTCGATGCCCTGACCAATGGCCACCACGATGATGTCGGCGGGGATACGGACTTCATCCAGCTTGGCGTTGTTGGGACGGGGACGGCCGGCTTTATCCATCTCGCCGATGATCTGAGGCTGCACCCACAGGGCGCGGGCAACACCCTCTTCGTCGGCCTCAATGCGGACGGGAGCGGCCAGTGCCATGATCTCGGCACCCTCGGCGATGGCGCCCAGCACCTCGTCGGGCAGGGCGGTCATATCGTCGGTACGGCGGCGATAGGCGCAGGTGACCTTCTCAGCACCCAAGCGGATGGCGCTGCGGGTCACGTCCATGGCCACGTTGCCGCCGCCGATGACGGCTACGTGCTTGCCGGTGAAATCGGGCATCTCATCGTCACCGATGGCACCCAGCATCTCCACAGCAGACATAACGTTCTTGCTGTCCTCACCGGGGATGCCCGTCTTCTTATCGGTATGGGCACCGATGGCGATGTAGATGCAGTCGAACTCGTCACGGAGCTGGTCGAAGGTGATGTCGGTGCCCACATTGACATTGGTGTGGACATCAATGCCTGTGGAGAGGATCGACTCGATCTCGCCGTCCAGCATCTCACGGGGGAAGCGATAGGCAGGGATACCGTAGCGGAGCATGCCGCCCAGTTTCTTATGCTTTTCAAAGATGGTGGCCTTGTGACCCATGCGTGCCAGATAATAGGCGCAGCTGAGGCCGCTGGGGCCGCCGCCGATAATGGCGATTTTTTTGCCCGTAGCGGGCGCATTGGGGGTGTTGGGTACGAGGCCGGAGTGATCCACCGCGTAGCGCTTGACGCCACGGATGTTCAGAGGATCGTCGATCATGCCGCGGCGGCAGCGGGCCTCGCAGGGATGCTCGCAGATATAGGCGCAGGCCACGGGCATGGGGTTATCCTTACGAATGAGGCGGACAGCGTCGGCATAGCGGCCTCTGTGAACCAGCGCCATATAGCCGGGGATATCCACGCCGGCAGGGCACATGGACACGCAGGGAACAGGTGTCTGAAGGGAGGCAAGGCAGCGGTGATGCTTCACATGCTCCTCATAGTCATCGCGGAAGCCCTCCAGGCCATCCACCACCAGACGGGCGGCATCGCGGCCAATGGCGCAGTCAGCGGTGTTGACGATGCTGCGGGCGGTCTTCTCAATAATGTCGATGGTCTCCATGGTGGCCTCGCCATCCAGTACCTGGGCGATCAGCTTCGTCAGCTGACCCAAACCGATACGGCAGGGCACGCATTTACCGCAGGTCTGGGCATGGCTCAGCTGCAAAAAGCTCAGCGACATGTCTACGGGGCACAGGCCCGGAGGAGAAGCGGCAATACGGCGCTCCATATCTTTGTAGAGGTTTTCCACCGTCGTTTGCGCCTTGCTGGGCGTCTTAATATCAAGTCTGCTCAAGGTGGTTGTCTCCTTTCATCCTGTTTGCAACTTGAAAAGCCAATTCTCAGCCATTTTATCAAGTTGCTTATGCTGAAAATATTATGGCACCTTTGTCGCCGCAAGTCAACAACAAAAACGCAAATTTCACTTTAAAGAAACTTCTCAAAAACATTTCCGAGAAATGTCCAATGGGTTGTCGCTTTTTTTCGATTTTTTGCTCAGTTTGTAGCAAATGTTTTCTCTTCTATAGAAAAAACAAGCCCTTCGGCAGGGCCGAAAGGCTTGTTTTTTTACAGTATCAGGTTTGCCAGCAGAGAAATCGCCACTTTTAAATACCCATCGGCGACAGAGAAATCATCGCTGTGCCAAGGATGGACGGGCGTATCGCTGCCCTTGCCGCTGCCCACCCAAAAGAAGAAGCCGGGCACATCCTGCAGATACACGGCGAAATCCTCACCGCCGAGACAGGGGGCAACATCGGTGACATGCTCCTCCCCTACCGCTGCCGCCGCTGCAGCATAAGCACGGGGATAGAGGGCGGCACTGTTATCCAACAGGGGCACATCGTGCATCCAGGAAAGCTCCTCCACCGTGCAGCGATGGGCCAGCGCCATGGCCTGCGCAAGGTCGGAAAGGCGCTCTTTCAAATGCTGGTGAGTACCGTGGCGCAGGGTGCGGATAGTGCCTGTCAGCGTGGCATGGAGAGGGGCGGCATTATCCTCCGTGCCGCTGTGGAAACTATAGACGGAACAGACCGCCGTATCAAAGGGGGATGTTTCGTGGCTGACAAGGTTGGAGAGCTCCAAGGCAAATTGTGCTGCGGGCAAGATAGGGTCAATGCACTTCTCAGGCGTGCTGCTGTGACCCTGCTGCCCGTGGAACACCACGCGGAAGTCCGTCTTTTCCGCCATCAGCGCGCCTTGATGGACGCCAATCACGCCCACAGGCAGTTCGGGGCGGTTATGGATGCCAAAGATGGCGCTGGGGCGCTGAGGGAAACGCTCCCACAGGCCATGCTCCACCAGCGCTTTCGCACCCGAGGTGTTCTCCTCGGCGCACTGGAAAATAAAGGCCACATTATAGCGCAGTTCCTGTTGGTGGTCTTTTAAGTAGGCCATGGCACCCAGCAGCGAGGCGGTATGATAGTCGTGTCCGCAGCGGTGGTGGGGGCCATCGTCGAAGGTCACGGCATCAATATCGGCGCGGAGGGCGATGGTCTCGGCGCAGTCGTTGCCAAGCCACGCCAAAACGCCCGTTTCAAGACCGCTGTCGATGGTCTCTACCCCCAGTTCTTGGCACACGGTGCGGATAAAGGCCGTGGTTTTCTGTTCACAGAAGCTGTGCTCGGGCATGTCATGGAGGGCTTTTACCCAGCCTTCCGCCTGTTCCACAGCGCGGCGCAGCGAAATCGTTCCGTTCATATTTTCCCCGCCTTTCACGGTACAATCAATCAACGGTATTATACTCCCCACGGCGGCAAAATACAAGGTGTGGCAGCAGTAAAACAAGGCGGCTGATGCCGCCTTGTTTCATAAAAATCGCCGCATATCCACCAGCATCTGCTCTTCCAACGCAATGAGATGCTTGGCAATGGATTTGGAGGTCTCATCCGCCGCCTTGTACTGGTTGAGATAGCGGCTGAGAGATTTAATACCCATGTTGCACCCGTCCGTCATCAGTGAGGCGATGGTGCTGTCGCTATCCTCCACGGCAAGTTTCACATTGGTCTTGATCCACGACATCCCCTGCGCCATGGGGCTGGGGTCTTTACCATCATCGTGGCAGTTCTTGAGATGGGCCTGCAAGCCGCGATCCAGCTTTACATGCTCCTCGCGGGCGAAGTCCAAGCGCTGTTTCAGCTCCTTGTCGTGGACATGGGGCAGCACGTCATCAATGGAGGAAACGCCCATTTGCACCCCTGCATCACATTCCCGCAGCAGTTTAATGGTATCCTGTTCGATCATCCCTATCAGCTCCTTTCTTCCCTCATTATGTCCAAAAGAGAGAAAATCTTGCACGAAGCAGAAAAAAGCCGCCAATAAAGGCGGCTTTTTTGCGTTTTGTTTACTTGATGTTGATCTCTGCCTCGGAGTAGACGGCGGCCTTGCCGCTCATGCGGATGCGCTCGCCCTCCTGTGTGCAGTAGAGCGTGCCGCCGAGGCGGTGGATTTTTCTTTTAGCCGATATATTCTCTTTGGGTGGCGCTATTCAAAATGGCGCGGATGACGTTGCCACAGCAGCGGCGCACATCTTCTTCGGAAATCACACCCGTGCGGACGCCATTGAGGATGTCCTTCTTGTTGCCGCCGAGGCCGGGCATAATGAGGTCGTTGCCCGCCTCCATGGCGAGGGCATTGCGGCCGCCCTTACCCTTGGTGGAGAACCAGTCGGTCATCACCACGCCGTCAAAGCCCCATTCGTTCCGCAGCACCTTGGTGCAGAGGTCATAGCTGTTGGGGGCGTAGACCTTATTGACGCGGTTATAGGAGGTCATGATAGCCTTGGCGTGACCCTCACGGACACAGCGTTCAAAGCCGCGGAGGTAAATCTCGCGCAAAGCACGCTCGCTCACAGTACTGCTGACATTCATACGGTTGTCCTCTTGGTTATTGCAGGCAAAGTGCTTCACGGTGACATAGTAGCCCTCCTCCTGCTGGACACCCTTGGTAATGGCGGTGGCCATGGTGCCTGCCAAATAGGGGTCTTCGGAGAAATACTCGAAGTTTCTGCCACAGAGGGGATTGCGGTGGATGTTGATGGCGGGTGCCAGCCAGTAGGTACAGCCGTACTCCTGCATCTCACGGAAGATGGCGTTGCCCACCTCACCCATCAGCGCTTTATTCCAGCTTTGGGCGAGGGCGTTGGCCACAGGGAAAGCGGTGGTGTACTGATAGAGCATCTTGCCCTTGTTGGGGTCGCCCACCATGAACTTGCGGATAAATTTAGGCAGGGTGTTGAACACACCGATGGGCATCTCAATGGGCTTTACCTTGTCCTTCTCGTCCACCACGGAGATTTTCTGGACGCGGAGACCTGCAGGGCCATCGCACATGGCCACATTGGCAAGGCCACGATCCCAAAACTTAGAAGTGGTGTTGCCCACAGAGCCGGGCAGCGTGAAGCGGGTTTCCGCGCCGTAGAAGCCTGCGCCCACAACAATGTCCGTCATCTCTTCCAAGGACAGGGCATCCAGCAGCGCCTTCACGCGGGGCTCGGCGCAGACGGCGGGAGTTTCGTAGTGATAGACCACCGTTTCAAAGGCGGCGGGGTCGATGGCGATACAGGGCAGGTCGGAGGGCAGAGATTCCGTTTCTCTTGCGGGGGCTTCCAGCTCCTCCAAAGGCTCACAGAGGGGGCAGATATGCGCATGGCGGGAGACGATGATGTCACCCTCCACCGTCAGCATGCCCACAGGGACGGTATTGCGGGAGGAGTTGCCCAAACGGAGGATGTACGCCCCTGCCTCCAGCACGAAACAGCCATCGCTCTCGCGGTAAGAGGCCATGTCCTTCAAGTCGAAAGTCAGTGCCAGCATTTGGGTGGTGCTGGGTGCGAGGGCATCGGTCTTTTCAAAAGCGGCGAGGGATTGGTATTCCTTGTGGAGGTTACCTGCGGGAGCGGACACATACAGCTGCGCCACTTCCTTGCCGCGATAATCGCTGCCCGTGTTGGTGACGGCGGCGGTGACGGTGACGGTACTGCCATCCACCGCAACACCGCGGCTCTCAAAGGCGAAGTCCGTATAGCTCAAGCCGAAGCCGAAGGGGAACGCAGGAGCGACAGAGAAGGAATCGAAGTAGCGGTAGCCCACGTAGATGCCCTCTTGATAATATTCGTCCTCCAAGTTGCCGTTGAGGTAGCTATACTCGTTGGCGAAGGGGATATGGGCGTACTGCTTTGCCCATGTATCGGACAGCTTACCCGAGGGGGACACATCGCCCGAGAGGATATCGGCGAAGGCGTGACCACCCTCAGTGCCCAACTGGCAGAGGTAGACGATGGCGTTGATGCCCTCGATATCCTCCATAAAGCCCATGTCGATGGAAGAGCCTGCGTTGATGACCAGCACGAAGTGGGGATATTTCTCGGCGCAGAAGCGGATGGCGGTCAATTCCTCATGGGAGAGGAAGAAATCCCCCTTCTCCGCCTTGCGGTCACCGCCCTCACCTGCTTGACGGCTCACCACATACACACAGCTGTCGGTGTCGGAGGCCGCTACATAACCATCGTCGATCACAGGGCCACAGGGGGCGCGGAAGTTCTCCATCAGCATATCCATGATAGAGTTGGGCTTCAAGATGTTGATGCGCTTTTTCTTCTCCACCTTGTAGGCGGCCTCCGCCTCGGCGTAGAGGCGCTCGAAATCGGCGATCCAGTTGCGGGTGGTGATTGTAAAGCCGCGGTCGGTCATGCCCTCTAAGATGGTGACGGAGTGGCGCTCGTTCACCTCGCCCGAGCCTGTGCCGCCCTTGATGGTCATGGAGGCACCTGCGCCATAGAGAGCCACTTTCTTCGTCTTGAGAGGCAGCGTGCCGTCATTTTTCAGCAGCACAATGCCCTCACAGGCGGCGCGGTAGGCTACCTGCAGGTTCTCCTGTTCACGCTGGGTCACTTCATTGGAGTAGGATGCTTTCGTTAACAGTGACATGGGACGTCCTCCTGTTGGGTATTTGGTGCTATTTTACACCAAAATGGTGAAGATTTCCATAGGGAAATGTGGAGTGTTGACACATCGCCCGACTGGATTTCCCCTAAAGGGGATAAACTCACCAGCGGTTTGCAGGGCTTCGCCCGTTGCAAACCGTGCCTTATTTCAATTCGTAGGCCGCTAGGTTCGAATCGCGGCACAGCACATAGCAAAGCATCCCGCCCCATAGGGGACGGGATGCTTTGGTACGCCCGACTGGATTCGAACCAGCGGCTTGCCTTTGGCAAGCCGCATTTTTATTTTAATTCGTAGGCCGCTAGGTTCGAATCGCGATACACACACACAAAGACCAACGCCCCACCCGAAGGGTGAGGCGTTGGTCTTGGTACGCCCGACTGGATTCGAACCAGCGGCC
>JAFQTS010000004.1 GCA_017408915.1 Oscillospiraceae bacterium | reverse complement strand
CGATAGGAGAGTTAACATTGAAGTCTGTGTTAGATTCGCTTAAGGCGTTAATGGTTACTTCCAAGGACTGAATGTCAGCTTTCATGTTTGCGACATCAGTTTCCAATGTTTTGATACGAGACATAAGCTCTAAGATAATGGTTTCATACTGCATAAAAAATCCTCCTTAGAATTTCTGGTTTTTCTATGGCGCTAGAATATCATAGAAATATTAGTTTGTCAACATAGAAAATAAAGAAAATTTAAAAAGCTATATTTCTACAAATTTCTACAAAAAGAAAAGCTAAGAAACGGGAAGTTTCTTAGCTTTTAGAATTGTTCAGGGTGTCTTTTTATTTCTCCACAAACCGCAAGTTCATGTCCACCACGGTGTGGATGCCCTCCACCTCGGCGGTGAAGGTGTACTGCCATATGTCGTGGGCGTAGTAGAAATCGGGATAGCGGTTCAAGTCCGCTACCCACAGGGAGTAGGGGCTGAGGCGGGCGAGGTCATAGTGGTAATAGCCCTGCTGGCGGTTGATGTATACGCCCGCTTCATAGCCTGCGTCACGGATGGTGTCGCAGAAGGCGGCGGCGCTGTCGGTCAAGTTGGCGTAGTCGTAGCCGTAGGTGCGGGCATCCTCTGCCCCCACATCCTCCCAGTCGAAGTAGATGGGCAGCTGCAACTCCCGCCCATCGAGAAGGGAGAGGACATATTCCGCCTCCTCGCGGCCTTCCTGCGCCGTGAGGGCTTGGGAGAAGAAGTAGACACCCACATCCACGCCGTTTTTCCTTGCCCCTGCGTAGTGGGATTCGAAAGCATCGTCCGCGCGCAGCGCACCTGCGCCGTAGCCGCGGTAGCCAATGCGGAGGATGGCGAAGTCGATCTCCTTGGCGGCCTTGGCCCAGTCCACCCCCGCTTGGTAGGTGGAGAGGTCAACGCCACGCTCCACGGTGAAGTCCGTGCCCATATAGTGGGGGTGACCGTTTAGCGTAATAAAGTCGCTGCGGAGAAGGGGGTTCACGGCAATGCCCTCAATGGGGGTGAGCCAAACCATATTTGCGCCGTCGTTGACGTAGACCTGCCCCTCATGGGGGTCAACGGGCGGCGGCTCGGTGTCGGCGCGGAACGAGCGCACCACCAGCACCACACTGACGGTCAGAACGACCACCAGCAAGGGCAAGAGCCACACAATGGGGGCGACACGCCTGCGTCTGCGACGGCGGCGAGGGGGCGTTGTGGTGTAGTGTTCCATCATAACTGCTCCATAATGCTCTGGGCAAAAGCGCGGGTACGTTCACGCTTTTCCTCGTCCATGAAGGGTTCGGTATAGCTGCGGTGGCGCTCACCATAGAGCCCCAAGAAGCGCATACCGCCATGCTTACAGCTGCGGCGCAAACTCTCTTCCCACAAGTCCGTAGCCTTCTCAATGCGATAGCCCGCCGTGGTGATGACGGCGATAGGCTTACCCTCCCACAGAGACGGGCCTTTTTCACCCGTACCGCGATAGAACTTACAAAGGGCGTAAATGCAGCGGTCGAGGGCGGCCTTCATTGGAGCGGTGGGGCCCCAGTTGTAGATGGGACTTGCCAGCACCACCAAGTCGGCGGCGAGAATGTCGGTGAAAATGGCCTGCATATCGTCCTCAACAACGCAGTTGGGGGCAGACCAGTCCCACTGGCAGCCGCGACAGGCAAGGCAGGGGGAGATGGCTAAGTCATAGAGGCTGTGGAAAGAGGCGGTGTTGCCCGCTTCGTGCCAAGCGGCAAGAAATTCCTCCGTCAAGGCGCGGGTGTTGCTCTCTTTCCCACGGGGGGAGGCAAACAGAACGCAGCAGTGCATATCCTTTACTCCTTTTCAAAGAGATGGATGTGGAAGGCGATGTCGGTGGTGAGGGTGGCAAGGCTTTTCAGTCGCGCCACGCCCTCGGCAGGGGTTTTCCAGCTGTAGGGGGTCATTTGGAAGAGGGCAAAAATGTCCTCGGGATTATCGAGGGTGATGGTATCCCGCACCTCCAGTACATCCACATAGCGGAAGCCCTCGTAGGGGGTGCGCTTGACCTCGTTGGGGTAGGGCTCGTCGTACAGCACCTCTTTCATCTGCCAAAGATGCTCCGCGGCGGGGACAACGTAGGCAAAATGCCCGCCCTGTTTCACCACGCGGCGAAACTCGTCAATGGCGAGAGGGGAGAAGCAGTTGAGCAAAAAGTCGATGCTGCCGTCCATAATGGGCAGGTGGTACACCGAGGCCACAGCGCACTCGCCCTGCTGAAGGTTTTTCGCCGTGAGGCGCACTGCCTCCTTGGAGATGTCCACGGCGGCGAGACGGTGGGGAATACCCCCTTCCGTCAGTGCACGGGAGATGGCGGCGGTATAGTAGCCCTCACCGCAGCCGCTGTCCAGCACCGCGCCCTCTGCAGGGGTATAGCGCAGCGCCAGCTGCTCCAGCTGGCGGCGGAGAGGAGCGTAGTAATCTTTCGAGAGGAAGGCGCGGCGGGAGCGCACCATGGCCTTGTCATCCCCGGGGTTTTGGGAGTGCTTTTGCTGCACGGGGAGCAGGTGGGTATAGCCCTCTTTGGCAATGTCATAGCAGTGGTTTTTCCCGCAGCGGTAGGAGCGTTCTTCTCTTGTGAGAACAGCGCCGCAGATAGGGCAGCGAAATAGGCTCATTTTCGTCCCTCCGGCAGCGTCACATCGTGGATCCACACATCTTTACGGGTGCGCCACAGGCACAGGGGCAGCTTTACAATACTGTCGCACTGGATGGCGATGGCAATGAGCCAATAGTGGCTGCCGCCATCGACCAGCAGGGCAAAGAGCGCCGTCAAGGGGATGCCCACCAGCCACTGGGGCAGCAGGTCGAGAGCTGCCGCCCAGCCGGTGTCGCCGCCGGCGCGGAGAATACCGGTAATGGAGGTGATGGCGCAGGAGTGGAAAGGCGTGCCTGCAAAGGCGGTGACCGCCAGTGCCACAGCGATGGCGGCACTTTGATCGTAGAGCTTGAAGAGGGGGAACACCACGGGGGCGAAGAGAATGGGGATCAGCAGCAGTGCGATGAGGGCGATGCCAGCACTGACGAGGATGGAGAAGAGCAGGAGACAACGGCTCAGATCCATGACCTCCTCGTGGCTCTGTCCCTCGCCGATGGCCTTACCGATGACCACGGCGGTGGAAGCACCGAGACCGAAGCAGACAACGAGGAACAGTCGACCTAAGTTGCCCGTCACGGAATAGGCGGCGAGGAACTCCACGGAGATGGAGGTGTAGCCCAAAATGACCGTCAGCAAGCTGTTGCCAAAGCCCCATGCGGCCTCGTTCAGCACCACGGGGGAGGCGTATTTCACAAAGCGGCGCACCATCTCCACGCCGGGGGAGAGCAGGGCGCGGATGTGGATGGGCATGTGCTTATCCCGCAATGCGTAGATGACGCAGATCAGCACCTCTGCCACGCGGGCGAGAAGGGTTGCCAGTGCCGCGCCCTCAATACCCATGGCGGGGAAGACCCACTTGCCGTAAATGAGGAAGTAGTTCAGCACGGTGTTCAGCACCGTGGAGAACGCCAGCACCTTCATGCCGAAGTTGGGGTTTTCCACGCTGCGCTGGGCGCTGATGTAGACAGAGGAGATCATGCCGAACACATGGGAAAAGCCGATGATCCGCAGATAGGGCCCGCCCAGCACGGAGAGCTCATGCTCGTTGGAGAGAAGATCCATGATCTGAACAGGCCACAGGGCGAAGAGAATCGCCAGCACCAGCACGATACCCGTGCCGATAAACAACGCAACACCGATGGCGCGGGAGATGTTTTTCATATCCCGCTTGCCCCAGTACTGGCTCACCAAAATGCCGAGGCCGCCCTGCACGCCAAAGCCGAGGGACAGGAGCAAAAACACAGGCACGTTGGCGGTGGTGACCGCTGCCATCTCCTTGTTGCCCAGCTGGCTCACCATGAAAGTGTCAATGAGACCGAGGGAGAAGGTGATGAGGTGCTGCAGAGCGATGGGGGCAGTGAGGGCGATGAGATATTTATAGAACTCACGGGGACGGCGAAGAGATTTAAACATAGGGGAATACCTCAAAAGAAAGAATTACAGCATGGGGAAGCGGCTGTTTTTGTGGTTTAGCAGCGCTTCATAGAGGGTGTCGATTTCATCAAAGGTGGTCTCGGGGCCGAAGCTGAGGCGCAGCACGCCGGAGGCGGTGCGCTTGTCAAGACCCAGTGCCTGCACCACATGGCTCAGCTTGCCGCGATGGCAGGCAGAGCCTGCGCTGAGGCAGATGCCCTGCGCCCCGAGGTCGGTGACCACATTGGCGCTGGGATAACCCACCAAAGAGACGGACAGCACATGGGGTGCTTCGCCGCCGCCTACGGGGACGATGCCGTCAATAGACAGGAGCTTTTCGCGGCAGTAAGCCTTCACCTCTGCCATGTGGCGGAGGGCGTCCTCGAGATTTTCGCAGCGCAGCTCCACCGCCTTGGCAAAGCCTGCGATCTGTACCGTGGCCTCTGTGCCGGAGCGGAGGCCCATCTCCTGTCCGCCGCCGAAGAGGAGAGGACGGAAGTTCTTGAGATGGGGCGCAATATACAGCGCGCCGATGCCCTTGGGGCCGCCGATCTTATGGGCGCTGAGGCTCATGAGATCCACACCCAGCTCTGCGGGGGTGCAGGGCACTTTCAAAAAGCCCTGTACGGCGTCGGTGTGAAGAAGGGCGCGGCTTTTGCGCTCTTTCAGCACGCGGGCGATGTCGGCAAGGGGGAAGATGCAGCCCGTTTCGTTATTCACCAGCATGACGCTTACCAGCACCGTGTCCTCGCGGAGGGCGGCTTCCACCTGCGCGGCGGTCACGTGACCCGTCTTGTCGGGCTTTAAGTACGTCACCTCGTAGCCCTGCTGCTGCAAGGCCTTGCAGGTCTCCAAAATGGCGCTGTGCTCCACGGCGGTGGTGATGATGTGCTTGCCCACATGGCGATTGTGGTGCAGTGCACCCATGATGGCCCAGTTGTCGCTCTCTGTGCCGCAGGAGGTGAAATGGACACACTCGCTGGCGCAGCGGAGTGCCTTAGCAATGACGGCGCGGCGCTCCTCCACCTGCTTTTTCGCCTCCTGCCCCATGGGATACTGGGCAGAGGGGTTGGCAAACTGGGTGAGGGCGGTCATCATTTCCTCAGCCACAGGAGCGGGGATGGGGGTGGTGGCGGCATGGTCTAAATAAATCATAAAATACCTCGTAAAATTCTCTCCTGTCGGGTCTTGTCACAGGGGGAATGATTTTGTATAATGATTGCACGAAAGCAACTACTTATTATACCCGAAGGAAAGGGAAAGTGCAAGATGCGCGTTGGTATTTACACCTTGGGCTGCAAGGTGAATCAATATGAAACACAGGCCATGGAGCAGGAATTGCTGCGCCGTGGTCATGAATTGGTGAGTTTTGAATCGGTGGCGGATGCCTACATTGTCAACACCTGCTCGGTAACAGCGGTCAGCGATAAAAAATCCCGTCAGATGCTGCGCCGCTGCCGCCGCTTGAATAGGGAGGCGGTGGTGGCTGCCTGCGGCTGCTACGTCCAGACCCACGCAGACGAGGCTGCCACGCTGGATGTGGACATTGTGGCGGGCACAAACGACCACATGGTCTTTTTGGATTTGGTGGAGCAGGCGGCAGAGGAAAAACGCCGCTATACCCTGCTGGACGATGCTCTGCGCCGCCGACAGTTTGAAGTCCTTGCCCCCGGCGGGCAGGAGGGGCGCACCCGCGCCATGCTGAAGGTGGAGGACGGCTGCACCAATTTCTGCACCTATTGCATTATCCCCTACGCCCGCGGCCCTGTCCGCTCCCTGCCCATGGACTTGGCTTGTGAGCAGGTGGCCCAGCTCCGTAAGGAGGGCTATCGGGAAATCGTCATTACGGGCATTGAAATCTCCTCCTATGGTCGGGATTTGGAAGGGGATGCGAGCCTTATTGACCTTCTCGAGGCTATTTCTCCCGTGGCGGGGGAGATGCGGTTGCGCCTTGGCTCTCTTGAGCCCCGCACCATTACGGAGGACTTCTGCCGCCGCGCCGCGAAGCTCCCCAATTTTTGCCCCCATTTCCACCTGTCCTTACAGTCGGGCTGCGATGCTACGCTGAAACGCATGAACCGCAAGTACGACAGCGTACGGTACTATGAGTCGGTGCGACTGCTGAAGGAATACTTCGACGGCGTTGCCGTGACCACCGACCTTATTGTGGGCTTCCCCGAGGAGACGGAGGAGGAGTTTTTGGAAACGCTCTCCTTCATTCGCCGCTGCGGTTTTGCACAGATGCACATTTTCCCCTACTCCGTCCGTCCCGGTACGAAGGCGGCGGCAATGCGCCAGCTGACGGGCGCAGTGAAGGAAGAACGGGCTGCCCGCGCCGCCGTGGTTGCCGAGGAGATGCACAGCGCCTATCTCCAAAGCTGCGTGGGGAAGGTGTTCCCCGTTCTCTTCGAGCAGGAGAAGGAGGGGCGCTTTGCAGGCCACGCACCCAATTATATGGAGGTGCTGGCGCAGGGAGAAGAGCTGCACAATGCGGTGCGGAATGTGGAGATCACCGCCGTGGAAAACGGCAGTTTGGTAGGAGAGATACGATGAAGAAACGCAATCATTTTTTTGCCTATATGAGCCGTATGCGCTTTATCCAGCGCTGGGCTTTGATGCGCAATACCTTTGCCGAGAATGTGCAGGAGCATAGCCACACGGTGGCGATTCTTGCCCATGCCCTCGCCGTTATCCGCAACCGCTATTATGGCGGCAATGTGGACGAAGGACAGGTGGCGGTGGCGGCCCTGTATCACGATGCACCCGAGATTTTGACGGGCGATATGCCCACCCCCATTAAGTACCACAATCCTGCCATCCGCGATGCCTATCGGCAGGTGGAGCGTGTTGCCGAGGAGAAACTGCTGGGGATGCTGCCCGAGGATTTGCGCCCCGGCTATCGCGCCGCCCTCGCCCCCGCTGCCGTGGAGGTGCAGGAGCTGGTGCGTGCTGCCGATAAGCTGTCGGCCTACATCAAGTGCGTGGAGGAACTGAAGGCGGGGAACGATGAGTTCAAGAAGGCGGCGCAGCAGACCATGGACGCTATGGTGGACATGAAGCTGCCGGAGCTGGAGTACTTCATGGAGCACTTCCTGCCCTCCTATCGCCTGACGCTGGACGAGTTGGAGTAAGGGCTATGATTCGTGTTGCAACGATGGAGGACCTTGCCCGCGCCCACGAGGTGATTGGCATTGGCCGCGCCACCATGCGGGCTGCGGGGAACACCGTCCAGTGGTCGCCCACAGGACAGGCCGAGGCGGGCATCACCGAGGATATCTCCCTGGGTCGATGCTATGTGATGGAGGACGAGAGGGGCATTTACGGCGTGTTCGCCCTCGTTTTGGGCGATGACCCTACTTATGCGTACATTGAAGGTGCGTGGAAAGATAGCAGTCCCTACGGTACCATCCACCGCATTGCCTCCGATGGGTCACACCGCGGGGTTTTGGCGGAGTGCGTTCGGTGGTCGATGGCGCAAATCCCCCATCTCCGCATCGACACCCATGAGAGTAATCTCGCCATGCGTGGGGCCATTGAAAAGCTGGGCTTTGCCTACTGTGGCACCATTTATATCGCTGATGGTACACCGCGCAGAGCCTATGAATTGATATGAGAACGAAAAAACACCGCCCACGAGGCGGTGTTTTTGTCGTTTAATCGATTTTTCCTCTTGCGTGTAAGACATCATCGGCGGTGAGGAGCATCAAGTCCTCACGGGTGATGTTCTCCATCTTGGTGAGGCGGTTATTCTGCGCCACGATGATGTGCTCTAAAATATTGCGGACGCCGCGGGCGTTGCCGAAGCTCTCGGCATCGGCGCTCTCCTCGGCGATGTAGTCCCGCACCAAGGGCTCGGCATCTTCGGCGAGGGTGTAGCCCTTGCCGCAGCGCATCTTGAAAATGGCCATCATCTCCTCCACCGTGTAGTCGGGGAAGAACATAAAGCGGTTAAAGCGGGACTCGAGACCGGGGTTGGAGTGGACAAACTTATCCATCAGCTCCGTGTAGCCCGCCACGATGACCACCAAGTCGTCACGGTGATCCTCCATAGCCTTCAAAATGGTGTCGATGGCCTCTTGGCCGAAGTCGTTCTCCGATTCGCCGTTGAGGGCGTAGGCCTCGTCAATGAACAGCACGCCGCCCATGGCCTTTTCCAAGACTTTGGCGGTTTTCAGCGCCGTCTGACCCACATAGCCCGCCACGAGGCCGCTGCGGTCCACCTCCACCAGCTGACCCTTGCTCAAAATGCCGAGGGTGCGGTAGATGCGGGCCATCATGCGGGCCATCATGGTCTTGCCTGTGCCGGGGTTGCCGGAGAACACCATGTGAAGGGACATATCGGTAGTGGGCAGGTCGTGCTCGCGGCGCAGCTTATAAATCTGCACCATGTTGATAAGGCTGCGGACTTCCTCTTTAATCACATCGAGGCCGATGTAGGTGTCCAGTTCTGCCAGCAAGTCCTCCAACTTCTCGGGAGGGGGCAGTTCTTCCTCGGCGGGCTTTTCGGCCTCCGCCTCCACCTCGGCTTTTTTCACCTCTTCCTTTTTGGGTACGTCCTTTTTCGGTTGAGGATTGCCCCAGAAGTCGGTGTTCATGCGCTTTAGACCGTTCTCCGTCATGGAGCGGATCACATCCAGCTGCTGCAGGATGATCTCGTCTTTTTTATCCATAAAGTTCTTCTCCTTTACGTCCGAGAGAGTTTCACGTGTTCCATGGCGCGGAACAATAACGCCACCACAAAGCCTGTCAGTGCGCCGCTGAAGAGGGACACCAAGAGCAGGAAGGGGAGATAGCCCAGCACCATGGTGTTGCCGAGGGTAATCATGGCGGCGCAGATTTGCCCGATGTTATGTCCCGCCGCTCCTGCGATGGATACGCCATAGACGCTCAGTTTACGGCAGCGGCGCAGCAGCGCCATAATGGCCATGGCGAGGACACCGCCCAGCAGGGAAAACAGGAGCGCCGAGGCGTTGCCTGCAAACAGTGCGCCCAAAAGGCAGCGGGCGATTAAAATCATAAAGGCAGACCCAGTGCCCAAATAGTAGAGGGCAAAGAGGGTTACAATGTTGGCAAGACCCAGTTTCACACCCGGCAGGGGGATAAGAAGGGTGACGGGGAAGAGATTTTCCAATGTACTCAGTGCCAAGGCCAGCGCCGTCAGTACGGCGCAGAGGGTGAGGTGCTTTGTCGTCCATTTCTGCATACTCGTCACCCCACTACAATGTCGGGCGCGCCCTCATCCGATGCGCCCTCAAGATGGATGACCACCTGCCCGGGGAGGCAGACGATGGACTGCCCTGCCCGGGAGATGTGGCCTGTGTGGACACAATCCTGTGTGGGGCAATCGGAGAGGATGACCTCCGCGCCGCTATTGGAGAGCAGCACGTTGAGGGTACATTCGCCCTCCACCGTCAGCAGCTTGTCCTCCTTAAGAGTGGCGAGGTCGACGCGTTCAATGACCTCCTCGCCTACGCTGATGACGGCGGTGAGATGGTCACTCTGTCCCAGTTTCGGGCCGTAGAAGCCCACGGCTACCACGACAGCCAGCACCAGTACCACGGCGGCCACAAGGATATCCAGTTTTTTCGGTCGCAGCTCAGGCGGTGAGCACTTGGTAGTCATAGCCGCTGTCCTCAACTTCTGTAAAGTGGTCTATGAGGTTGGGGGTGTAAAGCACCCGTCCGTCTCGGGTCACCAGCACCATGTCAAAGTTCTGCTGCCCTGCCCAAAAATCGCAGGCGGCAGCTTCCCCCATGACATAGAGGGCGGTGGAATAGGCATCTGCCATAGCGCCGTGGAGTTTGTCGGCATCGTAGGGCAGGATGATGGAAACACTCAGTAAATCGCTTGCCGCCGGTGCGCCGGTGGCGGGGTCGAGAATATGCTGATACACCGTGCCATCCTCGGCGGTGAAGAACCGCTGATAGCCGCCGGAAGTCACCACGAAGGCATCTGTAAGGCTCAGCATACAGGCGTAGCCGCCGCTTACCTCGGGGTGCTGAATGGCCACATTCCACTTCTCACCGTCGGTGTTCTCGCCGTGGACGTAGACATTGCCGCCCAAGGAGACGAAGCCGCCGCTGAGGTCGCTTTCATGGTAGAGCTGGGCAATACGGTCGGAGGCGAAGCCCTTGGCAATGCCGCCCAAATCAATGGCGCAGCCCTCGTCTAAGGAGGCGCTGCCGTCGCTTAAGTGGATATGTTCACTGCCCACAAGGGGGAGCAGGGCGTCAATTTCTTCCTGCGCGGGCACGCGGGGGTTATCGCCGCTGATGTTCCACAGCGCCACCAAGGGGGCGATGGTCACATCGAAGGAGCCGAGAGTGGCCTCCGAGAGGGCGATGGCCTCTTCCAAAAGGACAGCCGTATCATAGCGCAGCGCTGCGCTGCCTGTTGCGTTCAGCTGGGCAACATCGGAGGAGTCGATGGTGCGGCTCATGGCCTGCTCCAAGGAGTTGACGATGTTGGCGCTTTTTTGCAGGGCATCGAAAGCCTCGTCACCTACCGCCACTAAGGACATATAGGTGTCCATGGCGAAGATGTCGAGGGACTCGGGTTTAGGGGCGCAGCCCGTCAGCAATAACAGGCACAGCAGCAGGGGGAGAAGTTTTTTCATCATAGTTCACGGCGGCCCTCTAAGGCGCGCATCAAGGTGGCATCATCGGCGAACTCCAAGTGACCGCCCACGGGGATACCGTAGGCAAGGCGGGTGACCTTTACGCCGAAGGGCTTTAGCAGGCGGGCGAGATACAGTGCCGTTGCCTCGCCCTCCGTGTCGGGGTTGGTGGCCATGATGACCTCGGTAATGTCCTCCTTCGCCACGCGGTCCAGGAGGGGCTTAATCTGCAAATCATCGGGGCCCACATGATTGATGGGGGAGAGGACACCGTGGAGCACATGGTAGCGGCCACGGAACTCGCGGGCACGCTCCACCGCCAGCACATCACGGGGGTCGGCCACCACGCAGATGACATGCTCGTCACGCTTATGGTCGGCGCAAATGGGGCACAGGCCGCCAGCCGTCAGCGAGCAGCACACGGGGCAGAGGGTCACGCTGCGCTTGGCATCCATGATGGCCTCGGCGAACTCTTGCGCTTCACTTTGGGGCAGGTTCAACACATGGAAGGCGAGGCGCTGTGCCGACTTGCCGCCGATGCCGGGCAAACGGGCAAACTGCTCCACCAGACGCTCTAAGGGTGCGGGGAAAAATTCCATAGACATTAGCCTCTCAGTTCCTTGATTTTCGCCTCGATATCGGCAGCTTTATACACGGCGCTGCCGGCAACCAGCACATTGGCGCCGCTGTGGACGCAGAGGGGAGCGGTGGCGGTATCCACGCCGCCGTCCACCTCCAGCTCGCAGGTGGGGTTCATAGCGTCAATATAGCCGCGGATGGTCTCCACCTTGGGCATCATGTCGGCCATGAACTTCTGGCCGCCAAAGCCGGGCTCAACGGTCATGACGAGGATGATGTCGCACAGCTCGATAAAGGGCAGCACGGCGGAAGCGGGGGTCTTGGGCTTGACCACCACGCCTGCTTTCTTACCCTTGGCGCGGATGAGGCGCAGAGCTTCCAAGGTGTTCTCCTCGGTATCGGACTCCACGTGGCAGGTGACGATATCGGCGCCTGCGTCGCAGAACTGCTCCACATAGCGCACGGGACGGTCGATCATCAGATGGACATCGAGAGGCAGTGTGGTGGTGGGGCGCAGGGACTTCACCACGGGGATGCCGATGGTGATGTTGGGGACGAAGAGACCGTCCATCACGTCCACGTGGACATAGTCGGCGGTGGCGATCTTCTCAATATCGCGCTGGAGGTTGGCAAAGTCAGCAGAGAGGATAGAAGGTGCGATCTTAACCATAATGTGACTCCTTTTTTCTTGCCGCACAAGGGAATGTGGGGCGTCATACAATAGGTGTGAGGGCTGCGCCGCGGGCAGCGTCTTTTCAGATAGGGGGTCGGCGGGAGACGTTCTCGCCGATCCCCATTGTATACCAGTCTTATTATACCAGTGCCGCTGAGCAAATGCAATTGGAGGGGCAAAATTTGTCCAATTTGTTAATTTTCTGTCCTCGCCCTTTACCTTTCGGGAGAATTGGGATAAAATGTAACCTTGTAAAGCTGCGGGCAGCGCTCTGCCTGTGTGAAACGAGGGGAAGATATGAGTTTCTTTCAGAAAATACGCAATGGTTTGAGCCGCTTTATGTATGGGCGTAACGGCGCGGATCACCTGTCGCTGGCGACCCTTTGGGCAGCCATCATTTTAGATGTGGTGAACGCCATTTTCAAAATGCCCGATTTTGTGGAGACCATCATCGGCTTTATCTCCACGGTGCTGCTCCTTTTGACGCTGCTGCGTATTTTCTCCCGCAAGCTGGAAAAGCGCCGCGCAGAGAATGCGTGGTTTTTGCAGAAGATCTGGTGGCCTGTGAAGGGGAAGCTGAATCAGAATAAGCAACAGCGACAGGATAAGGAGCATAAGTATTTCACCTGTCCCAATTGCCGCGCCGTGTGCCGCGTGCCTGTGGGGAAGGGGAAGATCGTCATCACCTGTCCCCGCTGCCGCGGTGAGATCCACGGGAGAAGCTGAGAGATGAAAGCGGTATTTTTTGATTTGGACGGAACGCTCCTCGGTATGGATATGGAGACCTTCGTCATGGGCTACCTCAAGGAGCTTTGCAAGATGGCAGCCCCCTTGGGCTATGAGGCCAAAGCCCTCAATGATGCCATGTGGGCCTGCACGGGCGCCATGATAAAAAATGACGGCTCGGTGACCAATAAGGAGCGGTTTTGGACGGAGTTTTCCAAATTCTTCGGCGAGAAGGTCTATGAGGATATGCCTACCTTTGATAAGTTTTACGCCAATGAGTTCCACCGCGTGAAGGATGTGTGCTGCGGCGATGGTGAGGCTGCCCGCGCCGCTGTGGCGGCGGCACGGGAATGGGCCGATGTGGTGGTGCTGTCCACCAATCCCATCTTCCCCCGCACGGCGGTGGAGAGCCGCCTCAGCTGGGTGGGCTTGAAGGCCGAGGATTTTGATTACATCACCACCTATGAAAACTCCACCCTCTGCAAGCCCAATCCCGCCTATTACCATGAGATCATGGGCAAGCTGAATCTGAAGGCGGAGGACATCCTCATGGTGGGCAACGATATGCAGGAGGATATGCTGGCCTCTCAGGCCGCGGGTATCCCCAAGCAGTTCTACGTTACCGATTGTGCCATCAATCGTGACGATACGCCCATTACCATGCCCCACGGATCGCTCCGCGAGTTCCCCGCGTGGTTGAAGGAGCAGTAAGTACATAATAAAAAAGACCTGTTCGTAGGAACAGGTCTTTTTTCGTTAGATAATGCAGGGGGTCACGCCGACCTCGATGGGGCAGGTGTAGCCGTTTGCGGTCTTTTGCTGCCACTCGTTACGGGCGGCGGTCAGCAGCGTGGGATCTTCAAACAGATCCACCACCGTGCAGCCCAGCACCTGCGCTGCGTAGATCATACCCTTGTGAGCCACGCTGTGCTTACCGATGGCTACGTTCTGCCAGCTATGGCCGGGAGAACCGGCGGGATAGGTGACAGTAAGGATCTGAGAGGTGGGGGTCAGCCAGCTGACATCGCCCACATCGGAAGAGCCGTACTCATGCTCGTCGCTGTGAACGTAGGGCACGACGCCCTCATGGATGGGCTGGGGGGAATCGGAATGGGGATAGGTGGCGTAGAGGGCGGCGGCGTAGCGCTGCTCCTCGGCGGTGTAGACGGGAGCGGGTGCTTCCAGCAAGTTGTTGTACAGGAGCTGCTCCAGTACCGCATTGGGGACGATGTCTGCCGTGCCGTCAAGGAAACGGCGGGCGAGGGTGGTCTCCGTCATCAATGCTGCGCCCTGCGCGATCTTATCCACGCGGGCCAAGAGATCCTTGGCGTGAGGCACGGTATCAGAACGCACCATGTAGAGGACAGCGGCCTCGGGCTGCACCACGTTGGGGGACACGCCGCCGGTGTTGGTGATGGCGTAGTGGACAGAGTCGGTACGGGGCATGTGCTCGCGGAGGAACTGCACGCCGATATTCGTCAGTTCCACGGCGTCCAGTGCGCTTCGACCCATGTGGGGGGTCTCCGCTGCGTGGGAGGCGATACCGTGGAAGGTGTAGAGCACCTGCAAAGAGGTCTGATTGCTGCCGGTAAAGACCCGGTTTTCATCGCCCGGATGCCAGGAAAGAGCGGCGTCGAGATGGGCGAAGAGCTTTTCACGAGCCATGAAGGCCTTGGAGGCCAAGCCCTCTTCGCCGGGGCAGCCGTACAGCTCCACCGTGCCGCAGCCCTCGCCCTTTTCCTCGAGGTAGGCCTTCACAGCCAGTGCAGCGCCCACAGAGCCGACACCCAGCAGATGGTGACCGCAGCCGTGACCGCAGCCGCCGCTGCCGCAGGGGTACATAGCACCTGCCTCCTGCTGGAGGCCGTCAAGGGCATCGTACTCGGCAAGGAGACCGATGACGGGCTTGCCGCTGCCGAAAGAGGCGCAGAAAGCGGTCTCGATACCGGCGATGCCGCGCTCCACGGTGAAACCCTCGTTTTCCAAAAAGTCTGCCAAGCAAGCAGCGGAGCGATACTCCTGCAAAGAGAGCTCG
>JAFQTS010000055.1 GCA_017408915.1 Oscillospiraceae bacterium | reverse complement strand
TAGAAATCCTTCATCCGACCAGTCAGCTCAAAACGCTGCAGGATGGCATCAAACTTTTCTGCGATCGTACTTTCCAGTGAATAGGTCAGAATCTCTGGCTTTTCGTAGTCGCTCAACTGCGTTTGAATGTTGCGCCGTTCTGGGCGGGGGATAATGACATCACCGACACCTATATCCACATTAAACGGTACACGCACATTTTTGATGTGGCCAGTAATCTGTGTGCTAACACCGTGGTATTTGCGCTGCACTGCAATAGGTTCAGTTTTGGATGCTTTGAATGTCACAAAATCGTTTCCGGTAGGAACCGCTAAAATCTCGGCAATAATCTCATCCATGCGGGCAAGGTCATTGTTTAATCCACGCATGAGGAAATCCACATCTACAGTGGCACGACTCTCAAAGTTGGTAAGGGTATAAATGAAAAGGCCGCCCTTCAGCACAAAGTTTTCGGCATATTTAGATGCCGCCAGCTTACGCAAGAATTCCTCTTGGAAGAAAAGCTGCAAGCACTGCTGGTAGCTAATGCCAGAAGCTTTAGCTTTGTTTTTCAGTTTTGCAAGTACAGAAGCAGCAATATCTGCCATCACAGCCACACTCCTATCAAATCTTTTGCAATCTTTTTTACGCGAAGGTTTTCCGCATATTCCAGCAGCCTCGGAATATTCTTTTCGGGATCGTTGACATAGGCTTGGATTGCTTTATTGAAAATTTCTTTGTCCATCTTATTACGATAGCGCAGACAATCGCAGATGACACGATCTTTGTCATAAATACGTATTTTATGACCATCCATTTCACCAGTAATCAAGCCCAGTTCCAAAACAGACTGTTCCATATAATACGGTTTTACAAAGGGATAGTCGATCTTGAATCTGGATTTATTTGAATCCTTGCTGACAGCCAGATGCCAACTTCCGGGCGTGCGATCACTATACCCGTAATGGCGCAACGCGGTATCCATGCAAAAAATAGCATCAGGAAATAGCTTTTTGACTGTGCTTACTTCGCTAAAATCGTCTGGGTTGATCCATTGATAATAACCGTAACGCACTTTCTCAACATAGCCTTCTTGAATAAGCTGCTGGACTTTACGATAGAGAATATTCTCTTCCTCTAGCTGCTTGGTTCGCATCATACCATCATGCTGCTCAAATATGCTCTTGTAGTGTTCAATACCATTCATGAGCAAAACACCTTCCCGACTTTTATCCATTCCACAATCTAGAGCGGATAAAGTAATGCAACTATATTATAACTCGTTGCCTTTCGGCTGTCAACATAACTTCTATTATCTTCAATATAAAGAGCGGATGAAGTTGTGCATTGTCAACCTTTGTTCAAAGATTCTTCTGCTGTTCTTTTTCTTCCTTTAGGTAGCGCTAGCTGTGTTCAATCGGTTTTTCGCACAAGCAAAGATCTTATTTCAATGATAAAATCCTTCTGCAGTAGTTTCCCCCTACTATTAAAACAGGAAGACAATCTTTGCCGCTTGCATAGATCGTCTTCCTGTTTTCTGTTATTAGGCCATAGGTTAACCGGTGTATTCTAGGTTACACTAATTTCAATCATTGCCCTCTCCTGAGGACAGCACCATTTCCTCCACGACTGCACCTTGTTCGTAATCACACAAAAAGAGTGACCGATACTGGTTTTCTTGATTCCCTGTCATTCTTCGCATGGTATCTTTTATCGCATCGCCAAAAAGTTTGCTGTGAAAATATACAACCGAACACCTATCTCGCTTGGAAATCATAGACATGCTTTCATGATAAGAGAACACGCCATTTAAAGACTCAAGATAAACCTGGTTCTCATCAGCACTCTTAGCGGGAACCACATAGAAGTACCAGAAACTCGCTTCACCGTCACCGCCATCGGCCCTACGGAAGCGGAACATATCATAATCCCAACCCGAATAGTCGGTATCAAGGACATATGCCAATCCCTTCAGCGAAAAGTAGCCAGTCATCGCTTTAATTGCAGCCAGTCGAGCCGAAAACTCCCATTCTTTCCTGTATAACTCCTTTAGGTTCTGCAATGTATGGATTGCCATGGCAACATGTTCTAGATCTAAATCGTCAACACGCTTGAGGTATTCTCCAAGAACAGGCTGCCATTCCTTTTTAGTAATTTTCCCTTCCCCGTTCATCCAACGAGAAATGGCCATCTGCGAAGTGTTTAAACTTTCTGCAATCCGCGTTTGAGAAACCGGTGAACCAGTCAAAGAAAGTACCGCCATAAAGGTCTTTAAGTCAATCTCTGCCCACAGCTTATCTGCACGCGCATTGTTTACATTACAGAAGTTATCATACTCCTGCTTAGACCATTTCTCCCCCACACAAACACCCCTTTTCAAGAAGAGTACACTAATTTTAATACAAACTGCAAAAAAAATCAATAGCGCCAGCTGGTACTTTTGGTAGCTCTCCCTTGTCGATGTATCGGCAATTCTGCCCCCAAAGCAAAATCATGTAAAACGCCATAAATTTTTGCGCATCTTTTGTGCAATTTCACGTTTTTTATCCCTCCCCCTTGACTTGCTGATTTATATATGCTAATTTATCGATTATATCAAACACACTAGTGTATAGTTCTAAACACACAAGGAGAGGGATTCACATGTTGATGACACGTTCGCAAGCTGCTGAATATTTAGCAATTTCCATACGCACATTAGACAGGCGCACCAAGGCACATCAGATCCCTGTCATCCGTCCGCGCCGTGGTGGCAAAGTCCAATACTTGCGGCGAGATCTCGACAAATACATCGAAAAGTTTCGGCAAAGATAATTCATAAAGGGGGTTACCAACATGAACGCTAAAAACAGCGAACGCAACAACAAGAAAAAGCAGCATCAGCATAAGATCGGCAAATATAAATATTATAGGGTTCAACGGTCGATAAATGGCCAGAAAAAGTCGTTCTACGGCGCAACCCTTCGCGAAGCAAAAGCCAAAGCAGAGGCTTATAGAAAAGCGCATACTCTGACTGCCGCAAAACGCGAAATCACCTTCAGAGAGTACGCTTCCTGTCAGTTAGCCTACCTTGCGAATCAAATTTCTCCGGCAACTTACGTTGGATATGAGGAAAAGATTCGTTTACGCGCACTTCCGCTTCTCGGTGACAAATTGCTGACAGAAATCACTCACGATGACATTCTGCAGGTTATGAGCGGTGCAACTAGATATTCCCCCAGTTACCGCCACACCCTTCTCATGCTCCTCCGGCATATCTTCAAGGCGGCTCTGCGTAGCAATCTTATTGCTGGCGACCCTACGGATTGGGTAAAGGCTAACGGCGGCAAACAGCGGAAGCAGAAGCCTGCTCTGTCTAACGAACAGTGCGAGCAGCTGCTTTCGGCAGTTAGGGGCACGCAGGCGGAAACGTTTTGCCTGATTGGTATTTACACTGGCCTCCGTCGTGAAGAAATTCTCGCTCTCATGTGGGATGCTGTTTATCTAGATTCAGCGGAGCCTTATGTCGAGGTAAAGCGTGCCTGGCGTATTCAAAATAATCGACCGGTTATTTCTGAGGTGCTCAAAAATGCAGCAGCACGCCGGAACATCCCCATCCCGCAGCAGCTGGCTAACCACCTGCGGATGCTGAGGGCTACTACTGCCTCGAAATATGTGATTTCAAACACTTGCGGCGAACCTCTTTCTGGCACTCAATGGCGCAATCTTTGGCGGATAGTTGAACGTCGCACCACGGCACCCCGCAAATACTCTCGCTATGCTAACGGCACCAAAACCGAGCACATGGTCACCCCTACCCACGGAGCCAACGCCAAGAACAACCCCGGCCATGTGTATTCCCTCGACTTTTCAGTTACGCCGCACCAACTGCGCTATACCTACGTGACCAATTTGATTGCAGCTGGCCTCGACATTAAGAAAGTACAGTATTTGGCGGGCCACAAATCGATCAAAATTACGCTCGAAATCTATGCGCGAGTTAAGGATCATAACCCCAAAGACCTTTCGGACGCTATTAACATGATCTTCACTGACGATCACAGCCCCGAAGGTAAATAAATAAAGAGATAACAAAAGAGATAACTTTCCAGCGGAGTGCTGCAAACGCGCTCCAAAAAAGGATTTCTCGGGTTTTCGTATAAGAAGTACGGTCTGAAGGCCGCTCGTCGTGCTCCCCAGTTCTCCAAGCGCTGATTTTATCTTCAACTGCTCAAAAACCCTGCAACCGCAATGGTTGCAGGGTTTTTCTTATTTGTGTTTGTGCAATCAGATTATGTCTGTTTATGACCGATTTTCAAAGTTATTGTATGCGTTCCAATGGATATCTTTTTCAAAATGGGTGACCGGATGGGTGACAAAAGTAAGCTCCTTTTCGGTGTTTACAGTTGTTTGAATATTTTTACATGCGGAAAACAAATAGTGTGATGACATCACGGAATACCGCTTTTCCTCTGGTTATAATTCAGCCATAAAGCAAATCAAGGAGGTACTCAATATGGGGAAATTTATATCTATCCTGTTGTCACTGCTTTTACTGGCAGGCTGTGCAGCACCTGCAGAGCAGGAAGCCAACTACCGTCAAATAGGCATGGACGAGGCCATTGCCATGATGGCGGAGAAAAGCGATTACATTATCCTGGATGTTCGCACCCCGGAAGAATTTGCCGACAAGCATATTCCTGATGCGATTAACATCCCCAACGAGACCATCGGCACGGAGGATATCCCGGAGCTGCCTGACAAGGATCAGTTGATCCTGGTGTACTGCCGCAGCGGAAACCGCAGCAAGCAGGCTTCCGAAAAACTGGCGGCACTGGGCTATACGAATATTGTAGAATTCGGCGGCATCAACGACTGGCCGGGCGAAACTGTATCTAATAGCGAGTAAGTACAGTTTAGGTGATGTCATCATGGAAAGATTAAAACTCCTTCGGTATAATGATGCCAATCAACGATGGGAGGGTGCTTATGTCTGCTATTAGAAAAAAGAAAAAAGCCTTTGTTGCGCAGGGGGATTGCGTTGCCTGCGGCTGCTGCGTGAAAGTCTGTCCCTTGGGCGCAATCCAGATTGTGAAAGGGATTATGGCTCGGGTAAACATGGATAAATGCGTAGGCTGCGGGAAGTGCGCAAAGGAGTGCCCCGCCAGTGTCATCGAAATTCGGGAGGTGATCGCATGAAAAAGCATTGGTATGATTATCTCTGGATCGTTTCGCTGACCTATCTGATTCTGGGCTTTTTTAATATCCTGTTTGCGTGGCTGGGCCTGTTCTGCTTTTTCATTCCTCTGATCATCTCGGTTACAAAGGGAACAAAAGGCTACTGCAATCGCTACTGCGGCAGAGGACAGCTCTTTGGCCTTCTGGGCGGCCGGTTCGGCCTCTCCCGGAGAAAGGATATTCCAAAGTGGATGAAAAGCAAATGGTTTCGCTATGGATTTCTGGTCTTCTTTTTTGCCATGTTCTTTGTGATGCTCTGGAACACCTATCTGGTGTTTGCGGAAGCACAGGATTTGAGGCAGGCTGTGACGCTGCTGTGGACCTTCAAGCTGCCTTGGCAGTGGGCCTATCACGGGACACTGTTCCATCCCGGCGTAGCGCAGTTTGCCTTTGGGTTCTACAGCGTGATGCTGACTTCCACCGTCCTCGGCCTGATCACCATGGTGCTGTTCAAGCCCCGCAGCTGGTGCGTCTACTGCCCGATGGGGACCATGACCCAGCTAATCTGCAAAGTGCGCAATGGCAAGGCATGATATGACAGGAAAGCAAAATACCAACACTCTATCAGTTGGCTGAAATCAAGTAAACTGCCTGAAATAATAAGATGTCCGCCGATGCAAAACGCACGGCGGACAGCAGGTTGTCCATAGTGCTGGATTCTGTCAGATTTTTTCCGATCCTGTATGGGTGACACATGGGTGACCATAGAGAACAATCCTCAAAAAAGTCAGTAATATCAATAGATTGAGGGCGTAAGAACCCAAGAAGTACGGTCTGAAGGCCGCTCGTCGTGCTCCCCAGTTCTCCAAGCGCTAAACTATACCGCTTCGAGTTACTACAACTTACCAAGAACGCCACTCCAAAGAGTGGCGTTCTTTTTTCTTGACAACGCTGTCTATTGATGATAGACTATGCTTGTCTACTAAGAATAGACAGGAGGGTTTGTCTATGATTCACTATACTTTAGGCGCGGTGGAGTCCCAGTTTGCCGACATCGTGTGGGCTCATGCGCCTCTTTCTACCGCCGCGTTGGTGAAGCTGTGTGAAGAGTCGCTCCACTGGAAGCGCACCACCACCTACACGGTGCTGAAAAAGTTGGGCGAAAAGGGCTTCTTTCAGCTGAAGGACGGCACAGTGACCGCCCTCGTCTCCCGTGAGGACTACTACGCCGCACAGAGCGAAAAGTTCATCTCCGAGACCTTCGACGGCTCACTCCCCGCCTTCTTCGCCGCCTTCACCAAGCGCAAGAACATCTCCCCCAAGGAGCTACAGGAAATTCGCCGCATGATTGATTCTTTTGAGGAGGGTTAACGATGGGTGCTGTCTTTCTAACACTGCTCCACATGAGCCTCGCCGCCAGCGCACTGGTCGTGGTGGTCGTGGTGCTGCGTCTGCTCTTAAAGCGGGCACCCAAGGCCATCCACTGCGCCCTGTGGGCAATGGTGGCGCTGCGGTTGCTGCTTCCCTTCTCTGTGGAGAGTTCCTTCAGCCTTATCCCCCAAGATGTAGCCGAGGGCGAACTCCTCACCGAATGGCAGGACGACTATGTCGGGGAAGTGACCGTCATCTACGATGACTCTGCCCTGTATCAAGACGCCGTTGCCGCAGGGCGTGAGCCTTTCGCCGACGGCGAGGGCGGCTATTATGTGGTGACCGCCCCCGACCGACTGGACGCCCCCGACACGGTGGAGACCGCCGTTCTCCCCATTCTCGGCTGGGTGTGGCTGGCGGGCTGCGCCGCCATGCTCCTCTACGCCGCTGTGAGCTTCTTCCGCATCCGTAAGCGGGTGCAGCTATCCCTCCCTCTCCGAGACAATATTTGGCGGTGCGAGGCGGTGGACTCCCCCTTTATCCTCGGTTTCTTCCGCCCCAACATCTACCTCCCCTACGACATGGACGAGGGGCAGGCACAGTATGTCATCGCCCACGAGGAGGCACATCTGCGCCGCCGCGACCACTGGTGGAAACCCTTGGGCTTTTTGCTGCTGGCGGTCTACTGGTTCAACCCCCTGCTGTGGGTGGCCTATATCCTGCTGTGCCGCGATATTGAACTGGCCTGCGACGAGCGGGTCATCCGCGATATGGACGCCTCGGCGAAGAAAGCCTACTCCGAGGCACTTCTCTCCTGCAGTCTCCCCCGCCATATGGTGGCGGCCTGTCCCCTCGCCTTCGGCGAAGTGGGGGTGAAAAAGCGCATTGCCTCGGTGCTCCACTATAAAAAGCCCGCCTTTTGGGTCATGGTGGTGGCCATCCTCGCCTGCGTGGTGGTGGCGGTGTGCTTCCTGACCAACCCCAAGGACACCATTGGCGGCAAGGTCTACACCTACGAAAAGTCAGGTGTTCTCGGCAACTTCACCATCTCCCTCTTTGAAGATGGCACTTTCCACTACACCGAGGGCATGGCCAGCAGCTACCTCGCCACAGGCAAATGGACGGAGAAGGGCAACATCCTCACCCTCACCGACGACGAAAATCTCGGCTACAAGCTGGTGAATCGTTTCAGAAAAGACGGCGACACCCTCTATTTTATCGCCGAAGGTTCTTCCAACTTCCTCTATGTCACGGTGCAGGACGGGGAGCGGTTTACCTACACCTTTGATACAGAGATCCCCATTCCGGAGGGCGATTGGGACATTGTGCAGACCGTCCCCATCCCCAGCTATGCCATCGTGAACGGCACTCTGACCGAGGAGGAGATCGCCTCCCTCAACGAACTCCTCGCCCCCATTGTCTACGATAAGCAGGGCGGCATCATCGGCGCAAGCCCTTGGTCCTGCTTCTTCACCTCCTACTATCGTGATGTGCGGGCGCTGGATTTTGAAAAGTTTATGCGCTACTTCCCCGGCGACGGGTCAAAGGCAAGCGCAGAGGAGTTTGAACTCCTCAAGGGCACAGAGGGTTGGCCTTTCTCCCAAGAGGACACTTTGGACACCATTCCCGTGCCTATCCACAAATATCCCGCCCGCCTTGTAGATGCGATTCTGCTGGAGTATGCAGGCATCACCACCGCCGAGGTGGACACCTCCGGCGTGGCCTACTTGGAGGAGTATGACGCCTATTATAACTACACCTCCGACTTTGGCGCTGCCTCCTTCCACTGTACGAGCGGTGAGCGTGTGGGGGATCTTCTCTATCTCTACAGCGAAACAGAGCAGGGCACGATCCGTCTGACCCTGCGCGAAGCGGGGAATTCCTACCATGTTTTAGCCTTGCAGCCCGTGGTCAACGGTGAGACGGTGGCAGACCCTCTGCTGGCAAAGGCGATCAATCAAGCCATCCTCGATCACAACAAACCTACTACGCCCGATGGTCTCTATCATTGCGCCAGCTTTGCCGTCCTCTCTATGGAAGAAATCAGCGGCACACCTGCCTCTGATTCCGCCCAGCCCAAAACGCAAGTCACCGTCTATGGTCACGCGCTCCATCAAGCATTTGGCTTCTCAGGACACACTTTCCACACCGCACAAGCAAGCCACATCCCCGTAGCACTCACCTTTACCCTACAGGACGGCAACTATATTCTCGCAGAATATTGGGAGCCCAGAAGTGGTAATTTCTACGCTGAGGACATTCAAAACAAATTCCCCGACGAAATTGAAGAGGATGCGCTGAATAACCAGAAATACCTCCTTTCCCAAACACAACACTGTTACGAGCAGGCAATAGAGTACGGAGGCGTTGATGCCTTTTACGCCGTGGAATATCTCTTCGATGTGATCTCCTCTTCTCCTACCACTGCCTCCCGCCCTGTGGACTATATTGATGCTCATCCCGCCGAATATCTGGAACTGACCTACTACGGAGATTACACACTGCGTTATATTCTCGCTGAATTTTTGAAGGGTGGACAAACGGATTTGAAGGGACATCTGATGCGTTTTGTCCTCGATGAACTTGCTCCCGAGGCACAGCTGCGGCTCCACACCGAAACGGGACAGGAGTATTTCGACGAGTGGATAAAGGGTGCTGATCGGATGGCCACCGACCACGGCTTGGAGTGGTTGGAAGGTAATCAGCCTGCACTGTACATGGCGCTCCAAATTCGCAGTGAGATTTACGGACACAGTTCCCCCTTCATCCCTATCGATGCTCCCGAATTGCCCGAGCCTTTTGACTTGGACACGGTGACCTATCGCGCCGCCTGTGACGCCATTTTGGCAAGTCTCAGCACAGGCTGGTGGACGGGCAGCAGTACCCTCTCCCCCGCCAAGGAGGCTGCCGCTTTCACCTGCTTCTTCCGTCTTGATATAGACGGTGTCATTAAACTCTACGGCTTCGGCGGCTACTTCTCACAGGATGCACAGGGCAACGATGACCTCAGTTGGTGTGACTTCACTTTGGTAACGCTGAACGCCTCCACCTTACAGCCTATTTCCGTGTGGTGGCCCGGAGACGGTGGGGCTCACGCTATGTCTATTGACGAAGTCTTCCCCGGTGAACTTGCACAGGCCGTGAACATGTCGGAGGATTACCAAAAGCTACGCAAGCAGCTGAAAAAGCAAGCAGCGGAGAACATGGTGGATGCAGGTCTCTCCCTCCCCGATGCCCAAACCCGTATTTTTAAGCGGGACGGCTTAGAATTGGAGGTCAGTGGTGTGCGTGCGGTGCGGCAGATGAATATGGTCGCCGAGGGCGTTGCCCTCCACGAGTACGCCGTCTTTGTCTGCGACCCCAATGCCACCATCACCGTTCTCAATGCCGATATGTCCGATCCCGCCTACTCCGAGGACGGGCTGCCCCATCCCAACTGGGGACTTCTCTATGAGGACGACACCCGTGTCCGCATCACCGAGGAAACAGGCACTGTCCCCATCACGCCCGATTTGCAATGTGTCTACCACTTGGAGGCAGGTTTAAACGTGCTGGACTTTGAGATCGTGGAATAACAAAAAGAACGCCATCGGAAGGTGGCGTTCTTTTTTGTTGCAATCATGCTTTCCTCATGCTATGCTACTACCATAGAAACACAAGGAGGGTCGCAGCATGGAGCAACAGAAATTTCTCGAAACCTTAGCCATCACGGCGCGGCTGAAGGACACCACACGCCACTGCTACACCGCCAAGGGCCGCCACGAGAGCGTAGGGGAACACACCACCCAAATGGCGCTGATGGCCTACTTCCTGCGGGACGAGTTCCCCGAGGTGGACATGGACAAGGTCATCCGTATGTGCCTCATCCACGACTTGGGCGAGTGCTTCACGGGCGATATCCCCACCTTTATGAAAACTTCTGCCGACGAAGGCAAGGAGGACGACCTTTTAGGCCGCTGGGTAAACACCCTCCCCGAGCCCTACCGCAGTGAGATGACCTCCCTCTACGCCGAGATGGCGGCGCGGGAGACCATTGAGGCCAAGCTCTACAAAGCGCTGGACGGCCTCGAGGCGGTGATTCAGCACAACGACTCCGCTCTCGACACATGGCTGCCGTTGGAGTATGAGCTGAACCTCACCTACGCCGCCGACCGCGTCACCTTCTCCCCCTATCTCACAGCGCTTCGCGCCGAAATTCGCCGCATCACTGAGGAAAAAATCGCCAAGGAAAGCAAGGAGGCACAGTAAAATGAAAGATTTGTCCCACAAGCTCCGCGTGGCACTGGTACAGGCCACCCCCGTCATGTTCAATAAGGACGCCACCATTGACAAGGTCTGCGATCAGATCCGCGAGGCAGGCGAGAACGGTGCTGAACTGATCGTGTTCCCCGAGTCCCTCATCCCCTGCTACCCCTACGGCCTCACCTACGGTTTCACCGTGGGCAGCCGCACCGAGAGCTGCCGCGATGACTGGAAGATCTACTACGATAACGCCGTCCTCTGCCCCAGCGCCGACACCGACCGCATCGGCGCCGCCGCCCGTGAGGCGGGCGCGTATGTCTCCATCGGCTATACCGAGCGCGGTGCCAACAACGGCACGCTCTACTGCTCCAACATGATTTTCGGGCCCGATGGCAAGCTGCTGTGCAACCACCGCAAATTAAAGCCCACGGGTGCCGAGCGCATTGTGTGGGGTGATGCCGACCGCGACTATTTCCCCACGGTGGACTCCCCTTGGGGTACTATGGGCGCCCTGATCTGCTGGGAGAACTATATGCCCCTTGCCCGCGTGGCTCTCTACCAAAAGGGCGTCTCTCTCTACCTCTGCCCCAACACCAACAACAATCCCGAGTGGCACGATACCATCAAGCACATCGCCATTGAGGGTAAGTGCTTCGTGTTCCATGTGAACCAGTACTTCACCAAGGATATGTACCCCACCGACTATCACGGCCCTGCCGCTGAGGAAATTGCCCGCCTGCCCCAAGCCCCCTGTAACGGTGGCAGCGCCATCATCGACCCCTACGGTCACTATGTCACCGAGCCCGTGTGGGACTGCGAGACTATCATCTACGCCGACATCGACCCCGATGAGGCCGCCCGCGCCCGCATGGAGTTTGACCCCTGCGGTCACTACTCCCGCCCCGATGTGACGGAACTCATCATTCATGAAAAGTAAAGTTCATAGGATAGGAAACTGGGACGAGCGCAGCTCGTCCCAGTTTTTTCACCTCTTTCGCATCAAGGCCATAGTATGAGCATAGTGAAAAGCAAAGGGGCGTTCATTATGTTTCTCATCGTACTGCTGACGGCTCTCGCCGTAGGCGGCTCTACCATGGCAGGGGCGGCGGCAGGGTATCTCTTCCGCGGTGCAGCGCGGCGGTTGGGGGAGGGCTTACTTCTCTCCTTCGCCGCAGGGATGATGCTCAGCGCCGCCGTGGCAGGGCTTATCATCCCCGCATTGGAAGGCGGCGGGGTGTGGCGTTTGCCGCTGGTGCTCTCGGGCATCCTCTGCGGCGGCGCGTTTTTGCTGCTGCTCTCCCGCTGCACCGCCAAGCTCATGACACCACATGAAATGCGGGGAGCACTGCTCTTCCTCGCCGCCATCGCCATCCATAACTTCCCCGAGGGCATCGCCGCAGGGGTGGGCTTTGGCAGCGGCAGCATTCCCCAAGCTCTCGCCATCGCCGCAGGGATCGCCGCGCAGAATGTCCCCGAGGGCATGGTGCTCATTGCACCCCTCCTGCGCTCGGGGCTGCCGCCGCGGCGGGCGCTGCTCCTCGCCATGGCAACGGGTATCCCCGAGATCATCGGCACGTTTTTAGGCTTCGGGGCTGTGAGCCTCTCCACCGCCGCGCTGCCCTTCGTCCTCGCCTTCGCAGGGGGTACTATGCTCTACGTCATCTGTCAGGATATGATCCCCGAGGCGCAGAGCCATCGCCGTGGCACAGCGGCGCTGCTTTTGGGCTTTTGCTTCATGCTGGCCATTGACGTGCTGGTGGGGTGAATCTTGGTGAATTTTGTCCCTTTTCCGCTAAAAGGGACAGGAAAAGGCAGAGGAAGTTTGTGTACCATCCCCATAGCATTTTCCCCCGCCATGCCGTATAATAGTACTATCATAAGAAAGGAGAAGCCAAAGATGATCGTGCGCAACGCTATGATGACTTGTCTGTCCATGTGCTGCATGGGCATGGTTTGTTGCGCTTGTTTCGACCGTCACACGGCTTCTCACACCGCATAATCGCGGCGGAAAACTACAGTTGTTTTTCAAGAGAGGACGTGTACATCTGCACGCCCTCTCTTTTTTATTTTATCTGAAAGGAAGTCACACCTATGGAGATCTATCATTCCATCGACGCCCTCGTAGGCAACACACCGCTGCTGCAGCTGGAGCGCTATGGCGCATACCGCAAGCTCAACGCCACCATTCTCGCCAAGCTGGAGTGTTGTAACATCGCAGGCAGCGCAAAAGACCGTGTGGCTTTGGAAATGCTGCGACAGGCGGAGGAGAGCGGCGCACTGCAGCAAGGCGGCACCATCATTGAGCCCACCTCCGGCAATACGGGCATCGGCCTCGCCGCCATGGCTATCTCCCGCGGCTACCGCGTGATTTTGACCATGCCCGCAAGCATGAGTGAAGAGCGCAAGACGCTGCTGCGTGCCTACGGCGCGGAACTGGTGCTGACGGACGCCGAGGGCGGCATGAGCGCCGCCATTGAGAAGGCCGAGGAGCTGCACCGCACCATCCCCAACAGCTTTATTGCAGGTCAGTTTGAAAATCCCGCCAATCCCGCCGCCCACTATAAGACCACGGGCCCCGAGATCTGGCGCGACAGCGACGGCTTGGTGGATATCTTTGTAGCAGGCGTAGGCACAGGCGGCACCATCAGCGGCGTGGCACGCTATCTCAAGGAGAAGAATCCCAACGTCCGCATTGTGGCTGTTGAGCCCGCCGCCTCCCCCCTTCTCTCCGGCGGTAAGGCAGGCCCCCACGGCCTGCAGGGCATCGGCGCCAACTTCGTGCCCAAGAATTACGATGCTTCTTTGGTAGATGAGATCATCCCCATCACGGAGACGGAGGCCTATAACGCCGCACGTCTCCTTGCCCGCACCGAGGGCGTGCTGACGGGTATCACCTCCGGTGCTGCTCTTCGCGCTGCCGATATGCTGGCACAGCTCCCCGAAAATCACGGAAAAACCATTGTCGCGCTCCTGCCGGACGACGGCGGACGCTATTTGTCCACAGATTTGTGGAAGGAGGACTAAGTAAATGTACGCCGATCATATTTGCAAAGCCGCCCGCGCCATGGCAGAGAACATGGCCGAGGCCTCTCTGCCCATGTACGGCAGCCGCCTGCGCCTGCCCGACCGCAAAGCCATCATCGCCCTTCTCAAGGAGATGCGCCAGCTGATGTTCCCCGCCTATTTTGGCGACAGCGCCTTGATGACGCTGGAGGCCAAGGACTACGCCGCTCTTCTTCTTGAGCGTATTGAGACCAATCTCACCAAGCAGCTCTCCCTTGCGCTCCCCGGTGCTGAGACCCATCGCGCCAACGAGATCGCCCGCCGCGTGGTGGAGCAGCTGCCCCAGGTGCAGCGTCAGCTCCTTACCGACATTGACGCCATCTTCGACGGCGACCCCGCCGCGCAGAACCGGGAGGAAGTGGCCTTCGCCTATCCCGGTCTCTTCGCCATCTTCGCCTACCGCGTGGCACATCTTCTCTACCTCGAGGCCGTCCCCATGATCCCCCGCATGATGACGGAGTACGCCCACAGCCGCACCGGTATCGACATCCACCCCGGCGCAGAGATTGGCAGCTACTTCTTTATCGACCACGGCACCGGCATCGTCATCGGCGAGACCACCAACATCGGTGAGCACGTGAAGATCTATCAGGGCGTCACCTTGGGCGCACTGAGCCCCCGTGGCGGTCGTATCAATGCCCACGGCAAGCGTCACCCCACTGTCAACGACGGCGCAACCGTCTACTCCGGCGCTTCCATCTTCGGCGGCGAGACCGTCATCGGCGAGCGTGCCGTAGTGGGCTCCAACGCCTTCCTCACCTCCTCTGTGGAGGCCGACACCCGCGTGGTGATCCAGCCCCCCGAGATCAAGGTGCGCAGCAAGTAAGTATTCATATTTCAACGAAAGAGAGGAACACTCCCATGGAACACAAACCTACCCCCAAGGCCGTAGCCTTGATCCCCATTCTGGTCTTTTTGATCCTGTATCTCGGCCTCGGTCTTATTTTCGAGTATGCACTCCGCATCCCCATGGGCTTTTACAACATCCCCATCGTGGTGGCATTTCTCGTTGCCGTACTGGTGGCCTGCCTGCAGAACCGCGCCGTCAGCTTTAACGATAAGCTGGTGCTGATGGCAAAGGGTGTGGGCGACCCCAACATCATGACCATGATCCTTATTTTCATGGCTGCCGGCATCTTCGTGGGCGTCACCGGTCGCTCCAGCGCCGAGGCTGCCGCCTATTTCCTGCTGAACATCGCCCCCGCCAAGCTGGCTGTGGCCGTTCTGTTCGTAGTGGCCTGCTTCATCTCTATGGCAATGGGTACTTCCGTGGGCACCATCACCCTCATCGCCCCCATCGCTGTTGCCGTGGCTGCCGATTCCGGTTTCTCCCTGCCCCTGTGCGTTGCCTCCGTGGTGGGCGGCGCCATGTTCGGCGACAATCTCTCCTTTATCTCCGACACCACCATCGCCGCCTGCTCTACTCAGGGCTGCGAGATGAAAGATAAGTTCCGCGCCAACTTCAAAATCGCCCTCCCCGCCGCTCTGGCTGCACTGGTCATCATCCTGCTGATCTCCATCGGCACCGATGTCAATGCCGTGCCTAACGGCGACCACAATCTGGTGCTGCTGATCCCCTATGTGCTGGTGCTCATCGGCGGCATCGTGGGCCTGAATGTGTTCGTGGTGCTGCTCATTGGCATCGTCTCCGGCGCGCTCATCACTCTCCTCACCGGTCAGGTCACCGCCATTGAGCTGCTGGGCAACATGGGCAGCGGCGTCAGCGGTATGTTTGAGACCGTCATGGTCACCATCCTTGTCTCCGCTCTGTGCGGTCTCATCCGCGCCTACGGCGGCTTCGAGTCCCTCCTGCAGTTCATCCGCCGCTGCTTCAAGGGCAACCGCGGCGGTCAGCTGGGTGTTGGTCTGCTGGTGGGCGTCATGGACATCGCCACCGCCAACAACACCGTGGCTATCGTCATGGCAGGCCCTATCGCCAAGGAGATCAGCGAGGAATACGGCATCGAGCCTAAGCGCGCCGCCTCCCTGCTGGATACCTTCTCCTGCATCTTCCAGGGCATTATCCCCTACGGCGCACAGATGCTGGTGGCTATCTCCGCCTGCACCACCCTGGGCTACACCATCTCCGCTTTCGAGATCATCCCTATGCTGTTCTATCCTTTCCTGCTGGCAGTAAGCAGCATCCTGTTCATCCTCTTCACCAAGAAGAGCAAGTAAGCAAAAAAGAACGCATCCACCGGATGCGTTCTTTTTATTTTCACTTTTCTTCCTCTTCCACCACGAGGGGACGGAAAAACTTCATCAGCGTTTCGGTGGTATCCTCCACATAGCTGTTGAAAGTCACCACGCAGAGATAGCTGCCCCGCTCTAAGCACAGCTGCAAGGAGTACAAGGGCACATCCTCATAGGCACCGCTGAGGCGGATGGTCTCCACCGTTTCGCCTAAGAAGTCCACCTGCTCACGGCTCATGTTCACCTCGGTGATGCCCATTCCCTCGTAGACCTCACGGACTTCTTTCGCCCCGAGGTCGGCAAAGTCGGCAACGGTCATCTCCTGGGCGGCAAGGTCAATTTTCGTCACCATCACATTGACGGTCTGCAATCCGTCCTCCGTCATGGCGTACATATCCTGCACCTGCCCGCCGTTATTGAGGTGGGCAGTCAGGCACTCTTCCATGGTCTGCTCCTCTGCAAGGGCAGGCACATCCCCCAGCTGCAGCAGTTCCGCCTCCGTCAGATACGTCCAATCGGCAGGCGTAATACACTGCAAGCCCAGCAGGGCATTTTCATAGGTGCGGGCCGATACGCTGCCCCCGGCGTACAGCGCCTCCTTGGGGGCGCAGCCAAACAGCGACACCATCATCAACAGCGCCAATACAAGCGCTGAAATTCTCTTCTTCATAAAAGGGTCTCCTCTTTTGCCCATCACATCCGCAGATTGCGGCCTGCGGCGCGGATATGGGTGGTCATGGCAGCGCGGGCGGCGCGGCTGTCGCCGCAGCGGATGGCTGCCAGTATTTCCTTGTGCTGGGTCAGAATGTCGCGGCACATCTCCTGCCGCAGAGCATCGGACAGGGGCTGCATTTTTTGATGCAGCATTTCACGCTCTACCCCTGCCAGTACATCGGTGACGATCTCCGCCACACGGTTGCCGCTGGCGTGGGAGAGGAGCCCGTGGAACTCCACGTCCAGCTCAATGAATTTCTCAAATTCCGCTATCGAGGCGGCCTGCCGCTCCACGCAATCTGCCAGCGCCGCAACATCCTCCTCTTTGGCACGCTTTGCCGCCCACGCGGCGATGGTGCCGTCATTATTCTGTCGGTATTCATTCAGTTCCTTCAGCGTCACGCCGCCGAGGCGAATGATGTCCTGCAGGGGCTCTTCCGCCGCCTGCAAAGAGGGCTGACACACCACCGCACCGCTGGTACCCTGCGCCGTGGTAATATAGCCGCCCTGCTCCAAGCGGCGCAATGCCTCGCGGATGGTGGGACGGCTGCGCTGCAGCTCCACCATCAAGGCCCGCTCAGAGGGCAAACGGTCACCGGGCGTCAGCTCGCCGGAGAGAATACGCTCACGGAGAATATCATAGATTTCCTCAGCTGCCCGCTTTCCGGTGGAGGGTGCTTGTCCCACGGTGTTCACTTTTTCGCTCATCCCGGTCACCTCCTTTTGTTCTTTGGATGCCATTTGGATAGTCCGCTGCGGCAGAGCGCAGAAGCGCTCTGCCGCAGAAGAATCTTCACTTGTTATCGAGCTTACTTAGCAGCCTTAGCAGCCTTGATGGACTCGATCAGCTCGGGCACGACCTTGAACAGATCGCCCACGATGCCGTAGTCTGCCACCTCGAAGATGGGGGCGGACTCGTTCTTGTTCACGGCGATGATGCACTCGGAATCCTGCATACCAGCCTTG
>JAFQTS010000054.1 GCA_017408915.1 Oscillospiraceae bacterium | reverse complement strand
TGGAAATTCAATTCCTTGCCGGCCATTTCGCTGTTGCCGTCGAAGGTGATGGTGGTTTCATCCTTTGCGGCGACCTTCACCTGCATGGGCTGACCTGCGTTGGTGTAGAGCACCACCGTCTCGCCCACATTTGCCTCCTCTGCGCCGGGAAGCTGAGCCAGCTCCACGGTGAAGATGGCGCGGGGATCGGGATAGCCGTAGGCCTGATCGGGGGTAAGGTGGATGTCGATGGACTCGCCCACGGCCATCTTGGCAACGGCCTCGTCGTAGCCGCGGATCATCATGCCCACGCCGCAGACGAACTCCAGAGGCTCGCCACGGTCATAAGAGGAGTCGAACACGGTGCCGTCGTTGAAGGTGCCGCGATAGTGGGTCTTGCAGACCTTGCCCACATTGGGGCCCTCGATGGCGGGAGCGGAATGGCCGCCGCAGCCACCGCAGCTGCCACAGCTGCCGCCGCAGCCGCCGCCCTCTTCATGGTCGTGGTCGTGGTGGTCACAGTTGACACCGGCGGAGACCAGTTCGCCACGCAGGAAGGCTGCCACAGCCTCGTCGGCGTCGCCCTGTGCGCCGGAGCAGATCTCGATGCCGGAAGCGGAGAGGGCTGCCTGTGCGCCATCGCCGATGCCGCCGCAGACCAGTGCGCCTACGCCGCGCTGGGCGAGGAAGTCCGCCAGTGCCTCGTGGCCGCTGCCGTTGGTGTCGATGACCTCGGAAGCGACGATCTTGCCGCCCTCCACCTCATAGAGCTTGAACTGCTCGGTATGGCCAAAGTGCTGGAACACCTGACCGTTTTCAAACGTAACTGCAATTTTCATAGTAGAATTCCTCCGTAGTATTTCATTCCTTAGGATTGTACCACGAACGAGGAAAAAATACAATGGGAGAATATTTTTTGCGCCTTAACCGTTATTCTTTCGCCATCTCCCGCTCTTTGATCTCTGCCACCTGCGCATGGGCCGCCTCGGATACATGGTCCTCTTTTGTCTTGGGGATCACCAGGTTCAGAATAATGGCGAGCAGCGCTGCCGGAACGATACCGGAGCCGCCAAAGACCAGATTGATGTTCTCGCCCAGACCGGCGATGGAGCCGGCAGTGGCGCCCAGACCATAGCCTACGCCCAGCGCCACCGACACGATGGTGATGATTCGGGTCGTCAGACCGTGCTTGGTGATCAGCTGAATGCCGGAGATGGCGATGGAGGAGAACATCAGAACCGCCGCACCGCCGAGAACGCTCTGGGGCATGATGGAGACTACCGCCGCCAGCTTGGGGCTGAGACCGCACAGCACCAAAAAAATGGCGCCGATAGAGAGGGCAAAGCGGTTGACCACCTTGGTCATGGTCACCAAACCCACATTCTGGGAGAAGGACGTATTGGGCAGCACGCCGAACAGGGCGGCAAAGCTGGAACCTATACCATCGCAGACCACGGCGCCGGACAGTTCCTTGTCGGTTGCCTCACGGCCCATGCCGCCCTCGACGCAGCCGGCGGTATCACCCACGGTCTCCACGGCGGTGACGATGAACATAATGCCGATGGGCAGGATCGCGCCCCACTCGAAGGTGGGCTTCACCGGCAGGAGCTTCGGAATAGAGAACCAGGCCGAGTCGGCGATCTTGCTCCAGTTGAGGACCCACGCCTTCGTGTACTCCACACCCTCGGCGTTAACAGCGGTGGTGGGCAGGATCATGCCCATGATCGCGCAGACGATGTAGCCGAAGATGATGCCGAACAGGATGGAGGCCGTGCTGGTGATTCCCTTTGTAAAATGCTTGAGGACGATGATGACCACCAGCACGACAAGGCCTACAAACAAATTCTCCAGAGAGCCAAAGTCCTGCACACCGGAGCCGCCGGCAAAAGAGTTGACACCGACGGAAATGAGACTCAAACCGATGGCCAGCACCACCGTGCCCGTGACCACCGGCGGGAAGATCTTACGCAGAGGCTTGATGAAAAAGCCCAGCACCGCCTCGAAAATACCGCCAACGATGCTCGCACCCAGAATCGCGCCGTAGGCAATAACGCCGCCGCCCATGGTGGCGGCCACACTGCGCATGACCCCCAAAAAGCCGGAACTGGTACCCATAATGATGGGAACCTTTCCGCCGATGGGGCCTATGGAAAACAGCTGCACCAGCGTCACCAGACCCGCCACCAGCATGGCGTTCTGAAGAAGTGAGACATACAGCGCCGGCTCCTCGGCGATGATGCCGCAGGCTCCGCAGATGATGATCAGGGGCGTCAGGTTACCAACAAACATAGCCAGCACGTGCTGGATGCCCAGGGGGATCGCGTGCTTTAGAGGAATACGCCCCTTAAACTCGTAGGGACTGGTATACGTCGGGTTCTTCTTAGATTTTGTGTTGTTTTCAGCAGCCAAAACAATTCTCCTTCCCTATTATAGATTCTCTTTGTCCTGTTCGGTATGGCAAAGTGCCGGAACTCCTAACTCTTTTCAAGTGTTACGGCAACTTTCACAGTAAAACTCGCCGCATTGCTTCACTTTTTAGGATTGTACCATGAATGGGAGGAAAATACAACGGGAGATATTTTTCCCCTGCGGGGAAAGTGAAGAGTGAAAAGTGGAGAGTAAAAAACCACCCTGTTGGGTGGTTTTTTGGTAACACGCCTATGCGGGTCGTCGACAAGCGCCGACCCCTACAATCTATCCCAAGAATCCTTCGGTCTTGTTGTAGGGACGGCAATTTGCCACCCCCAGAGCGCGAGAGGGAACAGCTCCTACATTTGCATGGGGAGAGCGCGAGAGTGGAGAAAGCCCCCATCTTTGCATGGGGGAGCACGAGGGGGGAGGGTATGACCCCTCGTGTTAAATAAAAATCCACAAGAAAAAAGCCCACCCGACAGGGTGAGCTTTTTTCGTGGTGGAGACTGCTGGACTCGAACCAGTGACCTCCTGCGTGTGAAGCAGGCGCTCTAACCAGCTGAGCTAAGCCTCCTTATTTTTCGGCGCCCCAACGGAGCGCCGATTTGGTGACCCGTACGGGAATCGAACCCATGTTACAGCCGTGAAAGGGCCGTGTCTTAACCTCTTGACCAACGGGCCGGGAAAAGAAAAACCCTGTCGGGATGCGGGAGAGAGTGTCCTCTCTCTCCCGCAATGGTAGCGGCGACTGGATTTGAACCGGTGACACCGCGGGTATGAACCGCGTGCTCTAGCCAACTGAGCTACGCCGCCATGTCCTCGACAGGCACGAGTTACTATACCACAGGAAAAGAGCCTTGTCAACACTTTTTTGCGCGAGGCGCAAAAAAGTTTCCGCAGACTACGCCGTTGACTTCTTCTGCGCGGGGGAGTACACTATAAAAAGAAACGAACTTTTCCACAGGAGGTGGGGACAATGAAGGAAACTACGCCCAATAATCCCTTGGGCAGCGCGCCGCTGACGGGGCTTATTACCCGCTTTGCCATCCCCTCCATTATCAGCATGCTTGTCTCCGCCATCTATAATATTACCGATCAGATCTTCATCGGCAATGTCATCGGTATGTACGGCAACGCCGCCACCAATGTGGCCTTCCCCGTGGTGATGCTGACCATCGCCTTTGCCCAGATCTCCGGCGTGGGTACGGCGGCCAACTTCAACATCTCTTTGGGGGCGAAGCGGACGGAGGATGCCCGCCACTATATCGGCACGGGACTGGTGCTGATGACCCTGTTCGGCCTCGTTATCACCGCCGTGGTGCTGGCGCTGAAAACGCCCCTTTTGTGGCTGTGCGGCGCAACGGAGGCGGTATTTGCCTACGCCGATGTGTATCTGGGCATCACCGCGTTCGGTCTGCCCTTCCTGCTGCTGGGCAACGCCATGGCCACCCTCATTCGCGCCGATGGCTCGCCCCGCTACTCCATGTTCAGCAGCATTATCGGCGCGGTCTTAAACGTGGGCCTCGACGCCCTGTTCATGCTGGTGTTCCGCTGGGGCATTCAGGGCGCGGCATGGGCCACCATTATCGGTCAGATCGTGTCCTTCCTCGTCTCCGCCGCCTATTTCCGCCATTTCCGCGCCTTCCCCATTACCCGGGATATGCTGACGCTGCGGGGCGGCTATGTGGGGAAGATCCTGAAGCTGGGCCTTTCCGCCTTTATTAACCACATCATCATGACCACGGTGAATGTGGTGCTGAACAATATGCTGAAGAAGTACGGCGCCGAGTCCGCCTACGGCAGCGACATCCCCTTGGCGGTGGCAGGCATTGCCGCCAAGATCAACAGCATCCTCATCTCCTTCGTGGTGGGTATCTCCCACGGCTGTCAGCCCATTTTCAGCTACAACATGGGGGCGAAGAACTACGAGCGGGTGAAAAAGACCTATACCAGCGCACTGGGGGTGGCCCTCCTCATCGGACTGGTGGCCTTTGCCGCTTTCCAGCTCTTCCCGCGGCAGATCACCTCCATCTTCGGCAGCGGTGAGCCTTTGTACTACGACTTCGCGGCGAAATATCTGCGGATCTACATGATGATGGTGCTGGTGGTGGGCACCCAGCCTATGACCTTGAGCTACTTTACCGGCATCGGCAATGTGAAGCAGGGCTTGGTCATCTCCCTGTCGCGGCAGGGCTTCCTGCTGCTGCCCCTGCTGGTGGTGCTGCCTATGCTCTTCGGCTTAAACGGCGTATTGTGGGCAGGCGCGGTGGCTGACGCACTGGCCTGTCTGCTGGCGCTGGGGCTGGTGGCGCGGGACTTCAAGCGCTTGGATCGGCTGAAAAACGAAAGAGAATAACAAAAACAGAGAGCTGCAAAGCTCTCTGCTTTTTGTTTCTTCTCATAACGGCAGCGCTACGCGGAGGGTGAATACACCGTCTTTGGGTTCAAAGAGGCAGTGACCGCGGTTGCGCCGGGCGATGGTCTGAATACTGTGGCAGCCGTAGCCGTGGTTCTCCCGGGCCGACAGGGGGACGCCCTCCTGCATCCGCACCGCGCCACGATAGGGGTTCTTGATCTCCAGCAGGAGATTGTTGTTGCGGATGCGGCAGGAGACCTGCACCCAGCGGCGGTTTTGATCCAACGATCCCACGGCGTGGAGGGCGTTTTCCAAGCCGTTGGACACCATGGAACACAGCTCCGTGTCGGAGAGGGACAGCTCCTTGGGCAGCGACACCTCCATGGTCAGCTGCACACCCATGGACGCGGCCTTCTCGGCGAAGGAGGAACACAGCAGATTCATGGCCTCGTTTTCGCAGTACCGCCGCAGGGAGATGGTGGAGATGTCCTCTTGGATGCGGCGGATGTACTCCGAGGCCTGCTCGGGCTTTTGGGCGGACAGGAAGCCATCGATCATGTTGAGATGGTGGCGCATATCGTGGTGATACACCGCCGTTTGATGGGCGGTGGCTTTTAAGCGCTCCATTTCGCCGTGGGACTGCTTCAGCGCCGTTTCCAGCATGGCTCTTTGCAATTCTGCCTGCGCCTCTTTCTGGGACTGCACATGGTAGAGGGCAAGGAAGAGAACATAGAACACAATCAGTGCCGTGGGCAGGAATTCATAGATCGCCTGCACCTGTGTGGCAAAGATGTCATAATAGACCGTGGTGGCGTAATCAAAGAGATAGTAGGCCAAGGGCAGGCTGCCGAAAAGCAGCAGCGTCTTCCTTGAGTAGGTCATGGCACTGTAGGCAGCAGGCGCAAAATGCCGCAGCAGCAGCCAAAAGGCGGGGATAATACACAGGGTGTAAGTGATCTCGCTTATCAACAGAGAATCCGTCAACATCAGCATTGTCAGACGCACCCAATGGGGCAGCTGGCAGCACAGATAGGCGGTGCAGACGCTGACGAGGGACACCCCAAAAGGCTTTTTCAGCACAAAGGTCAACACCAGTGTCAGCGGCAGGTGGACGATCAAGGGATAGAACCGCTCTGCCATCACCACGCCCCACAGGGAATAACACAGTCCCTGTACAAGCAGGAACAAAAGTCCTAAAAGATATGGCAGCCACGGACGCCGTCCATGCCCATATCCACCCGCCACACGGACGCTGAGAAAGAGGCCGAACAGCAGCACCAGCCCGTAATTCAGCAGCTCAAATACGGTCAGCAGATCCATCGTTTCATGCCTCCCCTCCGCTGAACAGCACCTTCATATACTGCGCCTGCACCTCTTTATAGAGGGCGCGGGACACAGGCAAGGTCTTGCCCGAGAAGGTGCGGATGGTGGCGGCGGACAGCTCCGCCACCTGCAGGAGATTGACGATATAGGAGCGGTGACAGCGGGCGAACTCCTGCCGCTGCAATAGCTGTGGCTCAAATTCCCGCAGCGTGCCGAAGACCTCCTGCACCGTGCCGTCCGCCATGTTGAAATAGAGGTGCTTGCCGTTGACCTCCACATAGGAAAGCTGGGAGAACAGCACACGCACCAGCGTCGTGCCGCACTTGACGGTCAAGCCCTCGGCGGGCTTTTGCTCACGGAGCAGAAGTCTATCCAAATGCTCACGAAGGCGCTCTTTTTTCACAGGCTTGAGAAGATAGTCCAAGGCGCGGACACCGTAGCTCTCGTAGGCGAAGCCGGGAGAGGAGGTGAGGAACACAATATCGGCTGTCTCGTCACGGAGACGGATCTCGGCGGCGGCATCGAGGCCGCTGACGCCGGGCATCATAATGTCCAGCAGATATAAGTCGAACTTCTCCTCCCCCACCGCGTCCAGCAGCGCCGAGGCGTCGGGGAAACAGCGATAGCGCAGGGGTGCCTGCTTCTCGTTCTTCCACTGGATGAGGATCTCCTCCACCCGCTCCAGCTCCGAAATGAGATCGTCACATACGGCGATATACATAGCCCACCTCCCGAGGTTTTTCCCTATTTTATCACACCTCACCCCCTCATGGCAAGGCGCGGCTGCCCCCTTCCCTGCCATTCGGGGCGAAAACCACTACCATTCGTACCTTTTCCCCACAAATATTCGCTGCTATGTGGTAAAGTAGCGGCAAGAAAACGAAAGGAAGGGGCGCTTTATCATGCCGAGGTCATCCCTGAAGGCACTTGTGGTTCTGTTGCTGCTGCTGGGGGTCTATCTGTGGTTTCGTCGGGTGTGGCTGGTCATGAAGGCGCGGCACGACGCCGTGGAGGTAGCGGCGCGGCAGCGGCAGACGGCGGAGGAAAGCGCCGAGCCCTCCCCCGAGGCCTTCGCCGCTGTGCTGGCCCGAAGCGAGAACATCTACGCCCAAGCGGTGGAGAAATACGAGCAGACGCTGCACCAGCCCCTGTATCACCTGCCCGCCGTTATCATGGGCTTTCGCTCTGTGAAAGACGAGAGAGTATAAGGAGAGAAATGATGCGTACGAATCTTGATAATATGAAGCAGGCTGTGTTTGAGGTCTTTGGCGTAGGCTCTGCCGTCCCCCTCACGGTGGAGGAGACGCCCGCCGAGGCGATGACCACCGTTCCTGCCCCTGTCCCCGCCGTTGAGAGCGCACCCGCCGCTCCTGCCACCCCTGCCCCAGAGGCCGTCCCCGTCATGGCCGTACCCTATACCCTCAGCCCCGTCAGCTTTTTGGCAGAGGGGGCACAGTGGGAGGGCACGCTGCGCTCCGAGGGAGATGTGGAGGTCTCCTGCCCCTTCCGCGGTGAACTCCACGCCAAGGGCGCTGTGACCCTCCACTCCGCTATGGAGGGTAATGTTACCGCCGGCAGCCTCACCTTGGCGGGCTGCACCCTCACAGGGGATGTGACCTGTGAAGGCTTGCTTGTCATCTCCCGCGACTCCCGCATCTGCGGCAACATCACCGCCGGAGAAGTCCGCTGCGCCGGCACGGTCAGCGGCGACATTTCAGCCACCGACGCGGTGGTGCTGGAGTCCACCGCCCGTATCGACGGCAGCATCACCACCGCCACCCTCGCCGTGGATAAGGGCGCCACACTCTGCGGCAATCTGGAAATAAAGGAATAAGCCCTTCGCGGGCCTTGTTCGCAGCACAGACGAGGGTTCCCCTTTTCCCCGTCTGTGCTGTTTCGTTTCACCCTCTCACCTATAGGCATAAAAAGCCCCCTTGTTTCCCCGAAACGGACAACAAGGGGATATTTTTTTGAAAATTTTCTTGGGGTGCGGCGCACCATCGCCTCGCCTCCCCCTCTGGGGGAGGTGGCATTTGCGGAGCAAATGACGGAGAGGGCTGCTGACGAAAGCACTCCTTGCGGGGACAACACCCCGTTTCAGCGGGCTGTCGGCAAGCGCCAGCCCCTACAAGGTCTAGGGAAGGCCTCAATCAACCTTTGTAGGCGGCTACCCTCGTTTCCTCCACCCCACGACCCCCATGGCGGCGCTGGAAACTGCGCCAAGGACAGCCCACAGCAGTACCCCGTCACCCGTTTTGGGGGACTCTACCGTCACCGTAGGCACTGATGGCACATAGGGCACAGACGGCACAGGGTCGGCAGGTGCGGCGAAGCTGAGAGGCAGTGCCTGCTGCCCGTTCACCTGCACCGCCCCCTCGGCAAGGCCTACGAAGGTCTGAGAGGACACCCCCTCCCGCACCTCCGAGGTGTAGACATACACGCCGCGGCGCAGCTGCTGCACACCCGTAAGGGTGAAGCGACACGCCATCTCTTCCCCTGCCTTGAGGGTAAGGCCGCCGAGGGTATAGCAACCCGCACTGTCGGGTAGCAGCACCCCCTCTTCCTCGGCGGGGGCAATGCGCCCCTGCGCCAGCACCGCGCCGTCAGCACCGAGGAGCTGCACCGTCACATCATCCCCCTGCTGGGGCGCGACCTGCAAGGTGAAGAGGAGGTCGGCGCGATACAACCCCTCCCCCACCTTCTGCCCCACACGGAGGTTCGCTTCTTTCACCAACTCCCCGTCCCGCAGGATGGTGGTCTCCCCCGCCCCTTCGGCGGTGATGGTAAGCCCCATAAGATACGCCGCCACCGCCTCAATACGGGCAAGAGCATCGTCGATGGCGGCATCATCCATGCCGTATTGCGCCTTCAGCACCTCGTCGCAGTAGTCCCAATAGGGGCTGCCCCTATCCAGCGTATTGGCCCCCAAGGTAATGACCTCATAGGGGTTTCCGTACTTCCAAATGGCCATCTGGGTGGCGGTAAGGGCCTCCCCCTCCGTGAGGGCAGCCACATCCTCCTTCGTCATGGTGGTCAGTGTCCCGCCGTCAATGGCGGCGCAGAGGGCATCTTTCACCGCCCCAAGGCTGCCTGTGCCCGCCGCCGTGCCCCAGTAGCCCGTGAGGGCGATGGCGCGGATATGGTCGGCGGCGTCGCCACGGGCATAATAGGCAGCATCTTCCAAATTTTCCACCTTATACCACCAACCCGTCTTGGAGGTGGTGTCGATGTCGGCGCAGTAGGCGGTGTAGACACTGCCTGCTTTGGCGGGGTCGGTCAGCTGAAATTGTGCCGTCCCCGTGCCGTAGCGCCATGCCCCCACCTGCTCCGATAAGTTCCAGTCCGCCCCGTAGAGGCTGTCCTCCCCGTGGCCTACATAGAGGTAGTCGTATCCCGCCAGCGCAAGGTCTTTCCCCTCGTAGGCAGCGGCGATGGCCTCGGCGGTCATGTTCCACGCGGGGGCTTTCACCTGCTGCTTTTCCTCGCTCCACTGGGGGTTCACCGCCTGCAAGGGGGCGGCGTGGACGGTGGCGGTGGCAGCGGCAAGACACAAGGCCGCCAGCAGCGCCGAGAACACTCTTTTCATAGCCCTTCTCCTTTTCCTGTCAGTCTCCCCGCAAAGGGCGGGGGCTTTCAGTATAGGGCAGGGGCTACGGAAGATTTTGTCGCTTTCTTGTTGCGAGGTGAGAATTCGTAGGTAGACGCAACAGAATTCGTAGGGGCGACAATCTTCCGCCCGCTGAATTGTTACCAATTCCCTGTTCATCACGGAAATTCCCCGCACTTTTTCTCCCCTTCACTTTATCGTGATGCAATGCATTGCAAAGCATGCCATTCGAGATTTTCAACAAAACTCTTTTATTTGTCATCGATGCCTGAACTCACTCGAGACATCATCTAATTCCCTCTGTAGCCTTGCGCCATAGCCAACGGCGTAGCAGAAAATCTGCTCCATCTCAACGGCCCTTAAACGGTTCTCTGCGGCTTCCAGACGCATTAAGAGGTCTTGCATCATAATTATCGTTCAAACAAAAAAGGCCCAAAGGGCCTCGTTGAATGTAAACCTTTTTTGCGTGAACGTTCTGTCGCCTCTCACCTGTTTGTACAAGGGCCTTTTTTGTCCTCAAAAAAAGGACGTGGTCTTGCCCCGAAAGGCAAGACCACGTCCTTTTATGAGGAAAGACTAAGTTTTTAGTAATTAGGCAGCCAGCTTGGCCTGCAGGGCATCATA
>JAFQTS010000053.1 GCA_017408915.1 Oscillospiraceae bacterium | reverse complement strand
GCTTCTTGTTGAGCTTGCGGTTGATTTTTCCTGCGTAACTCTCTTTCCCTGCCATGACCGTTCCTCCTTGCAATTAATTTTTGTTATCCCTCATATTATCACAACTTATGTTAGGTGTCCATACTTTTTTTGTGAAGGATAAGGAAGGGGGCATAAGGAGGGATAATAAAACCCCCGCCCATAGGGCGGGGGAGAGGGGGGATCAGAAAAGGGAGCGGAACAGTTCCATTTCTGCGGCGGTGAGTTCATAGTATCCGCCTCCGATAGCCGCAACGCCCACAGCGGGGAAGAAGTCGATCATCAACTGATAGCCGCGCTCTGTGGTAATGAGAATGACCTGCTCACCCTCTGTCCAAAGAGCCCGTGCTTTTTCAATTGAATCTACATCGCGGTATTTGCAATAGCCTGCTTCCTCACTGAAGAATACATCCTCGTTGCCGTAGGCATCATACCATGCCTGCGCAAAGTGGCGGTTGCTCTCTGCAAGACCCATGTTGGTTTTGCCGCTGAGGAGGGCGAATACAGCGTCCATCGCCGCGGCATCCGTGATCTCCTTTATGGGTTGGAGAGAAGGGGTAAGGAGCTCCATGGTTTCCAGCGACTGGGGTAGGTCATGGACTTCCCAAAGGGCGTCCACAGTGTCACCGATCGCAGGCTCGGTATAGAGCCAGTGGCAGACATAGAAGGCATAGCCAGCGGGAGTGTCCACAATGCAGATGGAGTCCTTGTCGGGGTGTTTGGCAAAGTGATAGACATCGCAGCCGATCAACGATTCATCCCCGCAGGATGTTACCGCGCCCATCCATTCGCCGAGATCACTCTCCGTGATATGGTAGGTGTTACTCTCGTCCAAGCCGAGGGCATCGGCGGGAACAAGACCGTATTGCTGGCGCTCCTCAAAAGAAATGGGGTGGTATAACGCGGCGGGGGCGCTGTCAAGGGAGATGGGAAAGGCGATGAAATGGTCGCTCACAGCGTCCTGTATCCCATCGGTAGGTTCTCTTTGCAGCACAACGCCGATGATAATCAGGCAGAGGCAGGCTGCCAGTGCACCAAACTTCAGCCATGAATAGTTTTTCTTAGGCTCACGATCCGCTTCTTCCACGTAGGCGGGGTCGATCAAAGACAGCTTATCCAACAATTCATTGCCTGTCATAGGGTGTGACCCTCCTTTTCAAGGTGTTCACGAAGGAGATTACGGCAGCGGAACAGTGTGGTCTTTACCTTACTCTGGGAAAGAGAAAAGCGCTGGGCAATGTCCGCGATGGAATCCATGTACCAGTAGCGGCGGAGAAAAATGCTGCGTTTTTCCGCGCTGAGAGTGCTTAAAAAGCAGTTAAGTGCCTCGCCAAGCACCGCTTCCTCTACGCGGCAGGCCGTATCATCGGGGGCGGGGAGACATTGCTCCAACTCGGTGCTGAGCTCACAGATATAGGCGCTGCGCTTGAGGCGGCTGCGGTCGCGGCAGCAGTTCAAGGAGAGGTGGCGTGTGATCCGCGCAAGAAAGGCATACAGATAGCCGCGGGGCTCGTGGGGCGGGATGGAATTCCACGCTTCCATATAGGTGTCGTTTTCGCACTCTTCCGCTGTCTGCGCATCTGACACAATGCCATAGGCAAGGTTGCGCAAGCGGTGTCCGTATTTTTCGCAGGTCTGCTCGATGGCGGTTTCATCCCGCAGGAAGTATAAATCAACGATTCTGCTGTCGTCCAAGGTGTTCATCTCCTTTCTTCTAAGGTCAAAGGCCTTCGCCATAGTAAGCACCGTTTCGGCAGGACGGGTTACAGTTTTTACAAAAATTATAAAAAGGAACGATACCTAAGTCAACAACTCGGTATCGTTCCCAATACTCTCTATGCGGATTTTCGTATTGTTCCTAATAGAGAACTTGCCTTACTTGATCGTAAACTCACAGGCGACATAGAACGACTCTCCATCGGCGCTTCTTACAGAATGTACATCTGCCAGCAGACGATACGCACCCTTGGGCAGTTTTCCACAATCACTTGACCAATCAGCGGTCAGTTCTGCAGGTGTTCCAGTGGAGGGATCACCTTTCATAAAGAGATAGGAGAGAATCGCGTCAGTGCTGTGCCAACCGTCATCTTGCAGCACTTCAAGGCGGTAATCATCGCCATAAGCGTAGGGGACAGCTGTTTCCGCAGAGAGGAGAAACAGCGCGCTCTCCCGCGTTAATGTCTTAGCATCAACCGTCATCGTAATGCCGAGGTCATCACGGACATTCAGATCGCTCAGTTCCCCAACCACCATCGTTGTTTTCTTCTGACAGCCGCACAATAGTGCAAGACAGAGGAGGAGTATGACGGATGTCAGCAAAATACTTCGCTTTTTCATGGTGTTCTCCCTCCAAAACTTGTCTTTATTACCAATATACAATTTTCTCGACAAAATGCAACACGGCAACTGTGGTTTTTGAAAAATTAACTATTTGGACACAAAAAGTCCCCGCTGTGAGGACACACAGCGGGGAAATGTATATATTTTCTTAGCCCTTCACCGTACCGTCGGCGTTGAACAGGGGCAGGGGTGCGAGGAACTTAATGTCGTCGCGCTTGGCGGCGTCACCCTCAGCCAGCACGGCGATCTTGCCAGCCACAATGCCGCCTGCCTGCTCCACCAGTGCTTCCATAGCAAGGAGAGATCCGCCTGTGGAGATCACATCGTCCATAATGAGGATGCGCTTACCCTTCATCAGTGCCGCGTCATCGCTGCCCAAATACAGCTTCTGTGCATGGGCGGTGGTGATGGAGCGATCCTCCACGCAGATGGGATCGGGCATATAGACCTTGGGGCCCTTACGGGCGAGGAAATACTTCTTTGCGCCGCTCTGACGGGCCATCTCATGAATGAGGGGGATGGACTTGGCCTCGGCGGTGAAGAGATAGTCGTACTCCTCCTGCGGGACGAGCTTGAGCATCTCACGGGCACACTCCACCGTCAGCTCGGCATCGCCAAAGACGATGAACGCACCGATATACAAATCGTCAGTCACCTTGCAGATGGGCAGCTCACGCTGGAGACCCGCCACATTGAGGGAATAAGTAGCCATAGTAGTTCTCCTTTTATACCTTGCCGCCCACGGCGACAGCGGTTGATAGCATTACAAAAGGGCGGCGAAGCACCCTCCTTTATTATTATAAGGTGCAATCACGAAAAGTCAAGAGAAGGCGGGGATTTCTCGTAGAATATAGGCAAAACGGCGTTACACTTTAAACGACAAAACGACATTTTGCACAAAAAGAGCGCTGGAAATTTTACGCAGAGGAAACGAGGAATTGGACAGAATGGGCTTGTGGAATCGGGAATTTGGTGCTATCATCATAGATGATGGAAACATAGCGTCCGTCGTTAGATAATTCTCAACAAAGAACAAAAATTTGAGGAGGAAATTATTATGAATGCTTATCTGGCTAGCGTGCTGGAGAATGTGAAGACCAAGCACGGCAATGAGCCCGAGTTCGTCCAGACCGTCGAGGAAGTTCTGTCCTCTCTGGAGCCTGTGATCGATGCTCATCCCGAGTATGAGAAGGTCGACCTGCTGGGCCGTATGGTCGAGCCTGAGCGTATGTTCACCTTCCGTGTTGTGTGGTGCGACGACAATGGTCAGTGGCACACCAACCGCGGCTGGCGCTGCCAGTTCAACGGCGCTATCGGCCCCTACAAGGGCGGCCTGCGCTTCCAGAAGAACGTTTATGAGGGCATCATCAAGTTCCTGGGCTTTGAGCAGACCTTCAAGAACAGCCTGACCGGCCTGCCTCTGGGCGGCGCCAAGGGTGGTTCCGACTTCGATCCCGCCGGCAAGTCCGACGCCGAGGTCATGCGTTTCTGCCAGAGCTACATGACCGCTCTGTATCGTTACATTGGTCCCGATATCGACGTTCCCGCCGGTGACATGGGCGTTGGCGGCCGCGAGATCGGCTATCTGTATGGTCAGTATCGTCGCCTGAAGGGCGTTTGGGAGAACGGCGTTCTCACCGGTAAGGGCCTGACCTACGGCGGCTCCCTGATCCGTCCCGAGGCTACCGGTTACGGTGCTGTGTACTATCTGCAGGAAGTTCTCGCTCATGAGAACGACACCATCGAGGGCAAGCGCATTGCTATCTCCGGCTACGGCAACGTGGGTTGGGGTATCATGAAGAAGGCTGCTCAGCTGGGCGCTGCTGTTACCTACTTCGCAGGTCCCGATGGCTACATCCACGATCCCGATGGCGTTGTCACCGATGAGAAGCTGAACTTCATCCTCGAGATGCGCGCTAAGGATCCCATGCACTGCAAGCCCTATGCTGACAAGTTCGGCTGCGAGTTCGTTCCCAACACCAAGGCTTGGGGCGTCAAGGACGTGGATATCTACATGCCCGCCGCAATGCAGAACGACGTCAACATGGAGTGGGCCGAGAAGATCGCTGCCGCCGGTGTTAAGTACTACATCGAGGTCGCCAATATGCCCACCACCAACGATGCTCTGAACTTCCTGCGTGCTCAGAAGCACATGATCGTTGCTCCTTCCAAGGCTGTTAACGCCGGTGGCGTTGGCGTCTCCGGTCTGGAGATGGCTCAGAACTCCGAGCGTCTGGTCTGGACTGCTGAGGAGGTCGATGCTCAGCTGAAGAAGATGATGAAGACCATCCACGACATGTCCGCTGCTGCCGCTGCAGAGTACGGTCTGGGCTACGACCTGGTTGCTGGTGCTAACATCGCCGGCTTCAAGAAGGTCGCCGAGGCTATGATGGAGCAGGGCTGCTTCTAATTAAAGAAGTGACCGCTTCCAAGTAAAGCGAACAAAGACCCCGATGCGAATGCATCGGGGTCTTTTCAAAATATCAAATGGATGAAATCTATTTGATGCTTTGAAAAGACATTATTGAAAAATACTCATATATTTTCCACAAGGAGGAACTCTTTATGCGCGCTATTTCCCGTGTTGCCATCGCCGGTGCAGGTACGATGGGCTATTCTCTGGCTCAGGCGTTTGCCCGCTTTGGCTATGATGTGACCCTCTATGATCTCTTCCCCGCGGCCCTCGAGAAGGCCAAGGGTCTGATCGCCCTCAATCAGAGCACTGAGGTGGAGAGCGGCAAGCTCACCGCTGAGGAGAGCGCCGCTTTGCAGCAGCGGATCACCTTCACCGCCGAGATCAACGATCTGAAGGCGTGCGACTTCCTGCTGGAGGCCATTTTGGAGAAGTTGGAGGTCAAGCACAATTTCTACCGTCAGGTCTGTGAGATCATGGCACCCGATGCCATCCTCTGCTCCAACACCTCTGGTTTAAGCATCACCGCCATTGCCGAGGCTGTGTCCAACCCCGAACGTTTTGCCGGTATGCACTGGATCAATCCCCCTCACATTATCCCCCTTGTGGAGATCATCAAGGGCGAAAAGACCGCCGACGAGACGGCAGAGGCCGTCCGTGAGCTGTGCCTGAAGCTGAAGAAAAAGCCCGTGGTGGTGAAGGATGCCCCCAGCTTTGTCCTCAACCGCATCCAGCAGGCCATCCTCCGCGAGGCGCTCTACATCGTGGATGAGGGTATCGCCTCTCCCGAGGCGGTGGATGACGTAATGAAGTACGCCCTTGGCTTCCGCTACGCCGCCTTCGGCCCCTTTGAGACCTGCGACTTGGGCGGCCTCGATATCCACTGCAACATCTCCCACTACACTTTCCCTGACCTGTGCGATGCCAAAGCACCCTTTGGCCTGTTGAAGGAGTGCGTGGACAACGGCAAGCTGGGCGTGAAGTCCGGCGCAGGCTTCTATGACTACTCCGACGGCAAGGATGAGGAGATCATCCGCCGCCGCGACACCATGTTCAATAAGCTGGCTAAGTGCCTGTTTGAAGAGGAGTAATTGTCACGCTAAAACCGAAAAGACGCCCGCGAGGGCGTCTTTTTTGTTGAAGATTTTAGAGAAAATTAGCAAAAAGACCGTGGAAATTTGCCGAAAACAATATTGACAAGAAACTTTTCGGTGCTATACTGATACAAAGCGTATGCAATAAAGGAGGATTTACATGATGAGCGGTAATTTTACCCTTTCGTGCTGTTCCACTGTGGATCTGCCTTACAGCCGTATGGCCGAGCGCGGGATCCCTGTGCTGTTTTATACCTATACGGTGGATGACACGGTCTACGTGGACGACATGGGACGCGATGCTGCGGCGCAGGATCGCTTTTATGAGATGCTGGCGGCAGGCAAGATGCCCAAGACCTCTCAGCTGAATATTGATAACTATGCCCAGTTCTTCGAGTCCCTCTTAGCAGAGGGCAAGGATGTGCTGCACATCGCACTGGGCTCGGGGATGTCCAACTCTGTGAACAACGCCTTTTTGGCTGCCGAGCTGCTGAAGGAGAAGTATCCTCAGCGCAAGCTCCTGGTGGTGGACTCCCTTTGCTCTTCCAGCGGCTACGGTATGTTTGTGGAGAGCGCTGCCGATATGCGTGATAAGGGCGCTGACATGCAGGAGGTCTACGACTGGCTGATGGCTAACCGCAATCGTGTCCATCATCAGTTCTTCTCCACCAACATGACCCAGTTCCGCCGCTCCGGCCGCGTGTCCGGCGCAACGGCAGCCATTGCCACGGTGCTGAACATCTGCCCCATCATGCGCCTCGATGCCCACGGCGCTATTAAGGCCTACGACAAGGTGCGTGGTAAGCATAAGGCCATTGAGACCACGGTGGCAACCATGCTGGCCAATGCCGAGAACGGTGCTGCTTACGATGGCCCCTGCTATCTCTGCCACTCCCGCTGCCCCGAGCTTGCCCAGCAGATGGTGGAGGCGGTGGAGGCTGCCTTCCCTGCCTTGCAGGGGAAGATCCGCATCTGCGAGATCGGCACCATCATTGCCAGCCACTCTGGCCCCGGTACGGTGGCAGTGTTCTTCTACGGCGCGGAGCGCCCCGAGATGGAATAACCTTACATAAGAAAAGACGCCCGCGAGGGCGTCTTTTTTACATCTATTTGAAGTTATTGTGCCTTCTTATGGGGCATCAGTTCGCTCAATACCGTGGAGCCCAGCACCAGCACCGCGCCGATGGCGCAGAGGGCATCCATAGGCTCGTGGAGCAGGAGGGCAGAGAGGAGGATCGCCACCACAGGGTCGATGTAGCTGAGGAGGGCAGAGGTCTGGGCAGGCAGCGCAGCGATAGAGCCGAAATACAGCCAGTAGGCAACGCCCGTATGTACCACGCAGAGGATGGCCAGCATGAGGATGCCCATACCGTCGATGGAAACGGTGGAGAAGTCCACCGTCAGCAGGTTGTAGGGCAGCAGCACGATGGCGGAGATACCCAACTCCACGATGGTGATGTCGTAGGAGCGGATGTTGCGGGTGAACTTGGTCAGCAGCACGATGCAGGCGTACATCACCGCTGCGCCGGAGGCCAGCAGCACGCCGCGGGCATCCCAGTTGCCGCCGCCACCGCTCTGGATCACGCCGGAGGTGAACACCATGCCCACCAGTGCGATCAGCACGAAGATGCAGCGGCGCAACGTCAGCTTTTCTTTCAGCAGGAAGGGGGAGACCAGCATCACCACCACGGGGGCGAGGTAGTAGAACACCGTTGCCACCGCCACGGTGGTATAGCGATACGCCTCGAACAGAAGCATCCAGTTAAAACCCATGACGATACCCACGGGAAGCAGGATCTTCAAATTGGCGCGAATGGCCTTAAAGTCCAGCTTTTCCTTCTGCAGATACAGTACCAACAGCAGGAAAATGGCACCCACCGCGCCGCGGAAATTGGCGATCAAACTGGTGGGCAGAGAGATGGAACGGACGAACAGGCCAATGGTACCGTAGATGACCATGGACAGGACAAGACGGAATTTTGCAGAGTGTGCGCTCATGGGAATTGCCTCTTTTCTTTCGCGGTTTACCGTGTCAGTATAACAGGAAAAATAGGACATGGCAAGAGAATTTCCCACGCCTTTTACCTTTAGGGCTGATTTAGAATAAAAATAACCTCCTATCGTCAATTTGGCGGTAGGAGGTATATTCATAGGAAGCAACTGCTCGACAAATTGGAATTCGACTAATTGAATAATATATCAATCTTTTTCATCAGTAACATATTTCCAATAATACCCTTTCGATTGTCTACCATTTTTAACTGCTTGAAATATGGCATTTGGTACCACTTGTATTTCTCTTGCGGCTTGATGTAATCCTTGGTAACTCTCAGCCGAAGAAGAGAAAGAAATCCCAAGACAGGGACAGATAATCACGACATAGGAAATCATCACCGCAGGGCGACCTGCCTTGCGGTCTTACATATATTCTGACAGTAAAACACCCTGCAAGATTTTTGCGTCTTGCAGGGAGTTACTTTGAATATTAAATAAAATTTATATATCTTTTTTCGCTCAATTCGATTCTGACATAAATCTTATTCATTTTCTGTACTACAGTAGCTATTATCGTTTGTATATTGGTAGTTTTTCCTTGTCCTTTGAATGAAAATAAATTTCAGTTCGTGCTCCCAACTTAACGGTATCATACATATCTACTAATTCATATCCGTTGGGGCAAGTGCTGGGTGTTTTCATTGTAAAGTCAGGATATTCCAGAGGGTAACAACGCCCATACAACATTTTTTCTAAGTTGCTGAAAATGATTTCCCAGTCATTTTGATTTTTTTCTATCATATCAAAAACAGAGAGCAACTCTTTCTTATAAAGAATTTTTCCATTTCCATCGTCTAAAATAATTTCGTCTGGCATTTTTTTGAGATATTGTTGTAAGGATAGTTCTTGTTTATATGGATAATAAGTATCATCCTCATTTTTCGCACCATCAAACTCATATCTGCCAATTTCACTACGATATTGAAAATTGCAGACAGCTTTTTTGCCGACAGCAACCGCAAAACAAAAGTCAAAATGCCCATTGGGAAATTGTTCAACGACAAAGCACACCGCAGTTCCTTTTGTATGTTGACCATAGTCTGTAGCATAAAAATGTGCCGCACACGGCCTGCACTGTGGAGCTAATCGTAAGAATGTAAAATGGTTTTCTTGTAGCAAACACGCACCAACGGAAGTAATCTCTTTGTCAGTATGCCCGAATTGCTCCTGATAATATTGCATCTCATGTCTGGCATTACACGTTGCAAACCTTTCCGCTTTTCTAACTTGTGGTGTGTAGCAATGAACAACCATAAACTTGAATGTATCCCATTTATTTAACGGCGTATTAGTAGTCTCTTTCATATTATCTCTCCATAAATCTATAATCAAAGTATATAGCGAATAAAAATCCTGTTATCGTAATTATTATAGCACTCTAATACTAAAAAAGATAGATACCGATAGCAAAATACGCAATACCATCAATGGCCTTGATGAACAGTGCAAGCACTGCCATTGATGGTGTTTCTTTATTTTGACCATAGGCAGACAAGGGCGATAAGCCAAGAACTGGCTTACCACCCCCAATCACTTATTCTGTTATGCGTTGATAATCTCGCTGTAAATGATTTCTCTAACTCTGGACTGATTTTTGTGAAAACGAAAAATCTAAAATACATCAGTAAAAAAGAGAATTTCCACCACTACTTTTCAAAATAGGCAAACTATGGTATACTATTAGCAATATCGTTTTGTGAATAAGGAGAATCCCCATGAAAAAATCCGTTTTGCGTAAATACGCCCAGCTGCTGGCGCAGGTGGGTATCAATGTCCAGCCTGGTCAGGAAGTGTTTATTATGGCTGATCTCGACCAGCCGGAGTTCGTCGCCATGGTGGTGGAGGAGTGCTACCGCCGCAAGGCAAAGAAAGTGGTGGTGGACTGGGACTATCAGCCCCTGCAGAAGCTCCACTACCGTCACCGCAGCCTGACCACTTTGGGCAAGGTGGAGAACTATGAGCTGGCTCGCTGGCAGCACTATGTAGATGTGCTGCCCTGCCGCCTCTATATCATCTCCGAAGATCCCGACGGTCTCCGCGGCATCAATCAGACCAAGATGGCAAAGGCGCAGCAGAAGCGCTTCCCCATCATTAAGCCTATGCGTGATGCCATGGAGAATAAGTATCAGTGGTGCATCGCCGCCGTCCCCGGTAAGGCTTGGGCCAAGAAGCTGTTCCCCGAGCTGCGTGCCTCTCAGGCTATGGAGAAGCTGTGGCAGTATATCCTCGATGCCGCCCGCGTGACGGACGACCCCATCGCCGCGTGGGAGGAGCATAACCGTGAAGTCCACGAGCGCTGCGACTACCTCAACTCCCTCGGCATCAAGGAGCTTCACTACACCTCCTCCACGGGCACCGATTTCACCGTGGGCATGATGGATCGCGGACGCTTCAGCGGTGCCAGTGAGAAGAGCCTCAAGGGCATCACCTTCAACCCCAACATCCCCTCCGAGGAGTGCTTCATCTCCCCCAAGAAGGGTGAGGCCGAGGGTATCGTCTACGCCACCATGCCTCTGAGCTATCAGGGTCAGCTGATCGACAAGTTCTGGATCCGCTTCCATGAGGGTAAGGCCGTGGAATGGGATGCCGAGGTGAACCGCGATCTGCTGACCAAGCTCATTACTATGGATGAGGGCAGCTGCTACCTCGGCGAGTGTGCCCTCGTGCCCTACGACAGCCCCATCCGCAACGCAGAGCTGCTGTTCTACAACACCCTCTTTGATGAAAATGCCGCCTGCCATTTGGCACTGGGCAACGGCTACGCCGATACCATACAGGGCTTCGAGGAGTTGACGCTGGACGAGTGCCACGCGATGGGTCTTAATGAGTCCATGGTACACGAGGATTTCATGATCGGCTCTGCCGACATGAACATCGACGCCGTGTGCCGCGACGGCAAGACTGTCCCCATCTTCCGCAACGGAAACTGGGCGTTCTAAGGTATGCTGCAAAAAATTTGCAGCATACCTTAAGGAAAAAGTAAGAGTGAAGAGTGAATAAGTTCGGTGTCCGCCTTGAGGCGGACGATTACAATTATCCGCGCAGCGGATACCTCACTTCTTCACTGTTACTTATTAACTATAACTTAAAAAAGTCCGTTGCAGAATATCTGCAACGGACTTTTTCATTTCACGCTGTCGCGGATGAAGTCGGCGAAACGCTTGGCAGCGGCGGTCTGCGGTACGCCCTGCAGCGTACACATATCCACGCTGCGGGAGGGAATCTCGAAGTTGGTGGCGATCTTGCGGATACGACCTGCCTCCAAATCCTTGCGGACGAACTCCTCCGTTACGCCTGCCACACCGAAACCAATGGCGGCGAGATCAACCAGCAGGCTCCGTGCGCCCAACTCGATCTCGGGCTTGAGATGGAGGCCATTTTGGAGGAAATACTTCTCCAAAAACAGGCGGGAGCTGGCCTTATGCTCCAAGAGAATGAGGGGATAGGCGGCGATCTCCGCCAGTGTGTGGGGCTTATCGAAGGGGCAGGGATACTCGGGGGAGGCCACGAAGATAGCGTGGGTGGAGAAGCAGGGAGTAGTCTCAAAGCTGCCCTCGGCGGGAGTGGAGGCAAAGGCGATGTCCACCTTGCCCGACTGCAAAAGCCCAAGTACCTTATGGCTGCGGCCGGAGATAATGCGGATATGGATGGCGGGGTAGAGACGGTGGAACTGCTCCAAATAGGACAGCAAAAACTGGCTGGTGACGGTGTCCGATGCGCCGATGGTGAGGTGTCCCATCTGCAGCTCACGGGTCTGGCTCAGCTTATTCTCACCCGTTTCCAGCAGGCCAATGGCGCTGCGGACATACTCATACAGCAGCTTACCATCGGCGGTGAGGGTCACGCCGCGGCTGTTGCGTGCAAAGAGCCGCGTCTGCAAGTCACTCTCCAGCTGCTTGATAGACTGGCTCACGGCAGACTGACTAATGTACAAAGACTGGGCCGCAGCGGTGATGTTCCCCGCCTCGGCAACCTCCTTAAACACCTTATAAAGCTCCAGTTTGACCGCCATTCGTCAACACCCCTTCCATAAGAGCGAATAATAGCAAAGAAAAGAATATCAAAAATAATTATACCAAATACCATGCCAAAAGCAAGAGCAAATTTGACCTTTTTGGCGCATTGTGATAAGATACTACCGATATGGAAAGATAAAACACCGTGGAGGTTTCGTTTATGGAACAGTTGAAACAGTTTTGGAAAAAGCAGGACGGGATCAACCGCATTATTCTCGTTACCGGTGTGGTGGCGGCCATCGCCTGTCTTGTGATGGGGCAGTGGCAGTACAGCATCGTCTTTATCGTGTTTATGGGTATGTTCATGGTGGCACACGTAGGCCAGCGCACCAAGCGCCTCAGCCGTTTGTACGGCGGCCTTTACTTCCACATGCCCGATGGGGAGATGTATCCCATGACCTTCGAGCAGGTGCGTGCTGAGTATGTGAAGGGTGCGCAGGGTCGCTACGGCGGGCGCAAGGTGTCCATTTGGTTCCCCTACTGGCGCACGAATGAGGATGTGATGGAGACGGGCTTCGGCCTCGACATCGACTTGACGGGCTTTGAAGATCCCGAGGGCATCCTGCCCACCTTGAAGGCGGGACAGTTCATCCTCGTCACCGGTGAATTGCAGGCACGCAAGCGTGACTATTTCTGCATCGGTGCTGTGGAGGAGATTCGCCGTCAGGAGAGCCGTCCGGAGGTTCGGCTATGAACTTCGGGCGCAGAGATATGCTCTGCTTTCTCCACGGCGTCATTAACCTCATTTGGCCCTTCTTCGCCTATGATTTGGCAGAGCTTGCCTCTCTCATTATTTGGGGCTACAGTTGGACGGCAGCGGTGCCTGTGACCATTATGCTGATTTTGCCTATCATTTCCGATGCCATCGCCATCGTCACCGCCGGCATTGCCTACTATCGCCGCCAGAGCATGCTCTCTCTTCTGAGCATCATCTTCTCCATCGCCGCGCTGGCTTTGTACTACATTCTGCGCACCATGATGCAGTTCTCTCTGGGCTGGCTCGATCCCATCATTTAAGGAGTTACACTATGAAAAAGGAATTTATCTCCGTCGGCACCATCGTCAATGCCCACGGCATCCGTGGCGAGGTGAAGCTGAATCCCATTGGCTTTGACCCTGAGTTTTTGGCGGAGTTTGACCGCTTTATCATCGGCGGCAAGGAGACGGAGGTGCTTCATGCCCGCGTCCATAAGTCGGTGGTGCTGCTGACCCTGCCCGGCGTGGAGGATATGGATGCCGCCCTCGCTTTAAAGGGCCGCGAGGTGAAGATCTACCGCGACGATGTGGAGCTGCCCGAGGGTGAGTATTTCGACGATGAACTGGTGGGCTGCACCGTGCTGGATGATGCCACGGGCGAAGAGGTGGGCAAGGTGAACCGCGTGCTGACCTACCCCGCCCATAAGGTCTATGAAGTGCGTGGCGAGAAGGGGGAGTACCTCATTCCCGCCGTGCCCGAGGTGTTTATTAAGGGTGTGGACATGGAGGCAAACACCATCCGCGCCTATATGATGAAGGGACTGGGCAGCCATGAGAATTGACATTATGACCCTCTTTCCCGATGCCATCGAGGCCATGATGGGCCAGTCCATCATCGGTCGGGCACAGGAGCGAGGCTATGTGGAAGTGGTGGCCCATCAGATCCGCGACTATACCACCAACAAGCAGATGCAGGTGGACGACTACCCCTACGGCGGCGGTCGCGGCGCGGTGATGCAGGCCGATCCCCTCTACCGCTGCTGGCAGCATATCTGCGATGAGGCGGGAGAGCGCATCCACACCATTTATATGTCCCCCTGCGGTCGCACCTTCGATCAGCAGGTGGCAAAGGAGTTGAAAGCACAGTATGACCGCCTCATTCTCGTCTGTGGTCACTATGAGGGCGTGGATCAGCGATTCCTTGACGAGTGCGTGGATGAAGAGCTGTCCTTGGGCGACTTTGTGCTGACGGGCGGCGAGATCCCCGCCATGGCGGTTGCCGATTGCCTGTGCCGCATGGTGCCCGGCGTGCTGCCGGAGGAGAGCTGCTACACCGAGGAGAGCCACTGGGATTGCCTCTTGGAGTACCCCCAGTACTCCCGCCCCGAGGAGTGGCACGGAAGAAAAGTCCCCGCCGTTTTGCTCAGTGGTCACCACGGCAACGTAGCCGACTGGCGCAAGAAGGAGAGCTACAAGCGCACCATGGAGCGCCGCCCCGATATGTTCGCCAAGTTCGATGAGCGTAAGCTCACCACCAAGCATGACCGCAAGGTCTTAGCCGAGGCTAAGGCGGAGTTCGCCGCAGAGCAGGCGGCAAAGGCCGCAGCAGTGGAAGAAAGTGCAGAATAATATGGACATTACCCAGACCTTTTATGATAGCTTGGCCTCCCAGTACGACAAGCTGTTTTTCGATTGGCAGGCTACTACGAAGGAGCAGGCGGTGCTGCTGGATGGGCTGTTCCGCGCAGAGGGCTTCGACACAACTGCCCCTGTCCTCGACTGCGCCTGCGGCATCGGTACGCAGGCCATCGGTCTTGCAGGGATGGGCTATTCCGTCACCGCCTCGGACATCAGTGAAGGGGAGCTTGCCGAGGCAAAGGTACGTGCAGCGCAGAACGGTGTTACCCTTAATTTTACCCGCGCCGACTTCTGCAAGTTGTCGGACACCTTTTCTGAGAAGTTCCCCGTCATCATCTGCATGGATAACGCTCTGCCCCATATGCTGACGAAAGAAGCGATTGAACAGGCAGTGAGCAGCATCGTGGGACAGTTGCAAGAGGGCGGCATCTTTGTTGCCAGTATCCGCGACTACGATGCCCTTCTCCAAGATAAGCCCCCTTATTCGCCCCCTTATATCCACAAGACGGACAAGGGGCAGCGGGTGTCCTTCCAAACGTGGGAGTGGGAGGGGGACAACTATCGCCTCGTCCAGTACATTATTGACGACGAGGGCACGCCCTCTGTCAGTAAATTTGCCTGCCAATACCGCGCACTGCGCCGTGAGGAGTTGACGGAGCTGCTTTTGAAGAGCGGCTGCACTTCCGTGGAGTGGAAATTCCCCGCCGAAACGGGCTTTTACCAGCCTATCGTGGTGGCAAAGAAGTAAAGAAACAAAAAAGAAACGCCCGTGTGGGCGTTTCTAATAAGAGCGTATAAGGAAATTATCGTTATAGAATATCTTAATGTCGGAGAGGAGTAAGCGATGAGTGTTTTAATTGATAACAGCATCACCATATACGAGGCTCTTGAACATATAAAGAACGGTAAGTATGTTATGCCTGCATTCCAAAGGCAATATGTGTGGAGCATGGAACAGATTGAAAAACTGTGGGACTCTATTCTTTTGGACTACCCCATTGCTACTTTTCTGTTTTGGCATGTGGACGATAACAATGTAAGTTGGGATACATATTTCTGCAACTTTCTTCATGAGGTTACATTCGACAGTAGAAAACAAGCTGATAGTGTGAACTATGAGCTGAGTAGTATTGATGTAAAATTGACCGATACGGCTATTTTGGATGGTCAGCAGAGACTGACATCGCTCTTTCTTTCTCTTTATGGGCGGGGATTTATCAGACAGAAACACGCAAGAAAGAAAGTGGCTGGAGGCACAGTAGTAAAACTCCTCATTGAACTGAACAAGCATAAGCTGACTGTAGATGAGGAAGAGTATAATAGCAAAAAATTTGATATTAAGTTTACTGAGAAGGTTGGCAAACTCAGTCCAACGCAGTTTGAAATCAATAATATTCTCAGTGCTAAATTTCAAGATGATACCACAAGAGATCAAGCTATCGAAGATGCCGTTGCCAATGTTCCTGCGGACAGCAAAGAGTATGCTCGTAATATCTTGAACAAACTGTATAACAAAATTTTCGTTGAAAAATTAATTCATTATACAGAAATTCAAGATATGAAACAAGACGATGCTTTGGAGATGTTTGTCCGATTCAATAGCGGCGGCAAGGCATTGAAAAAACATGAAATCACCATGTCTATTCTTGAGGCATACTGGCCCAGTGCTAAGACGGAATTCGGAAAACTACTTGAGGGCTCTTACGCTGGATTTGGTTCTGATTTTATTGTCCGATCTGCACTTATGCTTTACGGTGATGTTGTTAAGTCGAATATCAATAGGCAGATTGCAGAGGACTTAAAAAATAACTGGCAGGATTTCAAAAGGGCGTTTAAGAATCTCGAAGAAGTATTAAAGGGCATGAAAATTGAGGTTAGTCGTTTTGCAAGTAGTTGGAACGTGCTGCTGCCTATTATTTATTTCATGTACTATAATCCAGAATATATGAACAATCTGGACGGTATCAAAGCGTACTTAATTCGAGCCGTATTGTTTACATACTTCCAGTCTGGCACAACAGGAAAGTTGCAACAGATGAAGAGCAACATCAACGAAAATGATTATGAAATTACAGTTGATATGCTTGAGCAAATGAATGACTTGCGTGTGACAGACGGAAAAATTGATGACATTATCAATTCGGAAAAAGGCAGTCGTGTTGCGGGTGAGGCGTTGTATTTCTTGGGAATCGACTGGATAAACCGAAACTTTAAATATGAACAAGACCATTTGCATCCATATGACAGATTTGATAGCACGAAACCTATTTCTGTTTCCATGGAGGATTGGCGCAAATGGAGAGGCAACCGAAATCGTCTGCCCAACCTTCAGTTGCTTGAAGGCAGAAGTAATGGTAGTAAAAATGCGATGCGTCTTGTGGATTACTATAATGATATGAATGATGAGCAAAAAGCAACGTTCTGCAAAGAGGCGCTCATCCCAGAAGGTGTATCGTTTGAACTCGAATGCTTTGAAGAATTTTATGAGAAGCGAAAGGCATTGCTTTCTAAAAAGATACGACAGCTTTTAGGATAATAGTGGCGAACAAGTTAAATAGACAAAAAAGAAACGCCCTCGCGGGCGTTTCTTTTTTGCTTATTTGAGCTTAGTTGGCGCGCTCGGCGGCATTCAGCTTCTTGATCAGTCGCTTGATGACGGTGGCGGCAACCTGCTCGATCTCCTGAGAGGTGAGGGTCTTGGTCAAAGAGCCGATCTTCAAACGGAGGGTGACAGACTTCTTGCCCTCGGGCACCTGCTTGCCGCGGTACTCGTCCACGAATGCCACGCCGTGCATCAAGGGATCGCCGCCCTTGCCCATGACGGTGGCTGCAATGTCCTCCCACACCACGGTGGTGTCGAAGAGGAGGGATACGTCGTAGTCGGTCATGGGGAACTCGGGCAGGTGGGTGAAGGTATTGTTACGGGAGCTGAGGGGGACAAGCGCATCGGTATCCAGCTCGAAGAGCATGGTTGCCAGATTCTTAATGCCGCAGTCCATAGAGGCCTTCTTGCTCAAAAGACCCAGCTCACCTACCTTGACGTTGCCGCACCAGATGTTCAGCCACACCGTATCGTCGGCCCAATGGGGCTTTTCCTTCTTGGAGAAGGTGAGTGCCTCCATGTGGACATAGCGTGCCATATTCTCCACAATACCTTTGGCGCGGCGGAACAGAGCCACCACATTATCGTAGCTGTCGGTCAGTGCGCCGGAGACATAGCGGCGCTGGAGAGGCAGAAGCTCACAGGTATCGTTGGGGGAGGAGTAGTCACGATCGAAGGCCACCTGTGCCTCCTCGAAGATGGCGAAGGAGTCGAAGTAGCGCTCGTTCTTCATGACTGCCTCGCAGAGGTTGGGCAGCAGGGAAGAGCGGATATACTTCTCCGTGGGAGAAGGAGGCGTGGACAGGGACAGGATGCCCTCGGTGGTGCCAAGGACGGCTTCCACATACTTATCGCCCATCCAGGGATAGGTGAACACCTCGTTCATGCCGCAGCGGAAGGCCAGATACTCCTTGATGTTGCGTACCAGAGACTTATCCAGCTGGTTGATGACGCCGGTAAAGGTGGTGGTAATGGGGGTCTGCTCAAAGTTCTCGTAGCCGTGCATACGGGCCACTTCCTCCATGATGTCGTCCTTCATGGACACATCACCGGTGGAGCGCCAGGTGGGAGCCACCACGTGCATATTGTCGCCGTCGAAGGTGACGGTGAAGCCCAGCGCTCCCAGCTTCTTAGCGATGATCTCGTTGGGGATCACCTGACCGAGGCGGGCGGTGAGCCAAGCAAGAGATACGTCGATCTCGGCGCACTGATGCTTCTCGGGGTATACATCGGTGTAGCCGGTGACCTTCATCTCGGGATAGATTTCGGCGAACAGCTCCATAGCCATGGCCACGGACTGGGCGCAGCGATCGGGATCGAGAGCCTTTTCATAACGGGCAGAAGCCTCAGTGCGGTTATCGTAGCGCAGCACCGTCTTGCGGATGCCGCGGGACTCGAAGTTGGCGTTCTCCAGCAGCACGCGGTTGGTGGTGGGCAGGATGGAGTCCTTAGCACCGCCCATGATACCGGCAAGACCCACAGGCTCCTTCATATCGGAGATGACCAGATCGTTGGCAGTGAGGGTCAGATCCTTGCCGTTCAGCAGTGCCAGCTTCTCGCCTTCCTCAGCGCGGCGGACGATGATGTGGTCCACGATCTGATCGGCATCGTAAGCGTGGGAGGGCTGACCGGTGGCAAACATGACATAGTTGGTGATATCCACCAGTGCGTTGATGGGACGCTGACCCACACGCCACAGGCGGCTGCGCATGAGATAGGGGGAGGTCTTGACGGAGACATTCTCGATCATCACGCCCATGCAGCGGGGGCAGCGCTCGTGATCGTACACCTCAGCCACGGTAGCCGTCTCGGTGCCTGCGGGGGCAACGTAGGGCTCGATGGTCTTGAGGGGCAGATCATAAAGGGCGGCGATCTCACGTGCCAAACCGTAGTGACCCCACAGGTCGGGGCGGTTGGTCATGGACTTATTGTCAATCTCCAGCAGGATGTCATGGAGATCGAGGGCATCGGCAAGAGGCGTACCGGCGGGTACATCGAAGTCCTCCAGATCCATGATCTCGGCTTCCTCGGCAGCAGGGAAGAGGTCGGCAAGACCCAGCTCGGAGGAGGCGCAGATCATACCGTAGCTCTCCACGCCGCGGAGCTTAGACTTCTTGATCTCCACGGGGTCGCCCTGACCGTGCCAGCGGACGATGGCGCCGGGCAGAGAAACGGCAACGCGCATACCGTCACGGAGGTTCACGCCGCCGCAGACGATCTCCTTAATATCGCCGCCGCCGATGTCGGTCTTGCAGACCTTCAGGCTGTCGGCATTGGGATGGGGCAGGACTTCCTTAATGACGCCCACCACCATATTGTCAAAGCGCTTGGCGAGGTCCTCAGTACCCTCCACCTCCACGGTGGACATGGTGAGGTCGTAGCTCAGCTGCATCAGGTCCATATCCTCGGGCAGCGCCACATAATCTTTGATCCAATTGAGGGAAATTTTCATAGCTCGTTTTCCTCCTTTTGATTAATGGAACTGCTTGAGGAAGCGCAGATCCGCACCGTGGAACATACGCACATCGTCCACACCGTAGCGCATCATGACCAGACGGTCAAGGCCGATGTTGACGTAGAAGCCGGTGTACTCATCGGGGTCGAGACCTGCGGCACGCAGGACATTGGGATGCGGCGTACCGCCGGGCATCACTTCGATCCAGCCAACGTGCTTGCACACGCTGCAGCCCTTACCGCCGCAGACGAGGCAGCCCATGTCGATCTCAAAGCCGGGCTCCACGAAGGGGAAGAAGCCAAGGCGCATACGCACCGGTACATCGCGGCCGAACACCTTAGACAGGATGCTCTTGATCATCACCTTGCCCTCAGTGAAAGTGACGTTCTTATCCACCAGCAGTGCCTCATACTGGAAGAAGGCGCGCTCATGGCGGGCATCGGTGGTCTCGTTACGGTAGACGTGACCGGGATAGACGAAGCGGTAAGGGGCCTTGTGGGTCTGGAGATAGCGGACAGAACCACCCGTCAGATGAGGACGCAGGCACAGCTTCTCGTTGGCCTCACCCTTGTCGTGGTCGGTGAGCCAATAGGTATCCATGCTCTCACGGGCGGGATGCTGGGGCGGGAAGTTCAGCTTATCAAAAGCGTAATACTCGCTGGTGATGTCATCCTCCTGATATACCTCAAAGCCCATGGAGCGGAAGGCATCGTTCAGGTCATAGCACATCTGGGTAATGGGGTGCAGCGCGCCCTCAGGGGGCAGCTCACCGGGGATGGTGCAGTCAAAGTCGGCGGGGATCTGGGAGACCTGCAGCTTCAGCTCCGTGCGGCGGGCTTCCACCGCGTCGGACAGCTGCACCTTCACAGCGTTGACCGCTTTACCCATCTCGGGACGCTCCTCCACGGGGAGCTTGGGGACTTCCTTCATAAATGCCGTCAGCGTACCCTGCTTGCCAAGGTAAGAAGCCTTGACTTCCTGCAGTTCCTGCTCGCTCTTCACTGCGGCGATGGCGTCCAAG
>JAFQTS010000052.1 GCA_017408915.1 Oscillospiraceae bacterium | reverse complement strand
CTGGAAATAACGGTCGAAGCCGGAGGTCATCAGCAGCTGCTTGAACTGCTGGGGAGCCTGAGGCAGAGCGTAGAACTTACCGGGATGCTTACGGGCAGGCACCAGATAGTCGCGGGCGCCCTCGGGAGAAGAGGCGGTCAGAATGGGGGTGGTGATCTCCAAAAAGCCCTGCTCGGTCATAGCCTGACGGAGGGCTGCCACCACCTGACAACGCAGGATGATGTTGTTCTTCACGGCGGGGTTACGCAGGTCGAGATAACGGTATTTCAGACGAGCCGTCTCATCGGCCTCGCGGCTGCGGTTGATCTCGAAGGGCAGGGCGTTATGACGGCAGCGGCCCAGCACCTCGATCTTGGTGGGGACGACCTCAACATCGCCGGTGGCCTGCTTGGCGTTCTTGCTGGCGCGCTCACGGACAACACCCTCCACGGAGATGGTGGACTCCTTGTTGATTTCGGCGATGATGTTCATCATCTCCTCGTTCTCCACCACCACCTGAGTGGTGCCGTAGAAGTCGCGGAGCACCACGAAGGCAAAGTTATTGCCCACGGTACGGACGTTCTCCATCCAGCCAACGATCTTCACCTGCTGACCCGCGTGCTCAAGACGCAGCTCGTTACAAGTATGTGTACGCATTTGACGCATAGGTTTTTCCTCCTATTTTGATTACATTTCGTATTATTTAAAAGAGATATTACTCAGAGTTTACTTTTCAATAATGACTGCACCGCGATTGCGCTCCTCAATGCCGGCCTTAATGAAGGCAATGGCATCGGCAACGGGCAACGTCTGCTGCTGACCCGAGGTCATGTCCTTCACGGACACAGCGCCGGCCTTAGCCTCATCCTCGCCCAGGAACAGCACATAGGGCACGCCGATCTTGTCGGCATAGTTCATCTTGGCCTTGAACTTCTTGCCCTCGGTGTAGAGCTGGGTGCGGACATCGGCCTCACGCAGGGCGGTGGCGGCGGCGATGGCGGGGGAGAGATCCTCCGTCATGGGCAGCACCAGCACATCGCAGGGGGCGGTGGGCAGCTCGGGGTTCAGCATGCCCTGCTCACCCAGCACGTAGAACAGGCGGGTAAGACCGATGGAGATACCCACACCGGGCAGCTGACGGTCGGTATAGTACTCCGCCAAGTTGTCGTAGCGGCCGCCGGAGCAGACAGAGCCGATCTCGGGGTGATCCAGCAAGGTGGTCTCATACACCGTGCCGGTATAGTAGTCGAGGCCACGGGCGATGGTGAGATCCACGGCGAAGTTCTCCGCAGGCACGCCGAAGGCCGCCAAATACTTCACCACCGTCTTCAGCTCGGAAAGACCGGCATCGAACAGCTCGTTGCGGCCCTCATAGCCGCTCAAAGCTGCCAGCACTTCCTCGTTGCTGCCACCGATGTGGATGAAGCGCAAAATCTCCTCCACGGCAGAAGCCTCAAGGCCCAGCTCGTCGCGGAGCAGTGCGCCCACCTTTTCCGCGCCGATCTTGTCCAGCTTATCCACCGTGCGCATAATGTCGCCGCTGCGCTCGGTGAGACCCAGCATGGCATAGAAGCCGTTCAAAATCTTGCGGTTATTGACGCGGATCTGAAAACGCTTCAGACCGAGAGCCGAGAAAGTGCGGTAAATGATGGCGGGGATCTCCGCCTCGTTGGTAATGTCCAGCTTGCCGTCGCCGATCACGTCGATGTCCGCCTGATAAAACTCGCGGAAACGACCGCGCTGGGCACGCTCGCCGCGATAGACCTTGCCGATCTGATAGCGGCGGAAGGGGAAGGAGAGATCGTTATAGTGCAGCGCCACATACTTTGCCAGCGGCACCGTCAGATCAAAGCGCAGCGCCAGATCCGCATCGCCCTTTTCAAAGCGGTAGATCTGCTTTTCCGTCTCGCCGCCGCCCTTGGCAAGCAGCACCTCGGCAGATTCAATGACAGGGGTATCCAGCGGCGTAAAGCCATAGAGGCTATAACTGCGGCGCAGGATCTCCATCATGCGCTCCATCTGCTGCTGGGGACGGGGCAGCAGCTCCATAAAGCCCGATAAGGTACGGGGTTTCATTCTCTCCATAATCGATTTCCTCTTTTTTATTCTTCTACGTTTTCTTCTGCGGCCTCTTCGCTTACCGCAGGCTCTTCCACGGCAGGCTCTGCCGCAGCTTCTTCCTCGTCGTTGTAGACATCCAGCGCATCGAGGAAGCCTGCCAAAGACGTATCGATCTCAGGGGCGTTTTCCAACTTTTCGGCCTTCTCAGCCTCAGCGGACATCTCGGCAATGACCTCACGCCAGAAGGCATCCACTTCATCACCCTTCTTTGCGCCGATCTTAAAGCCGATGACAGCCAGCACCACGCCGAGAGCGATCCACACCGGCTTCAAGGGCAGCACGCAGGACAGCACAAGGCCCACAAATAAGCCTGCAAACAAGCCGATCTCACGGTAATGGCTGCCTTGCTTGCGGAACACAAATTTCTTGTCACGCAAACGGTTCATGTGGCGGATCTCAATGAGACACATCACCACCCGCAGCACGCACAGGGCGGTGATGGGGATCATATAGTTATAGAAATTTTCCTGCAGCCACACAATGGCTTCACGAATGTTCATGCTCGTTTCTCCTATGTTTTAGGCGGTAAAGGGCTTATTCTTGGGGTTGACGATGTCACGCCAATCCAGATCACCGCGGGCAAGACCCAGCACCAGCATTTCGGCAGAGGCCAGATTGGAGCCGTAGGGGATGTTGTTCTTATCACACAGCTGCATGATGTTCTGCACATCCTCGTGGGGCAAGCGCTGGTTGGGATCGACAAAGATCAGCACCATGTCGATCTCGTTATAGGCGATACGGGCCGCGATCTGCTGGGCACCGCCGTTGGCAAAGGGGAGGAAGCGGTGGATGGGCAGGCCGGTGGCCGCGCTGATCTGCATACCTGTGTCGGCTGTGGCACACAGGGTGTGCTGAGCCAGCACGCCGCAGTAGGCGTTGCAGAACTGGATCATCAATTCTTTTTTGTTATCATGTGCGATCAAGGCGATATTCATAGCAGTTTCTCCTTTTCTCACTTTTTCATTAAGGGGTAGACCTTCATCAACGGTACTCTCTTCCCGCTCAGACGCTTGGCAATGTTGTCATAGGCCTGCTGGGCAAAGTAGTTGCAGTCCCGCAGGGGGATACCGCGACCGATGGCCAAGGGCACATCGCTGTCCTCGGGCACAACACCCAAGAGGGGCGCACCCGCCGTATCCATGGCATCGTCAATGGTGGTATGGAGTGCTTTGAGCATTTTCGTCTGCACGCGGTTCACCACCAAATGGAGCTTCCCTGTGGGGAACTGCCGCAGGGCAGACACGGTACGCTGGGCATCCCGCAGGGCAGTGGGATCGGCGGTGGTGATGACCACAGCACGATCGGCAATGGCGGTGGCCAGCAGGAAGCCGTGACCCAAGCCCGCAGGGGCATCCACCAAGCAGAAGTCATACTTCTCGCGGATCTCACGGCCCAGCGCCTTCATTCTCTCCACATCAAAGCCCTCGTTGTGACCCGACAGGGGGGCAGCCAGCAGCTCCAGCTTTGTGTATTTGCGGTGCTGCGCCACTGCTTCATCGAGGCTGCAGCGTCCCGCCAGCACGTCGGAAAAATCCATCGTCGTGCTGTCGCTGAGACCCAGCGCCATGTCGAGATTGCGCAGCGTAATGTCGCAATCCAGCGCCAGCGTCCTGTATCCCATTTCAGCCAGTGCGATTCCCACGCTGGCGGTAAAGGAGGTTTTTCCCGTGCCTCCCTTGCCGGAGACTACGGCGATGATCGTACCCATAGCGTTTCTCCTTATTTTAACGGTGCTTTTTTGATCTTTGCCCAAGGGCGGGGGAATTGGGGCGGCGTGGGGCGCACCTTTTCGATGGCCACCACGCGGTGCACCACGTCGCTCTCGGGGATGGCGTAGTCGTAGACCTCCACCACCTTGCCGCCAAGCTGACCGATAGCCCCGCGGGCACGAGCGATCTCCTCGTCGCTGTCCACGCTCTTCATGGCGAGGAACTGTCCGCCCACCTTCACAAGGGGCAGGGCCAGCTCACACAGGAGAGGCAGATCCGCCACGGCGCGGGAGGTGGCTACATCGTAGCTTTCTCTACGCTGGGCAGCGAATTCCTCGGCGCGGGCGTGGACGCACTCCACACGACCAAGACCCATGGCGGCGCAGGTCTCACTGAGCCACGCAATGCGCTTTCCCAAGCTGTCCAGCAGCGTCAGGTCGAAATCCTCTTCCAATATCCGCAGCACCATGCCGGGAAAGCCGGCGCCGGTGCCCACATCCACCACCGCCTTGCCCCGCAGGGGAAACTTGGCGAGAAGGGCGGCGCAGTCCAGCAGATGGAGCTTTGCCACCGCCTCCGGTTCTGTGATGGCGGTGAGGTTCATCACCTGATTCTTTTCCAGCAGCCGCGCGGCGAACGCCAGCAGCTGCGGCGCTGCCGACTGCGGCAGCCCCAAAGCGGCGAGGCCGTCGGCGAGGATCTTTTCCATTACTGCTTGTCCTTCAAAAGGTCACGGATCTCCGTCAGCAGTTCCTCAGCGGTAGGTGCTGCAGGCTCTTCGGGAGCGGGCTCGGGGGCGGACTCTTCCTTCTTGCGATGGAAGGAATTGATAGCCTTCACCATGCAGAACACCGCAAAGGCGATGATAATGAAATCAATGATGACAGCGATGGTATTGCCGAAGTTGACGGCGATCTCGGGCTTGACGACAGTCTCGCCCTCCATGATAGCCTCCTTCAGCACCCACTTCCAAGCGGAGAAATCAACACCGCCGGTAAGCATGGAGATGAGGGGCATAATGATGTCGTTGACGAGGGATGTGGTGATCTTACCAAACGCACCGCCGACCACAACACCGACAGCCATATCCAGCACATTGCCGCGCATGGCAAATGCCTTAAACTCTTCAAAAAACTTCTTCATAGCTTGCTCCTTGTATACGATTCGTATAAATTCGCTTGAATATTACAATTTGTTTTTACTTCTTGGGCATCAGCACCGTCTTGCCGCCCATGTAGGGCTGCAGCGCCTTGGGAATCAGCACGCTGCCGTCGGCCTGCAGGTTGTTCTCCAGGAAGGCGATGAGCATACGGGGAGGTGCCACCACGGTGTTGTTGAGGGTGTGGGGCAGGTAGGTACCCTTCTCGCCCTTGACGCGGATCTTCAGGCGGCGGGACTGGGCATCACCCAAGTTGGAGCAGGAGCAGACCTCGAAGTACTTCTGCTGACGGGGAGACCATGCCTCGATGTCGCAGGACTTGACCTTGAGATCGGCCAGATCGCCGGAGCAGCACTCCAGCTGACGGACAGGGATATCGAGAGAGCGGAACAGCTCCACGCTGTAACGCCACATCTTCTCGTACCACGCCATAGAATCCTCGGGCTTGCACACCACGATCATCTCCTGCTTCTCGAACTGATGAATGCGGTACACGCCGCGCTCCTCGATGCCGTGAGCGCCCTTCTCCTTGCGGAAGCAGGGGGAGTAGGAGGTGAGGGTCTGGGGCAGCTTGTCCTCGGGCAGCAGCTGATCGATGAATTTACCGATCATAGAATGCTCGGAAGTACCGATGAGGTAGAGATCCTCGCCCTCGATCTTGTACATCATGGCATCCATCTCAGCGAAGCTCATCACGCCGGTCACCACGTTGGAGCGGATCATGAAGGGGGGGATGCAGTAGGTGAAGCCCTTGTCGATCATGAAATACCGGGCATACGCCAGAAAACCGGAGTGGAGACGGGCGATGTCACCCATGAGATAGTAGAAGCCGTTACCGGAGACGCGGCCGGCGGAG
>JAFQTS010000003.1 GCA_017408915.1 Oscillospiraceae bacterium | reverse complement strand
GATTTTTTTACTCTTTTTTATTCGCCTTTTCCAACAGCTTCGATGGCAGCGAGGAGCTTTCCCATCTCCTCGGCGCGGGGCACGCGGAGGCGGACACTGTTGCGCTCCATGGGCTCAAACTCCGTGCCCGAGCAGCACAGGACACCGTGCTTCATCAGCTCTTCCTGCAAGTCGAGCCGCTCATCGCGGTGCTGCAGCAGGCAAATGGGCACGCGGTCATCGGTGCAGGCCATGGTGAGGTTCTCGCCGCAAGCCTCGCGCAGGGCGGTTTTCATAGCGATGAAATCGCCGCTGTGGGAGTCGCCATAGGTGCGGTCAGACAGGGCGGCAGCCGCCATCTCACGGGACAGTTCGCTCATCATAAAGGGGTTGGACACCTTGGAGATGTAGCGAATCAAATCCTGCGTCGTGATGATGTAGCCTGCACGGAGACCTGCCAAGCCAAAGCCCTTGGAGAAGGTGCGGACAATGATGATGTTCTTATACTTGGGGCCCAGCGTCACCGCCGACTCCTCACGGGGGATGAAGTCGCCGTAGGCCTCGTCTACGATGCAGTAGACACCCAACTGCTCACATCTTGCCAAAATCTGCTCCACCTCGGCGAGGGTCAAGGTCTGACCTGTGGGGTTATTGGGGCGGTCGATGTACACAAGACTGGTGTCTGCGCTGATGGCATCCACCAAGTCGCTGACCTCCATACGCCAGCCGTCCTCCTGCCGCGCAGGGATGCCCACGTAGCGCATAGCCATCATGCGGGAGTACTCCACCATGTCGGTGAAGGTGGGCATGAAGCCCATGACCTCCGCGCCCTTCTTGGCGAGGATGTTGCAAAGTAAGTACAGCGCCGACACACTGCCGTCTGTCAGCACGATGTTCTCGGGCTCGATGAAGGCGTAGTCCGCCCAGTAGTCCACGATGGCCTGCTGGGGGGCATCGGAGGAGGGATAGTTATAGAATCGCTCGGGGTCGAAGGCGGTGAAGGCCGCCTTTACCGCCTCGGGGAAGCCGTAGGGGTTCACCCCCATGGAACAATCCAGCGTGTCAGCCGTCACGTGGGGGGTATGTCCCGCGTAGGTACGCACTTTGGAGAGCAATTCGTTTCTGATTTTCATGTCTGTCACCCCGTTTTGGTGTTTTTCTGCCTCTACTTTACCCTATGGCGGCGGCGGTGTCAATTCCTTAGTCGATGCTGACCACGGTGTAGCCTGCGTCCTCCACGGTCTTGCGGAGCACGTCATCGCTGACATCGCCGGTGACGGTGGCGGTCTTGGCCTCCAAATCCACCACGGCGGAGACACCTTCCAGTGCGTTCAGCGCCTTATCCACGCGGCCGGAGCAGTGCATGCACATCATGCCCTCAATGGTCATTACCTTCTTCATAGCGGGTTCCTCCTTGATGATAATTTCTTCGTTATTTGTTTGGATTTCTTCCTTTTTCAGCTGGGAAAGACTGCTTTTCCACGTACGCAGGCGCAATGCGTTAGACACCACGCACACGGAGCTGAGGGACATACAGGCCGCGCCCAGCATGGGGTTCATTAAGATGCCGAAGGGCAGGTACAGCGCGCCAGCCGCCACGGGGATGGCGATGACGTTATAGAAAAATGCCCAGAATAGATTCTGACGGATATTCTTCAGCACGGCGCGGGACAGTTCCGCCGCAGAGGCCACATCGGCGAGGGTACTCTTCATCAGCACGATGTCGGCGGAGCGGATGGCAACGTCCGTGCCTGCGCCGATGGCAAGACCCACATCGGCCTGCACCAAGGCGGGGGCGTCGTTGACACCGTCGCCCACCATGGCGACCAAATCGCCGTTTTTCTGCAAGTCGGCAACCACCGCCGCCTTGTCGGCGGGGAGGACTTGGGCGCGGACTTCGGAGATGCCCACCTGTGCGGCGATGGCGCGGGCGGTGCGCTCATTGTCGCCCGTCAAAAGGACGACCTTATGTCCGCTCTTTTGCAGGGCTTCGATGGCGGCGGCACTGTCGGCTTTCACCGTGTCGGCGACCGCCAGTGCGCCCAAAAGGGTGGTCTCGGCGGCGAAGTAGAGGACGGTTTTGCCCTCGTTTGCCCACGCGGTGGAAAGTTTTTCCATGTAGGCGATGTCCACGCCCAGTTCTGTCATGTATTTGCCGTTGCCGCCGTAGAGGCGGTGACCCTCCCAAATGGCGGACACACCGCCGCCCTCACGCTGGGCGAACTCGGTGACGGCGGGAATTTCGATGCCCCGCTCCTCCGCCGCTTCCAGTACGGCGAGGCTCAGAGGATGACCGCTGGGCTGCTCCACCGCGGCGGCGAGGCGGAGAAGTTCTTCTTCGGCGATATTGTTGCAGGCCATGTCGGTGAGGCGGGGTTTACCCTCCGTCACCGTGCCCGTCTTATCCAAGACCACCGTTTTTACACGGCCCATCAGCTCCAGCGCGGCGGCGGAGCGAATCAAGATGCCCTGCTCGGCGGCCTTCCCCGTGCCCACCATGATAGCGACGGGAGTGGCAAGTCCCAGTGCGCAGGGACAGGAGATGACCAGCACGGCAATAGCAACGGTGATGGCAAAGTGGATGTCCTGCCCGCCTGCGAGGCTCCACAGCAGCGCGGCGGCAGCGGCAATGACCATCACCACAGGGACGAAGATGCCGCTGACCTTATCGGCGAGGCGGGAGATGGGGGCTTTGCCCGAGGCGGCCTCCTCCATCAAGCGGACGATTTGGGAGAGGGTGGTATCATCACCCACCGCCGTGGCGGTGAACTCCACATAACCGCTGCGAAGAGTGGTAGCGGAGGTGACAGCATCGCCCACGGACTTTTCCACAGGCATACTCTCACCTGTCAGCGCCGACTCGTCCACCGAGCCGCTGCCTGCGCTCACCACGCCGTCTACGCCGATAGCGCCGCCCTGTCGGACGATGACGGTGTCACCCACGCGGATGTCCTCTGCGGGGATGGTCATTTCCTTGCCCTCACGGCGCACCACAGCGGAGGTGGGGACGAGGGCGAGGAGAGCGGAGATGGCGGAGGTTGTCTTACCTTTGGAGCGGGTCTCCATGAACTTGCCCACCGTCACCAGCGTGCAAATCATGCCTGCCGACTCGAAGTACAGGTGGAGCATGCCGCCCCCTACCCTGCCCGCTGCCAGCAGCGCCATTTCAATCAAGCTGTAGACAATGCCCGCCCCAGCGCCCAAGGCCACCAGCGTGTCCATGTTGGGGGACAATTTGAAGAGGCGAGAGAAGCCCACGGTGAAATACTTGCGGTTGAAAATCAAAATGGGCACTGTCAGCACCAGCTGCGCCAACGCATAGAGCATGGGTTTTTCCATAAACACTGTGGGGATGGGAAGGCCCAGCATATGCCCCATGCCGAGGTAAAATAGGGGCACAAGGAAGCCCACCGACCACCAAAGGCGGCGGCGCATCTGCTTAAGCTCTGCGTCATTTTCGCTGGAGAGGTCACGCTTTTCCGCCTCTGCGGCAAGCTGTGCCCCATAGCCCCCTTCTTCCACGGCGGCGATGATGTCCAAGGGGGTCACTTGCCCCTCGTCATAGTTGACCACCATGGAGCCCAGCATCAGATTTACCGACACCTGCTCCACGCCATTGAGTTTCCCTACGGCGCGCTCCACATGGGCGGAGCAAGCGGCGCAGGTCATACCCGTTACGGCGAAATTCTCTTTCATCTATCATCACTTCCTTCAAAGTTAGCGTTGGGTAACTGTTGGGAAGTATAGCACAAAAGGGCGCTGTTTGCAAGTGACATTGTCACAGAAAACACCCTACCGCTTCTCTTTGGGGCGCACCAAGAGGGCGAAGAGCAAAGAGAACACCACCGCCGCCGCAATTCCGCAGGCAGAGGCGGTGAGGCCGCCCGAAAATACGCCGAGAAAGCCATCGGCGGCGACGGATTCCTTCACCCCCTTGGCAAGACAGTAGCCAAAGCCCGTGAGGGGGACAGTTGCCCCCGCGCCGCACAGCGCCACCACAGGCTCATAGACCCCGATGGCGGTGAGGAAAACCCCCGCCACCACATAGCCCGTCAAAATGCGGGCGGGGGTGAGATTGGTGCGGTCAATGAGGATTTGCCCCACGGCGCAGAGTACGCCGCCGCAGAGAAAGCACCATAGATAGTCCATCATTTCCTTATCCTCCTTATCGCTCTGCCGACAGTACCACCGCGTGGCACACGGCGGGGATACTCTCTTTTTGAAAGGTGGTGGTGGGGCTTAAAAGTGCCCCCGTGGGGGCGAAGATGATTTTCTTCCACCGCCGCCCCTTGATGCCCTCCAAGAGGTAGGCGCACAGCACCGAGGCACTGCACCCTGCGCCGCTGCCGCCCGCGTGCATATCCTGTTTTTTGCGGTCATAGAGCAAAAGGCCGCAGTCGGTATACCGCTCGTCCATCAAAAAGCCATCCCGCCCCATCAAATCCGCCACAATGCCGTGACCGACTGCGCCCAAGTCCCCTGTGACGATGAGGTCGTAGTCCTGCGGCTTTGTGTGGGTATCTTGAAAGAGGGCGGTGAGGGTGTCGATGGCGGCGGGTGCCATGGCGGCGCCCATGTTGGTAGGGTCGGTAATGCCCATGTCCACAATGCGGCCTAAAATGGCGTGGGTGAGATACGGGCCGTCCCCCTCCCTGCCCAAGAGGCAACAGCCTGCGGCGGTGGCTGTCCACTGGGCGGTGGGACTGCGCTGGCTGCCGTAGGGCAGAGGCATACGGTACTGCCGCTCGGCGGCGCAGAAATGGGACGAGGCCATGACTGCCGCGCGCTTCATGGCGCCCCCTGCAATTAAAAGAGAACTCAGCACCAAGCCCTCCCCCATGGTGGCGCAGGCGGAATAGAGCCCCGCTACAGCCAAAGGCTCGTTGCGGAGGGCGAAGCTGCCGCCGATGCACTGGTTTAAGAGGTCGCCCGTCAGCACCGTGTCCAAGTCCTCCATGGTCATGCCGCCCTTGCGGAGAGCATGCTGCAACGCGCGGCGCTGCAATTCCGACTCGGCTTGTTCCCAAGAATCACAGCCTAAGAAAGAATCGGTGTCGATTTCGTCAAAGTGGTGGCCCAAAGGCCCTTCCCCCTCCTGCTTGCCCCCTACGGCGGCGCAGGAGAGAAGGCTGATACCACGGGAAAAAGCGGTCACGCGGCCCAGTTTTTTCATTTCCATGTTTCGATTCACCTCACATTTTCCCATAGTCTTTCCCTTTTGGGAGAAAATTATTGCGCGAAAGGGAAAAACATGGTATCGTTATAGATTAGGATATTATGTGCATTTTTCGGAGGTGAGGGACAGTGTCCTTACAGGAGAAAAAGCTGTTTTTGCTGGATATGGACGGCACGCTGTATTTGGACGACAATTTATTTGACGGTGTATTGGACTTCCTCACCGCCGTAAAGGGGCGTGGCGGGCGGTATCTGTTCCTTACCAACAACTCCTCAAAAGGCGTGGAGGACTATGTAAAAAAGCTCCGCCGCCTTGGGATAGAGGCAGAGCCCGAGGACTTCCTCACCTCGGTACACGCCACCGTTCACACGCTGAAAAAGGAGTTCCCCAACGCCGTGTGCTATGTGTCGGGGACGGCCTCTTTCCGCCGTCAGCTGACGGACGCAGGGATTGCGGTGCGGGATACCTTGAGTGACGATATTGACCTGCTCCTCTCGGGCTTTGATACGGAGCTTACCTTCCAAAAATTGGAGGACAGCTGTATCCTCTTAAACCGCGGCGTTACATGGCTTGCCACCAATCCCGACTGGGTCTGCCCCACCGCCTACGGCTATGTGCCCGATTGCGGAAGCGTCTGCCAGATGCTGACGAAGGCCACAGGGAAAACGCCCCGCTTCATCGGTAAGCCCCAGCCCGACATGGTGCATCTGGCCCTTGAAAAGACAGGCTTTGCATCCGAAGAAGCCGTCATGGTAGGTGACCGCCTCTATACCGACATCGCCTGCGGCGTGAATGCGGGGATAGACACGGTGTTCGTTCTCTCGGGTGAGGGCACGGTGCAGGACATTGAAGAGATGAACATCCAGCCCACATGGGTCATGGAGGATGTTGCCGAACTTTATCGTAAAATGGAGGAATCCAACACATGAAACTGAACTATAAGCGGACGATTTTGGTGGGCTTTGCCTTCTTCCTCATCTGCGCCTTTTGGCAGGCCTATGATGCCACCATCCCCATGATTTTGACCAATAAGTTCGGCATGTCACAGGCATGGTCGGGCGTCATCATGGCGGCGGACAATGTGCTGGCGGTCATCTTACTGCCCCTGTTTGGCACGCTGTCGGATAAGTGCCGTCACCGCTCGGGACGCCGCACCCCCTTCATTGTGGTGGGTACGCTGTGCGCCGCCATTTTGCTGGTGTTCCTCAGCTTTGCCGATAACGCGCAGTTAAAGCACATTGATGCCGTGTCCGAGGTGGACAGCGTGGCAGGTCTTGAGGTCATCTACGATGCCCAGAAGGATGCCCAGCTGATGACCCCCAGCGGCGTGGAATTCGTGCTGAGCGAGGAGTTCAGCCGCGCAGAGTTCACCGCCATTACCGCCAAGGTAACGGTGGACGGCGCGGAGGTCACCAACGGCGACTATACCAACTTCGTTGTGCCTGCCCGTCAAGCCTACGTCGCTGATGTGACGGCACAGAATCCCTCTACCCTCATTGTGTTTGTGGTGCTGTTGCTGTTTGTCCTCCTCTCCATGGCGGTGTTCCGTTCGCCTGCCGTGGCGCTGATGCCCGATGTGACACTAAAGCCCCTTCGCTCCAAGGCAAACGCCATTATTAACCTTATGGGCGCCGTAGGCGGCATCTTGGTACTGGGTCTTGGCATGGTGTTCGCCACCGCCGCCGTGGAGAACGCCATGATGAGCTACATGGGCTATTTCGGCGTGGTGGCGGCATTGATGCTGGCCTCTCTCGTCATTTTCCTTCTCACTGTCCGTGAGCCGAAATGGAGCGCGGAGATGGAAAAGGAGAGCATTGAATACGGCATTGAGGAGGCTACCGCCGAGGGCAGCGCCGCAACGCGGAAGCTCACCAAAGAGGAAAAGCGCTCCCTCGTGTTCATTATGCTGAGTATCGTGCTGTGGTTCTTCGGCTATAATGCCGTTATCAGCAAGTACTCTGTCTACGCCAGCAACATTCTCCATAAGGACTATAACTTGACCCTCATCATCGCACAGGCGGCGGCTATTATCGCCTATCTGCCTGTGGGCTTTATCTCCTCCAAGATTGGCCGTAAGCGGGCAATTCAGGCAGGTATCGTCATGCTGACCACCGCCTTCTTCGTGGCCTGCTTTATGGGGGCTAACAGCTCTACCCTCTTGATGAACGCCATGTTCGCACTGGCGGGTATCGGCTGGGCCACCATCAACGTCAACTCCTTCCCCATGGTGGTGGAGCTGGCATCGGGCGGCAACGTGGGCAAGTACACGGGCTTTTACTACACTGCCTCTATGGCGGCGCAAATCGTCACCCCCATGCTGTCGGGTCTTTTGATGGATACCTTTGGTATGCGCATCCTGTTCCCCTACGCCGCCGTGTTTGTGGCGCTGGCCTTCCTCACCATGTGGTTCGTCCGTCACGGTGACAGCGCAAAGGCCGAGGAACTGACGGTGGTGGACAAGCCCACCGCCATGGAGGATACGGAGGCAAGCGAATGACTTGGCTTTGTATCGCGTTGGTAATCGTCATCCTGCTGGAGCTGTGGTTTTTAGCCATCCAGTGCCGCAGGAATCACCCCTTTATGAAAACACTCCGCACCTTCCGCTACGCACATCGCGGCTTACACGATAAGCCCACCATCCCCGAGAACTCCATGGCGGCCTTTTGCCGCGCACTGGATAACTTCTACGGTGTGGAGCTGGATGTCCACTTGATGGCAGACGGCAATTTGGCGGTGATCCACGACGCCTCCCTCCTTCGCACGGCGGGAGCAGACGTGATGATCGAGGACTTGACGGTGGCGGATTTGAAGAAGTATCGCCTTGAGGGCACGGAGGAGCGGATTCCTCTGCTGGGTGAGGTGCTTTCCCTCTTTGAAGGACGCGCACCCATCATTGTGGAGCTGAAGGCAGAGCGGGGCAACCACGATGCCCTCACCGCCGCGGCGGTAGAAGAGCTGGACAAGTACCGCGTGGCCTACTGCATCGAGTCCTTTGACCCACGCTGCCTCATGTGGCTCAAGCGCAACCGCGATGAGATCGTGCGGGGACAGCTGAGCGAGAAGTTCCTGCGCCACGGGGATGGCGGCAAGCAGAGTAAATTCGTGCTGTGGATGCTGGGCAATCTCTTGACCAATTTTCTCACCAGACCCGACTTTATTGCCTACCGCTTCTCAGACCGCAAGTGCTTGGCGGTACGCCTGTGCCGCACCCTCTACCGCGTGGCGGAGTTTAGCTGGACCATCACCTCCCGCCGCGAGATGCAGGAGGCAGAGGGCGCAGGATGCACCGTGATTTTTGAACAATTCGATCCTTACGGAAAGGAATAATTGAGTATGAGAGTGATTACCGGTTCTGCCCGCGGCAGACGTTTGAAAGAGCTGGAGGGCATGGAGACCCGCCCCACCACAGGTAAGGTGAAGGAGAGCATCTTCTCCATTTTGCAGTTTGATATTGAGGGTCGCCGCGTCCTCGACCTGTTTGCAGGTACGGGTCAGCTGGGCATTGAGGCACTGAGCCGCGGCGCGCGGGAGTGCGTGTTCATCGACCAGCGGAAGGATGCTGTGAATCTCATCCGCGAGAATGTGAAGCTGTGCGATCTCACCGACAATGCCGTGGTGCGGCAGGGGGACAGCATGGCCTATCTCAAGAGCGGGGAGAAGTTCGACATTATCTTCCTCGATCCCCCCTATGGCTCTAAGCTCCTTGGAGAGGCGTTGGAGCAGATCACAAAGTTTGACATTTGTCGAGAACATGGTATAATTGTGGCAGAGAGCGCCGTGGAGACGGAATTACCCCCTGTTGCGCCCCCCTATTCGCTGTATCGGGAGTACCGCTACGGCAAGATCAAGCTGAGTGTGTATCATCGCAGCGGAAACGAGGACTGAGCATGAGTATTGCGATCTATCCCGGCAGCTTCGACCCCATTACCTTGGGGCATTTGGACATCATCGAGCGTGCCGCCGCCTGTTTTGACAAGGTGCTGGTGTGCGTGATGGTGAACTGTGATAAGAAGCAGCCTATGTTTACCAGCGAGAAGCGCTTGGAGCTGATCCAAAAGTCCATCGCCCATATCCCCAACGCCGAGGCGGAGAATTTCTCGGGCCTGTTGGCGGATTATGCCCGTCAGAAGGGCGCGAACATCCTCATTAAGGGTGTGCGGAACGTGACGGACTTCGATATGGAGATGCAGATGGCGCGGATCAACCGCGGCATTGAGCCTACCTTAGAGACGGTGCTGCTGCCCGCCAGCGCGGAGTTTGAGCATTTCAGCTCCACCATGGCGCGGGAGATGATCCGCTATCACCAGCCTCTTGAAAAGTATGTACCCGCGGCTGTCGCGGAGGAATTGATGAAAGGACGGGACTGAGATGGAAGAGAAGGACGTACAGAGATTACTGGATATGCTCTACAGCATGATCGACGACGCCAAGAGCGTAGCTTTCAGCGCCGAGAAATGCACCATCAACCGCGACGAAGCACTGGATATCCTCGATGAGATCCGCGGCAAGCTCCCTCTGGAGCTGAAAAAGGCCAAGGAGCTGATCGCCGCCCGCAACGAGTATGTGGCAGGGGCGAAGAAGGAAGTGGAGAAGATGCTGCGTCAGGCCGAATTGGACGCCAAGACCATCGTCTCCGAGAGCGAGGTGCTGCAGCAGGCCCGTCAGAAGGCCAACGACATCGTCCGCCGCGCCGAGGACCGCAGCCGTGAGCTGTACCGCGTGGCCAACACCTACACCGAGGACGCATTGCGCCGTACCGAGGAGGCCATCCAGTCTGCGTTGGCCGAGGTGCAGAATTCCCGCACTCAGTTCCGCGCCGCCTCTCAGGAGCAGATGCAGGCCGCACAGGAACATCTCCGTCAGAAAGCCGCCGAATAAGGGTAAAATCCCCTTTGTGGAAAACCAACAAAAAAGTGGCGAAGATTTCTCCACATCTTCTATAAGTCGAAATATTGTGGTTGCTACGAGCTGAGACACAAGATATTGTGTCTCAGCTTTTTTATGTCCGTTTTTCTGAAACGGGCGTTTTATTTTTTGTGCCATTTTTGGCAAAAAATAGGGGATTTTCTGCCCTTTGCAGGTGGTTTACGTAAAAATTTTTCCTTGCAATTTTGGGGTGTTTTATGTATACTTATCTCATTAGTGGGGAATTGTGGGGGTAGTGCCCCTATTTGTGGGGAGAAATCCCACGGTTTGCCCCAAAACCACGGAAATGACATCGCTGTGAGGAGGTGAGAACATGACGGGTCATTACGCACATACCATCGACGCGAAGGGTCGTCTGTTCATCCCTGCCAAGCTCCGTGAGGAGTTGGGCAGCACCTTCCACGTGACGGTGGGACAGAACCACTGCCTCAGCGTCTATTCCGACGAGAGCTGGGCTGCCTTTATGGACAAGCTTCGCACCATGAACTACTCCGAGGTGAAGCGCCTCCGCGCCATGTTCGCCCTCACCGCCGACTGTGAGCCCGACGGACAGGGTCGTATCCTCCTCCCCGCCAAGCTCCGCGAGTATGCAGGTTTGGAGAAAGATGTGGTGGTCATCGGCAGCTTTGACCGTGTGGAGATTTGGAACGCCGCTCGCTGGGCTGAACTTGAGAGCGCCGCCCTCGATACGGGCGACCTTGAAAAGGCCATGGAGGAGCTGGGACTGTGATGGACAAGCACGTGCACGACACCGCCGAGGATCAGCGCTACGGACATCGACCTGTACTGCTGGACGAGTGCCTCGAGGCGCTGAATATCCGTCCCGACGGCATTTACATCGACGGCACACTGGGCCGCGCGGGACACTCCTTGGAGATCGCCCGCCGCCTTACCACAGGCCGCCTCATTTCCATCGACCGCGACGAAACGGCAATCGAAGCCGCCAAGGAGCGCTTGGCAGACTACATGGATCGCGTCACGCTGGTGCACAGTAACTTTGACCGCGTGGGGGAGATCTTGGAAGAACTCAATATCAGCGGCGTGGACGGGATGCTCTTCGACTTGGGCGTGTCCTCTCCCCAGCTGGATGAGGCCCAGCGCGGCTTCAGCTATATGAACGACGCACCCCTCGATATGCGCATGGATCGCACGGCCTATTTGACCGCCCGCCATGTGGTGAACGAGTGGAGCTACGAAGAGCTGCGGCGCATTCTCTTCGACTTCGGTGAAGAGCGGTACGCACCCGCTGTAGCCCGCGGCATCTGCCGCGCAAGAGAAGTAGCACCTATTGAGACCACGGCGCAGCTGGTGGATATTATCAAGTCCTCCATGCCCCCTGCGGCGCTGCGGGAAAAGCAGCATCCTGCCAAGCGTAGTTTCCAAGCCATCCGCATCGCCGTCAACGGTGAGTTGGATGCACTGCCCCCCATGCTGGAGGCGGCGGCTGAGGTATTGAACGTAGGTGGTCGCTTGGCGGTCATCTCCTTCCATTCCTTAGAGGATCGCATTATTAAAAAGACCATGCAGGAGTTGGCTACAGGCTGCACCTGCCCGCCCAATTTCCCCGTATGTGTCTGCGGCAAGAAGCCGAAGATGAAGTTAGTGAGCCGCAAGCCCATCGTGTCGGGTGCAGCGGAACTGGAATATAATCCCCGCGCCAGAAGCGCCAAGCTCCGCGTGGCAGAGAAATTGTAAAAAAAAGCAGTTGAGAGAAAGGAGGGGTTTTCGTGGCAAAGAAATATCGCGTCAATGATAGCGCAGTCTACGGAAGCCTCGCCTATGATCTCGATGCCCTCGTGTTGGAGCGTCAGCTGGAAGAAGCGGGCACCATGCCCCAGCGCCGCGCCGAGGCTGCCCCTGTGCAGCGCCGCCGCGCCGAGGCACAGCCTAAGGCAAAGACCCGTCCCTCTCCCCTGCTGGCCATGGGCGTTGCCGCCACCTGCGCCCTCGTGGTGATCCTGCTGCTGGGTTATGTGCAGCTGACGGCAGTGGGCGCTTCCATCTCCCAGATGACCAACGAGCTGTCCGATTTGGAGACGGAGCACGTGGCGCTCTTAACGGAGTATGAAAAGACCTTCGACCTCGCTACCATTAAGGCGGTGGCAGAGGCAGAGGGCATGTCCAAGCCCTCGTCGGGACAGATCCAATACATTGACCTCAGCGGCAATGACAGCGCCGTGGTCTACGGCGAAGAGCCGGGGATCACCGCACAGGTCTTTGCCAATGTGCAGCGCAGTGCCGTGTCGGTGGTGGAATTTTTCCGATGATGTCGGCGTATAGTTTCAAAGAAATAGGCAAGGAGTAAGAAGGGTTCTTCTTGCTCCTTGCTTGGCATTTAGAAATAGGAATTTTGTGACCATTTTCCCCTTTTTGGAGGTTTTTCCGTGGCTTTTATGACCCCTCAGCACAACAGAAAAGACGAGTCCGTGCGCCGCGCAAACCGCGTAATTCAGCGTCGCACCCTTATTCTCATGCTCATTATGGGCGTGGCGATGTTCGTGGTGCTGTTTTTTAAGCTGTTCTCGTTGCAGATCGTGCGCCATGAAGAGCTCCAGTCTCTCGCCGTGAGCCAGCAGACACGCTCCACGGTGGTGACGGCCTCCCGCGGCACCATCTACGACGCCTCGGGCAACATCCTCGCCATCTCCTCCACGGCGGAGACGGTGTTCCTCTCCCCTCTTGAGCTGGACGCACAGCTGAAGGACACGGAAAAGCCCGCCAAGTGGACGAAAACGCAGCTGGCCGAGACCCTCGCTGAGATCCTTGACATCAGCGAGGAGAGCATCTACAAGAAGATGGAGCGCACCTACTCTGAGTACGAAGTTCTCGCCTTCCGCGTGGAGGAGGACATTGCCGATAAGGTGCGGGAATTTATCAACGAATACAGCGTCCATGGCATCTATCTCGCCACCGATGCCAAGCGCTATTACCCCTACAGCGACTTAGCACCCCATGTCATCGGCTTTGTGGGTACGGACTATACGGGCCTCTACGGCATTGAGGCGGAGTATGAAACGCGGCTGCAGGGTGAGTCGGGCTTGGTGGTGACGGCGAAGGATGCCGCCGAAAACGATATGCTCTTTGAATACTCCCAGTACTTCGCCCCCGAGCATGGCGAGAACTTGGAGCTGACGCTGGATGCCACGGTGCAGTATTACCTGCAAAAGGGCATTGAGGAGATGTGTGACGCCTTCTCCCCCGCCAACGGCGCGGCGGGCGTTGTGCTGAATGTGAATTCCGGTGCCATCCTCGGTATGGCCTCCTACCCCAACTATGACCTGAACGACTTCTCCGTGGTCACCGACCAAACGCTCTTGGAGCAGATCGAGCGGGAGGAGATCACCGAATCCCAAGCCCAGCTGACACAGTGGCGCAACAAGTGCTTAAACGACACCTACGAGCCGGGCTCTACCTTCAAGATTTTGACGCTGGCCTCGGCTTTGGAAGAGGACGTGGTGGATGCGACCACCACCGTATTCTGCGCAGGTCACACGGAGGTGTCGGGCGAGACCATCCACTGCTCACAGAAGGAAGGTCACGGACAGCAAACGCTGATGCAGTCGGTGGGTAATTCCTGCAACCCCGCCTTTATCACCTACGGTCTGCGGCTGGGCACGGATACTTTCTACGACTATCTCGATTCCTTCGGCCTCCACGGCACATCGGGGGTGGACTTGGGCGGTGAGGCACAGGGCGTGTTTGCCCAGAAGGACGCCTTTACCCAGCTTGACCTTGCCTGCTACGCCTTTGGACAGAACTTCACCGTGACGCCCCTCAACCTTATTGCGGCGCAGGCCGCCTGCGTCAACGGCGGCTATCTCTACGAGCCCTATTTGGTGGAGGAGAGCCGCGACAGCGATGGCAACGTCCTCTATCGCCACGATGCCACCCCCATCCGTCAGGTCATCTCTGAGGAGACCTCCGCCGAGGTGCGGGAGTGCCTTGAGTACGTGGTCAGCGGCGGTACGGGTAAGAACGGACAGGTGGCGGGCTACCGCATCGGCGGCAAGACGGGTACGGCAGATAAGGGACAGACGGGCGACGTCGTGGTCTCCTTCGTGTGCTTTGCCCCCGCCGATGATCCCGAAATCATGATGCTCATTACCATGGATACCCCCAGCCGCGCCACCAACGTGTACGTGTCGGGCGGTAACATGGTGGCACCCTATTCCAGCGCCATTATGGCGGAAATTCTCCCCTACCTCGGCTTCGAGCCCAGCTACAGCGCAGAAGAGCTGCTGGGTATCGACACCACCGTGCCCAGTGTGGTGGGCATGGGTCTTGAGGAGGCCAAGAGTAAGCTCACGGAGCGTGGCTTTGGCTGCCGCGTGGTGGGCGATGGGGACACCGTCACCGACCAGACCCCCGTTGGCGGCGTGCTGATCCCCGGCAAGTCCACGGTGATCATCTACATGGGCGCAGAAAAGCCCACAGACCTCTGCACCGTGCCCAACTTGGTGGGTATGACCCCCTCGGAGGCCAACGCCGTTATGGCCAACTCCGGCCTCTTCCTCCGCTTTACCGGCACAACGGGAAGAGAGTCCAGCACTGTCCGCGTGTTCTCCCAAGAGACAGAACACGGCACACAGCTGGAGGCAGGCTCGGTCGTCACCGTGCGCCTCGGCGATACCGCCGTCCGCGACTAAGCAATATCTGCAAAATTTAAGCAATCTCAGTTATGTTCAGCGACCCCTTGGAACTGGTATCATCAATTCTGCGCGGTTTTTCGCGCTATCACCGGATAAAAGGAGAACTTGCCTATGAAACTGAAAGACCTGCTGCATCGCATCCCCATCGTGTCTGCCACGGCAGATATGGATATGGACATTACCGGCGTGAGTTACGATTCCCGCACCACAGCGGAGGGCGACATCTTCGTTGCCATCTCCGGTGAGGCGGTAGATGGACACAAATTCGTCCCCATGGCGGCAGAAAAGGGCGCGGTGTGCGCCGTGGTGGAGCGCCCTGTGGAGGGCATCCCCTGCGTGGTGGTGGAAAACAGCCGCCAAGCGCTGGCACTCATGGGCGCAAACTGGTTCGACCATCCCGCCTGCGAAATGACCATGATCGGCGTGACGGGCACCAGCGGCAAGACCACCTCCACCTACCTTATCAAGAGCATTTTGGAGCAGAAGGCTGGTGCAAAGGTGGGTCTCGTGGGCACCATTCAGAACATGATTGGCAAGGAAGTGCTGCCTACGGAGCGCACTACCCCCGAATCCTTCGAGCTGCACCGCCTGTTCCGTCAGATGGCGGACGCGGGCTGCTCCCATGTGGTGATGGAGGTCTCCTCCCACGCACTGAGCCTCGATCGCGTGTATGGCATCCGCTTCGCCGTGGGTATCTACACGAACCTCAGCCGCGACCATCTGGACTTCCATAAGACCATGGAGGAGTACTGCGACGCCAAGGCCATCCTCTTCCAGCGCTGCGATCTGGCCATTTACAACGCCGATGATCCGTGGAGTGAGCGGATGATCCAAAGCTGCCCCTGCCGCAAGTTCAGCTACAGCGTCCGCGGTAAGGCGGACTTGATGGCGAAGAACGTGCAGCTTCTGGCCGGCAGCGTGGAGTTTGACGCAGAGGCGGATATTGAGTGGAATCATGTCCGCGTGGGCATTCCCGCCGAGTTCACCGTATATAATACCTTGGACGCCATCAGCTGCTGCTGGAACTTGGGCGTATCCTTGGGTGACTGCGCCGATGCTTTGGCGCGGAATCACGGCGTGAAGGGCAGAATGGAAATTATTCCCACCCCCGGGAAGAACTACACCATCTTGAACGACTACGCCCACAAGCCCGATGCACTGGAAAAGGTGCTGGTGGCGGCGAAGGCCTTCGCCAAGGGTCGCGTGGTGGTGCTGTTCGGCTGCGGCGGTGACCGCGACCGCACCAAGCGCCCCGTGATGGGCGAGATCGCCGCACGGCTTGCCGACTTCTCCATCGTCACCTCCGACAATCCCCGCACGGAAGATCCCATGTTCATTATTGAGGAGATTCTCACGGGTATGCCCGAGGGGGCGGCCTATGCCGTGGAGCCCGACCGCGTGAAGGCCATCCACTACGCCATGGACAACGCACAGGATGGCGATGTCATCGTGCTGGCGGGTAAGGGACACGAGGATTATCAGGAGATCAACCACGAGCACTTCCCCATGGATGAGCGTGTCATCGTGGCGGAGCATTTGAAACACTAAGGATTTTACCATCGCCGCCCTCTTTCGGGGGCGGCAAAAGGAGCAAAGGATATGAAAAGCATTCTTTTCGCCCTCGTCATCAGCTTCGTTGTGACGGCTGTGGTGGGCAAGTTTCTCATTCCCGCACTGCAGAGATTGAAGGCGGGACAGAGCATTAAGGAAATCGGCCCTACGTGGCACATGACGAAGCAGGGCACGCCTACCATGGGCGGCTTGATGTTCATGGTGGGCATCGGCATCGCCATTGTCATCATGGGCTGGAAGGGGATGCTGGCAGGGGATTTCCGCCACATCTACGTGTTCGTGTTCGCCCTCATTTTCGGCGGCATCGGCTGCATTGACGATATGCAGAAGATTCGCCATAAGCAGAATACGGGCCTCACCGCGCCTCAGAAGTTCCTTTTGCAGCTGGCGGCGGCTGTCGCCTTTATCTGCCTTATGCGCTATGAGGGGATGCTGAGCCCCAATCTCTACATCCCCTTCTGGCACGGGCATTTGGTGCTGCCTTGGTGGCTCTATCTCGTCTTTGCCGCTTTCGTCATCGTGGGCACGGTGAACGCTGTGAACATCACCGATGGTCTCGATGGCCTTTCCTCCTCCGTGACGCTGCCTGTGGCGGCCTTCTTCACGGCGGTGGGCGTTGCGTGGCAGGGCTATGAGCAGCTGGGTCTATTCGGCAGCGCTATGCTGGGCGGTCTGCTGGGCTTCCTGCTCTATAACCACTTCCCCGCCAAGGTCTTTATGGGCGATACGGGTTCTTTGTTCCTCGGCGGCGCCGTGGCGGCGCTGGCTTTCGCCTACGATATGCCCCTCATTCTCATTTTGGTGGGTATCGTCTACATCTGCGAGACCCTCTCCGACATCATTCAGGTGGGCTACTTTAAGCTGACCCATGGCAAGCGCTTTTTTAAGATGGCGCCGCTGCACCATCATTTCGAGATGTGCGGCTGGAATGAGCGGAAGGTGGTGGCGGTGTTCACCATCGTCAGCGCCGTGGGCTGCCTCATCGCCTATTTCGGCGTGGCAGGTCGATTTTTCAATGTGTAAATTTTTCTAAGGTATCATTTTTCAAAAAACAGCAATTCTAAAGGAAGGAGGGGAACGAAGCCGTGACGCGAGAGGAACACCACGCACGAAAAGCGCAGGAACAGCATAAAAAAGACATGGCGCGGAAGCACTATCTGGCGGGTAAGGGCTCGATGGATATTCCCTTCCTCCTCTTGGCCCTCCTGCTGACGGGCATTGGACTCATGATGCTTTTCTCCGCCTCCTTCCCCTCGGCTTACTACGAGACGGGCAGCGCAGGGTACTATTTCAAGCGTCAGGCGGTGTTCGCCGCCGCAGGCATCGTGGCCATGCTGGTGGTGGGACGGTTTAACTATCAGCGCTGGCGTGGTGCTGCGAAAATACTCATGGTTTTAGCCATCTTCCTGCTGCTGTTGGTCATTATCCCAGGGGTGGGTATTACCAAGAATAACGCCACCCGCTGGCTGGGCGTTGACGGTGTCCTCACCTTCCAGCCTTCGGAGATCGCCAAGCTGGCGGTCATCGTCTATTTTGCCGACAGTATTTCCAAGAAAAAAGAGCGGATGCGAGACTTGCGCGAGGGTGTGCTGCCCTACGGCGTGTGGCTGGCGGTTATCGCCGTGCTGATGCTCCTGGAGCCCCACCTGTCGGGCACCATCCTCATTGTGGGCACGGGCGCTATTATGATGGCGGTGGGCGGCATGCCCGCGTGGCTCATTGGCGCAGGTATAGGCGGCGTTGCCGCCGCTGCATGGGGCTTCGTGGCGCTGGTGGATGCAGGCATTATCTCCTACGGCGCAAGCCGCATCAATATGTGGCACGACCCGTGGCTGGACAGCTCCGACGACGGCTATCAGATGGTGCAGAGCCTCATCGCCATCGGCTCGGGCGGATTGCTCGGCACAGGCTTGGGCAAGGGACGGCAAAAGTTCCTCTATCTCCCCGAGGAGAGCAACGACTTCATCTTCTCCACCGTCTGTGAGGAGTTGGGGCTTATTGGTGCGAGCTTGATTCTCTTGGTGTTCGCCCTCATGCTGCTGCGTGGCTTTTGGATCGCACTCCATGCCCGCGACCGCTTCGGCACACTGCTGGTGGTGGGCGTTATGTCCCATCTTGGCTTGCAGGTATTCTTAAATGTGGCGGTGGTCACAGGTCTTGTACCCGCCACGGGTATCTCCCTCCCCTTCTTCAGCTACGGCGGTACAGCCTTACTGCTGCAGCTGGTGGAAATCGGCTTGGTATTGAGCGTATCACGACAGATTCCCGCAAAACGGGAAGGGTAAGTAAAACTGGCTCAAAACGCAAAGCGTTTTGATGCCAATACACTTCGCTACGCGCAGTATTTTTGCAGGCAAAAATACTACACTCCGCTACGCGAGAAGTATTTTTTGTCACGCGCAGGTCGCGACAAAAAATGATTAAATATTTTTCTACTTTTTCAGTGGGAAATTGCAGATGCTTTTAGCACAGAGCAAAGGAGCAACGTATGAACGTGATTTTTACCTGCGGCGGCACGGCGGGTCATGTGAACCCCGCGCTGGCGCTGGCACGATATATGCAGGAAAAGGACAGCACCGTGAAGGTGCTGTTCATCGGCACGCCCAACGGCATTGAGCGGGATTTGGTGGAGAAGGCGGGCTACGACTTCGAGGGCGTGGAAGTCAGCAATTTCCACCGTGACCTCTCCCCCAAGGGGATTCGCCACAATCTCCGCACGGTGAAGCTGCTGAGCTCTTCCGAGCGCAAGGCCAAGGACATCATTCGCCGCTTCAAGGCGGATTTGGTGGTGGGCACTGGCGGCTACGCCAGCTTCCCCGCTGTGAAGGCGGCCTCTAAACTGGGCATTCCCACGGCGGTACACGAGTCCAATATGATTCCAGGGCTCACCACAAAGATGCTGGAAAAGCGCGTTAAGTGCGTCATGGTGGGCTTTGAGGACTGCCGCCGACACTATAAGCACCCCGAGAAAATCGTGGTGACGGGTACGCCTGTGCGGGGCGATTTCTTCGCGCTGACCCGCGCCGAAGCCCGCGCCGCTCTCGGCTACACGGACGATAAGCCGCTGGTGGCCTCTTTCTGGGGCAGCCTCGGGGCTTCCACCATGAACGAGCGGATGCTGGAGTTCTTCCAGCGGGAGAAAGGGGACTTCTATCCCTTCCATCACATTCACGCCGCAGGCAAGGGCAGTTGGGCTGCCCTCTCCGAGGCGGTAGAGAAACTGTCCCTCCACGATGAAATGCTGGATTTGCGGCAGTATATCCACAATATGGACGTGGTCATGGCGGCGGCGGATTTGGTTATCTCCCGCGCGGGAGCAAGCACCTTGAGTGAGTTGACGGCGCTGGGCAAGGCGGCAATTCTTGTCCCCTCCCCCTTCGTGGTGGCGAACCATCAGGAGAAAAACGCACGCCTCTTGGAAAAGCACGGCGGCGCGGTGGTGCTGACGGAGGCAGAGGCTAACGGCAGCGCACTTTATGACGCGGCAGCAGCCATCCTCTCTGACAGCGGTAAGCGGGAGGAGATGGAGAAGGCCTCCCGCGCCTTGGGCATCCCCGATGCCACGGCGAGAATTTATGAAACGGTGATGTCTCTGGTGTGACCATCTGCCTCTTCGCTGCATAGGATGGAGTGATTTCCATCACGAAAGGCGGAGAGGATATGAGCCACATCACCATTCACGGCACTGCGCCCCTGCGGGGTGAAGTGACCGTACAGCGGGCAAAAAACAGCGTCCTTCCTCTGTTGGCGGCGGCGCTGCTACATAGGGGCAGCTGCCGCATAGAGAACTGCCCACGGCTCAGTGATGTCGGGGCAGCGAGAGACATTATGGAGCATCTGGGCTGCCGCGTCCATTGGGAGGGTCGCGACTTGGTGGTGGACGCCACGCAGGTTACCCGCGCCGACATTCCACCCTCCTTAATGAGCCAATTCCGCTCCTCAGTGGTGTTCTTGGGAGCCATCCTCGCACGGTGCGGCGAGGCAACCTTAAGCTACCCGGGAGGCTGCGAGTTAGGGCCGCGACCCATCGACCTGCACCTTGCCGCACTACGGACATTGGGGGCAGAAATCGAGGAAACAGGGGGCATTTTACGCTGCCGCGGCAAGCTGCGGGGCTGCGAAATCCTCCTGCCCTTCCCCAGCGTGGGGGCAACGGAAAACGCCATGCTGGCGGCGACGGCGGCGAAGGGCAGCACCACCATCTCCAACGCGGCGCGAGAGCCCGAAATCGTAGATTTACAGGACTTTTTGCAAAAATTGGGAATCTCCATCCACGGGGCGGGGACATCCACCATTACCATTCGGGGCGGGGCGCCCCTTCACGAGACGACCCACCGCCCCATTCCCGACCGCATTGTGACGGCGACTTATCTCTGTGCTGCCGCTGCCTGCGGCGGGGAGATCACTCTCCGCGACACCGACTATCGACACCTTGCCCCTGTGACGACGGCGCTGCACCAAGCAGGCTGCTGCCTACGCTGCCGCGAGGACAGCATTACCCTCCGCTCTACGGGGCAGCTTCGTTCCTTGCCACCTGTGCGCACCTACCCCTACCCCGGGTTTCCCACGGATGCCCAGCCTGTGCTGATGGCGGCGCTGCTGCGTGCAAGGGGGGCGACCATGTTCGTGGAGAACATTTTTGAAAACCGCTACCGACAGGTGGCGGAGCTAACGAGGATGGGGGCGGACATCCGCTTGGAGGGAAAAGTAGCATTGCTAAGCGGCGTGGAGCGGCTCTACGGTGGGGAAGTACACGCCACCGACCTGCGGGGCGGCGCAGCCCTTACGGTGGCGGCCTTGCAGGCAGAGGGAACGACCACCCTATCCGACATTCACCACATACTGCGGGGCTACGAGGACATCAGCCGTGATCTCCGCGCCCTCGGCGCAGACATTACCTTTACCACATAGAAAGGACACCGTTATGGCACGACGCAATCGGTACAATCGAAAACGGCGGCGGGGCGGCTTTTCCCTCCTTTATAAGCTGCTGACGTTTTTGGTCATTTGCGCTGCCATTGCCGTGGCCTTGACGCTGTTTTTCAAGGTGGAGCGCATTGACGTTATTGGCGCAGAGCGCTATACCCAGCAGAAGATCATTGACGCCTCGGGCATCCAATTCGAGGACAATATGTTCTTTATGAACAAGTACGAGGTGTCCGATCAGATCACCTCGGCTCTGCCCTATATTGAGACGGTGCAGATCCGCCGTGCCCTCCCCGACGGCATCGTCATCGCCGTGACGGAGTGTAATGCCCCTGCCGCCGTGCGCCACGGAGGCAAAACGTGGCTGCTGTCGGCCCAGTGTAAGGTGGTGGATTCCAAGGCGTTGTCGGCTGCAAGCCAGTACGCCGAGGTGCTGGGCCTTACCCTTACCGAGGCGCAGGTGGGCATGCCCATCGCCGTTACCGAGGAGTGCGCCGCCTCGGAAGCGCTGCTGCGGGAACTGCTGCCCCTACTGGCCGAGAAAAACATGCTGGCCGATGTGCAGCAGATCGACTTAAGCGACGCCTCGCTGCTGACGCTGAAATATTTAGACCGCTTCGAGGTGACACTGCGGCGGGATGCCGACCTCAACTATAAGCTGGAATACCTCTTGGCAGTGGTGGAGCGGCTGGAGGTCAACGAGAAGGGCCGCATCGACATGACACAGGAGGATAAGGCCAGCTTTATCCCTCAGCAGTCGTAAAACGGCAAATATTTCCATAAATTACACTTACACACCCCCGAATCCTGTCGGGGGCGTGTAAGTTTTTTTATATTTCGCCGCTTTCCCCTTGACCTACGGGGAAAATCGCAATATAATACAAGATATAGTATTTCGACAAAGGATAAACCCTCTTAATATACCATCTCTTTGGGAGGATGCAATATGGCTTTCGGAATGGAAACGGGCGTGGAAAACGTGGTAAAGATTAAGGTCATCGGCGTGGGCGGCGGCGGCAACAATGTGGTGAACCGCATGGTGCGCGGCGGCGTGCAGGGCGTTGATTTTATCGCTGTGAATACGGATAAGCAGGCGCTGAACGCCTCTGCTGCCGGCTATAAGCTGCAGATCGGCGAGAAGCTGACGGGCGGCAAGGGCGCAGGCTCTAACCCCGACGTGGGCCGTCAGGCCGCTGAGGAAAGCCGTACCCAGATCGGCAAGGCCCTGGAGGATACGGACATGGTGTTCGTCACCGCCGGTATGGGCGGCGGTACGGGCACGGGCGCTGCTCCCATCGTGGCAGAGGTGGCCCGTGAGCAGGGCGTGCTGACGGTGGGCGTGGTGACCAAGCCCTTCGGCTTTGAGGGCATTCGCCGTATGCGCGCCGCCGAGGCGGGCATTGAGGCACTGCGGGACAAGGTGGACTCTCTCGTCATTATCCCCAACGAGCGTTTGAAGTACGCCACCGATCAGAAGATCACCTTCGCCAACGCTTTTGAGATCGCCGATGATGTGCTACGTCAGGCGGTGCAGTCTATCTCCGACCTCATTCGCGACACGGGCTTCATTAACCTGGACTTCGCCGACGTGACCGCCATTATGAAGGAGGCAGGTCTTGCCCACATGGGCGTGGGCCGCGCCGCCGGCAAGGGCAAGGCCGAGGAGGCCGCCCGCATGGCCATTTCCAGCCCCCTGCTGGAGACCTCTATCGAGGGCGCTCGCGGTGTGCTTATCAACATCACCGGTTCTCCCGACATTGGCCTCGAGGAAGTGGAGCAGGCCGCCACACTGGTGCAGCAGGCGGTGCATCCCGAGGCACTGACCATCTTCGGCGCTACCTTCGACGAGACGCTGGACGACGAGATGCGCGTCACCGTCATCGCCACGGGCTTTGCCGAGGGCGAGGGCAAGTACAAGGCAGCAGCTCCCACTCCCGTGGCTGCCGAGGCTGCTGACGCAGAGCCTTCCGCCGAGGCACAGGAGGTGGACAAGTCTTTTGAGGACATTCTCGCCATCTTCAATCGCGGCAGTAACTAACATAACAACATAAAACATAAAAACCATACACCGCCGTCTTTTGGACGGCGGTGTATGGTTTTGTAAGGAGAAATGTTAGCATTGATATCGTAAGGAAAGAAAAGAATCAACGCTGTTTATGGAAAGTTCTTGAATGCCCTATCAACGGCGGATGGTGGCAGGAGCGGGGACATAGTCCTCTGCCAAGTCGAAGGGATAGAAGTTCTTGGGCAGCTTACGCCACACGAGACGCTTCAAATTCGATGTACCGGCACCGGGCGTATCGGCGTTATACATAGCGCTGGCAAAGGCACTGTACGGCACACGGAAAGAGGTGTTGGCCTTCACCACAATGAGATCGTAGACCTTGGGTTCAATACCGAAGTGACGCAGGATCTGAGGATCGCCGGAAGCGCCGGGCTGCTCACAGACCATGATGTCCACAAAGCCGAAGCTCAACACAGCGGCAAAGCCCACATTGCAGGGCTGGAACTTACCGGCAGGGCCTTCCTGCAGGAAAGAACCATCGTGGAGGGAACGCACCACGGCCTCACCCTTCAAGGGTTCGCCCATATCGGGGGTGAACTTGTTGCCCACTTCGAAATAGCCCTTGTTGCCCACACCGACTTCAAAGGCCTTCTTGACGGCCTCGGGGTCCTTGACGAACATACCACTGCGGATGGTGGCGTTCCGTGCCTGCAGGCGCAGAGCTACCTCGGCACTGTCGCCCACGGCGCCGCCGTTGGGAGAGTCGGCGCTGTCTACCAAGATCACAGGCTTGGGGGTGGTGGGATTCTCTGCCAAATCGATGATCTCGTCCACGCTCATCAGGTCGGGCCACAGCTCGTCCTTAATGGCGAAGAATTTCTGTGCCAGTTCATCGGCGCAGCGGCAGGCGACAGCCTCATCAGCAGCGATCGCGATCATGGTGCTGCCGATGGTGTCGATATCCAGCCAAGGCTGCACGTTGAACACGGTGAAGTCCTGCAGCGTGCCATCGGCAATGAGGGACTTGCCGTAATCAATAACACTCTTAAAGGGCTCCTCACGGGAGGTATAGCCGGCGGGAGGCGTCATGACAGGCAGCGTAGTAGCGGCGAGGCACACGCTCTCACCTGCCAGTTTGCGCATACCCAGAGAGGCGGCGCGATAGCCCGTCTCATAGAAATCCACATGGGGATAGCTCTGATAGCCGCAGATGATGTCAGCATTGCTGAGCATCTTGGGGGTGGCGTTGGCGTGGAGGTCGCAGGAGGCGGCCATAACCATCTTCTCGCCTACCAAGCCACGGATGTACGCCAGCAATGCGCCGGAGGCGTCATCCTCGCTCTCGGTGCAGCAAGCACCGTGGAGGGATACGAACACGGCATCAAGAGGGCTGTACTTGGCGATGTCGGCACTGACCTTCTCCTTCAGGAAGTTCAGCACATCGTCAGCCACACGACCGCCGCTGCCGCCGAAGAGGGACTGGGAGAGGATCAGCTCACCGCCGAACTCCTCCACAGCGTCGATCATACCATGCAGTGCGCAGGGGACAAGCTTGGCCATGTCATAGGCCTCCTGACCCTCGGCACAGCGCACCTTCTCAAAACAATTTTCAAGGGTAGATATCAGAGGATTAAACGTGTCGCTCTCTTGATGGAACTCACAGATTAACACGCGTTTACGTTCACTCATTGATAACAGCTCCTTCCATGGACACTATGTCCATATGGGCGCAAATGACTGCGCTGTTCTTTTTTCTCTCTTTTTTGTTTCCTTAGCCGTTCAGTTCCTGATACAGCTCCTGCAGCGTCGGATACAGACGCTGGAACAGGTGATACATTTTGTCGTAAACAGCCATGTGATCCTGACGAGGCTCGTAGCGCTTCTCGATACGGATCATACGGTTGATATCTTCAAAGTCAGAGCACTTCCCAAGGCCGATGAGGGCACAATAGGCCGTACCGATGGCCCCGGCGTGGCGGGAATCGGCAGGGACTTCAATGGGAAGCTGCAGAATATCGGACAGCATCTGCATCCAATGGGCGCTGCCTGTGCCGCCGCCTACCACACGGAGCATGGGGATATCCTTCCCCGACTCGCGGCGGTACGCTTCCAGCTTCCAGCGCAGCATATAACAAATACTCTCCAGCATGGCGTTCACAAAGTAACGCCGATCGTGATTGGCGTCCAGATTGAAGAAGACGCCGCGGGCCTTATCCGACAGAGGCGGACGCTCGCCGTGGAGCCACGGTGCTGCCAGCATGCCGCCGCTTCCGGGAGGCACTTCGGTCAGGTCGCGGTTCACCACATCGTAGACACCGCCGCCAAGCTCTTTCCACTCGGCGTTGTAGAACTGACGGATGGTCCAGTCAAAACTCATGCAGGCAGACTGCATGGTGTAGAGGAGGATCTCTTTTTCACGGTCAAGAGACTGATACACCTCGCCTACATCCTCTTTCCGCTCGGGGGCAGTGATGCCCAGCCAACCGGAAGAACCTAAGTAGATATGGGCTGCTCCCATGGCACTGCTGCCGGAGCCGATGGTGATGGCAGGGATATCACCGCAGCCACCGAACACGGGAGTGCCTTCACAGAGGCCCAGTTCCTGCGCTGCCTGTGCCGTCAGACCACCTTGGGTCTCCCAGGGCATCATGATGGGGGGGAATTTTGCCATGTCCAGCTCTGCAGCCGACATAATGGCAGCATATTCCCGTTCAAGATCGGCCTTGGGGGAGCTGACGAGACAGTTGGTCAAGTCTACACCCTTCTTGCCGGTACTTTTAAATTTCAGATACGCATTGTTTTCCAGAATGCAGTCGGCGGCGGCGTAAATGTCGGGATGCTCGTCCCGCAGCCACATAAGGCGGGCCCAGTAGTCCTGCGCGCAGAAACGGTCGGTCTTGAGCCGCTCGTTGAGCACCTTGGCCTGCTTCTCACCGCGGGCGTCCAGCCAGATCATACAGTTGTGGAGCACGTTACCATCCTTGTCGATGGGGATGATGCCCTTCCACATGGTGCCAAACACGACACCGACCACTTCCTCCGGCTTCACATCGCCGGCAGCAAGGGCTTGGTGGGTGGCTTGGCACACGCCGCGCCAATAGGCATCGGGCTCCTGCTCTGCCCAGCCGCTGCGAGGCGTCAACAGCGGATAGGATGCGGTGGCATGGCTGCGCACAGCGCCGTCTACCGTTACCAGCACGGCCTTGACACCGCTGGTGCCAAAGTCATAGGAGGCAATGTATGTATTTTTCATAGCGTTTTCTCCTGACAGCACAGAAGCAGGGCGCCGGCACTTGCACAGCGCCCTGCTCATGGTGGTTCAAACTACATTCTGATTAAAGATACGATTCGGCTTATTCCAGACCAACATACTGATACATGGTATCAGCAACGTGGGACATATCCTGAACGATGCCGCGATCCTTACCTTCCTTCAGCGCCACACGGCACAGGTCGATTGCGCCATCCAGCATGAAGCCGGGAACGCCAACCTCGTCGCAGAGCTTCTTCATGTAGGTCAGATCCTTCAGACCCAGATTCAGAGCGAAGTCCATATGATAGTTCTTCTCGATGTACTTCTTGGAGTAGAACTGGAAGAACCAGGTGTCATAGAACTCGGTGTTCAGCACGTCATACAGCTTATCGGGAGCGAAGCCGTGAGCAGCCATGACGGGATAGAGCTGAGCGTACATAATGGCCTGCAGCAGACCTGCCCAGTTCTGAGCCAGCTTCATCAGGTGGCCAGTGCCGCTCTCGCCCACATACTTCCAAGAGCCGCTGTAGCTCTCGAACATATCGGCATACTTGTCGATGACTTCCTTATCACCGGCAACCACGACGGGCAGCGTGCCGTCCCAAGCTTCCTGAGGACCGGCCAGCAGAGGAGAGTCGATCATGGCGCCGCCGCCATCCTTCATCTTCTTTGCCAGCTCCTTGGTGGAGGTGGGATAGCTGGTGGACAGGTCCACAACGACCTTGCCCTCGACGCCGGCCTCGAAGAACTGTGCCATGGTGGCCTCGATGACGGCGGAGTTGGGCAGGGACATAAAGGTGACTTCGCTGCGTTCAAAGACTTCCTTGGCGCTGGAGCACATATAGGCCTCGCCCTCAAAACGCTTCATATTGTCGGCCATCACGTCGAAGATGCTGACATCGTTACCGGCCAGAATCAGGTTGTGGCAGATGCCCTTACCCATGTTACCAACGCCGACAAAACCGATCTTACGCTTCATAGTGGTATCCTACCTTTCGTTAGTTGACTAGTTAATTACAGACTATGGATGCTGCCGCCCATGTAGGACTCGGCAGCTTCCATAATGGACTCGCTGACGGTGGGGTGTGCGTGGATGGTCTGCGCGATATCCTCGACGCAGCCCTCCAGCTTCATCACGGCAGCGCACTCGCCGATCATCTCGGTGGCGTGGGGGCCAATGATGTGGACGCCCAGCACCTCGTTGGTCTCGGCCTGACCGATGATCTTCACAAAGCCAACAGGCTGACCCACGATCATGGAACGACCGTTGGCGCGGAAGGGGAACTTGCCGGTCTTGTAGGGGATACCGGCGGCCTTCACCTGCTCCTCGGTCATACCGACAGAGGCGATCTCGGGCTCGCAGTAGATGCAGCTGGGAACCACCTTCATGTTGATGTTGGAAACATGGCCGCACAGATGCTCAGCCACGGTGATACCCTCAGCGGAAGCAACGTGAGCCAGCATGCCCATGCCGTTGGAGTCGCCGATGGCGTACACGCCGGGGACGGAGGTCATGAAGTTCTCGTCCACGGGGATGCCGCTCTTGCGATCGGCCTTGATGCCGATGTTCTCCAGACCCAGACCGTCAAACTCGGGGCCGCGGCCCAGAGCTGCCAGCACCCAATCGGCCTCCACCTGCTGCTCCTGACCGTTCTCGGTAAAGGTAACGACCTTCTTGTCGCCCTTATCGGACACGGAGGAGACACGGGCGGACAGACGGATATCCATCTTGTCCTTCAGCAGGCGTGCGCACTCATCAGAGACTTCGCCGTCCATGATGGCAACCAGCTTATCCAGTGCCTCGATGACGGTGACCTTAGCGCCGAAGTTGGCGTAGACCACTGCCAGCTCCATACCGATGACGCCGCCGCCGATGATGGCAACGCTCTCGGGCAGGTTGGTGACATGGAGTGCCTCGGTGCTGGTGAGGACGTTCTTGCCGTCCAGACCGGGGATGGGGGGATTCATGGTCTTGGAGCCGGTGGCAATGACGATATTCTCAGCAGTGAGCTTGCGCTCATTGGTGCCGTCCACCACCTTGATGGTCTTGGCATCCACGAAGCTGGCCTGACCGCGAACGGTCTCCACCTTGCGGGCGCGCAGCAGGCTCTCAACACCGCGGACAAGACCATTGACGATCTTCTCGCGGAAAGCGTCCACCTGTGCCAGATTGGCCTTCAGGCCCTCCACCTCGACGCCCATTGCAGCGCCGTTCTTCACGCTCTCATACAGTTCAGCGCTCTGGAGCAGAGCCTTGGTGGGGATGCAGCCACGGTTGAGGCAGGTGCCGCCAACGCGGTCGCGCTCAACGAGGATGACCTTCTTGCCCAGCATGCCCAGCTTGTTGGCGCAGACGTAGCCGCCGGGGCCGCCGCCGATGACGATCACGTCGGCATCGTAGCTGGCAGCGGCAGCAGCAGGCGCTGCAGCGGGAGCGGGTGCAGCAGCGGCGGGAGCGGCAGCAGCGGGAGCATCACCGAAACCGGCGCTCTCCAGCGTCTCGCCATCTTCCAGAATCACTGCCACGGGGTTGCCCAGCTTCACCACAGTACCCTCGCTCACCAGCAGGCGGACAGTACCGCCGCGCTTGGCAGCAACGGGAGCCGTGGACTTATCGTATTCCAGTTCATAAATGGGGGTACCCTCGGTGACCTTGTCGCCGTCCTTCACGAAGAAGCGAGCCACAGTACCCTCGGTCATAGTCTGTCCCAGACGGGGGACAATTACTTTCTGTGCCATTTTGATTCCTCCTTAGCTACTACCGGAAATCAGTCCAGCAGAAGCAGGACGGGATTCTCGATGTACTTGGTCATGGACTGCAGGAACAGTGCTGCAGGATAACCGTCGATAACGCGGTGGTCGTGGGTAATGGACAGCACGGCCTTGGAGCGGATGGTGATCTCGCCGTTATACACAGCGGGCTCCTCCACGGTACGGCCGATGCCCAGAATGGCGCTCTGAGGCATATTGATGATGGGGGTGAATGCATCGATACCCACCATGCCCAGATTGGTGATGGAGAACGTACCATCGGCCATGTCAGCGCCGGACAGACCGCCGCCCTTTGCCTTCTTAATGAGGCGGCTGCTCTCAGCATTGATCTCGGGCAGGCTCAGCTTATCAGCATTGCGCACCACGGGAACCACCAGACCATTGTCCAGTGCCACAGCGATGCCGATGTTCACATCGGCGCGATAGACGATCTCATCACCCTCGAGCGTGGTGTTGATGATCTCATTCTCACGCAGGGCCTTGGCAGTGGCCTTCACCAGCAGGTCGGTGACGGTCAGCTTCACGCCGCGGGCAGCCAGCTCCTTGTTGAGCTGCTGGCGAACCTTGAGAAGCTCAGTCATATCCACCTTGGTGGTCAGGGTAGCAGAAGGATACAGGTTGGCGCTCTCCGTCATGCGCTGAGAGATCACCTTACGCATGCCGCTCATCTTCTCGCGGCGATCAGCAGTGGGTGCCTCGGGGGCAGTCCAGTTGCAGCGGCGGCAGGTAGTGCCGCACTCGGGGCCGCCGTGGAAGTTGACGGAAGTGTCGCTCTTCTGCGCGGCGGCATAAGCCTCCACGTCATCGCGGTTGACACGCTTGCCATCCTTGGGGACGACCTTGCTGATGTCAACGCCAAGGCTCTCGGCGACCTTACGGGCCAAGGGAGATGCCTTGTAACCGCCGGTAGCAGGTGCTGCAGCGGGTGCAGCCTCAGCAGCGGGAGCGGCCTTCTGAGCGGCGGCATAAGCCTCCAGATCCTCCTGAGTGATGCGCTTGCCGTTGGCAGGCACCACTGCGGCCAGATCAATGCCCATCTCCTTTGCCAGCGCCTTGATACGAGGTGCGGCGGAGTAAGCGCTCTTAGCGGGGGCGGCAGCAGCCTTCTGAGCGGCGGCGTAGGCCTCCAGATCCTCCTGGGTGATGCGCTTGCCGTTGGCAGGCACCACTGCGGCCAGATCAATGCCCATCTCCTTTGCCAGCGCCTTAATACGAGGTGCGGCAGAGTAGGCACTCTTGGCGGCGGGAGCGGCAGCGGCGGCGACGGGGGCAGGAGCAGCAGCGGGAGCTGCTGCAGGAGCAGGGGTCTCCTTAGCTACCGCGGAGGCGCCGCCGGACTGGACGCTCTCCAGCGTCTCGCCATCTTCCAAAACCACGGCCACGGGCTGACCCACGGGCACCACGGCGCCTTCTGCAACCAGCAGACGGATGGTGCCGGCCTTCTTGGCGGGGATGGGGGCGGTGGACTTGTCGTATTCCAGTTCGTAAATATTGGTGTCCGCCTGGACACTATCCCCGTCCTTAACGTAGAAGCGGGCAACAGTGCCCTCGGTCATCGTTTGTCCCAGACGGGGGACGATCACTTTCTGTGCCAAATCGATTCCTCCTTGGTACGATGGAGAAAGCCGTATTCTTCATACGGCTTTCTCGCGATTCTCAATTAGAACAGCGTCTTAACGCCGGCGATGATATTCTCGGGTGCGACACGGAACTCCTCTTCCAGCGGGGGGCTGAAGGGCACGGAGGTGTCGGGACCGGCAACGCGGACCACGGGAGCGTCCAGCTCGTCGATGCAGCTCTCTGCAACCAGAGCGGCGATCTCAGCGCCCAGACCGCAGGTCTTGTTAGCCTCGTGGACGATGACCAGCTTGTTGGTCTTAGCCACGGAAGCGAACAGAGTCTCGGTGTCAATGGGCTTGAGGGAGCGCAGGTCGATGACCTCGCAGTCGATGCCCTCGGCAGCCAGCTTCTCAGCGGCTTCCATGCACTTATGGCGCATCAGACCCCAAGTGACGACGGTGACATCAGCACCCTCGCGGACGACCTCTGCCTTGCCGATGGGAACGATGTACTCGCCCTCGGGGCAGTCGCCCACCATGTTGTACAGACCCTTGTGCTCAACAACGATAACGGGGTTGTTGTCACGGGCTGCAGCAGCGATCAGACCCTTAGCATCAGCGGGGGTGGAGGGCCACACGACCTTGATGCCGGGGATGTGGCACAGCATGCTCTCAAGGCACTGAGAGTGGTGAGCTGCACCGTAAACGGTAGAACCACCGACCATGCGGATCATCAGAGGCACGCTCATCTGACCACCGAACATGTAGCGGAACTTACCTGCCTGGTTCATGATTTCGTCCATGCACACGCCGATGAAGTCCATGTACATGATCTCGATGAAGGGGTGATAGCCCAGCACTGCGGAGCCAACGCCCATACCCATCAGAGCGGTCTCGCTGATGGGGGTATCAATGACGACATCCTTGCCGTACTTGTCGACCAAACCCTTGGTAGCGCCGAAAGCGCCGCCCATCTTACTGGCAACGTCCTCACCTGCGATGTAAGCCTTGGGGTTGCGGGCCAGTTCCATATCCAACGCTTCGATGATGGCGTCTCTATAAGTCATTTTACGCATACTTAATACATCCTTTCTATCGTTTTGATACAGACTGCTCAGTCGGCGTACACGTCAGTGTAGACCTCGGAAACGGGAGGCCATGCAGAAGCGTGAGCGAAGGCAACAGCCTCGTCCACCTGCTTGCGGACCTCAGCCTCCATAGCGACCATCTCGTCCTCAGTGCAAGTACCCTCGTCGATCAGCTGCTTGCGCACCACGACGATGGGATCGCGCTTGAGCCATGCCTCGTGCTCCTTGGGATCACGGAACAGGAACTCACGAGCATCGGGGTCACCCTCGAAGTGACCGTTGTGACGCCAGGTCATGAACTCGATCATAGAGGGACCCTCGCCGGCGCGAGCGCGGTCGATGGCCTTCTTGGCTGCCTCGTAGCAAGCCCAGGGATCGTTGCCGTCCACAGTCTCACCGGGAACGCCGTAACCGGCGGCGCGGCAGGAAATGTGCTCGACATTGACCATGTCACGGTAGTCAGAGAACATACCATAGTGGTTATTCTCCAGAGCATAGATGACAGGCAGCTTCTGGATGGAGCACAGGTTCATACCCTCATGGAAGGTACCACGGTTGGAAGCGCCGTCACCGAAGTAGCAGACAGCCACCTGACCGGTGCCGTTCTTCTTGGCGGCCATACCGGCGCCGACGGCCAGAGCCATGTTGCAGCCGACGATACCGATGGAGCCCAGCACGCCATGCTCTGCAACTGCCAGATGCATGGAGCCGCCCTTACCCTTGCAGTAACCGTCCACACGGCCGAAGAGCTCAGCCATCATGCGGTTCATGTCGCAGCCCTTTGCCAGAATCTGGGCATGGCCACGGTGGGAAGGCAGGATATAGTCATCGGGACGCAGTGCCATGGAGACACCGGCGGCGATAGCTTCCTGACCCAGATACAGGTGAGCGGAGTTGGGGATGTTACCCTCTTCGTACTGCTCCTGCACTGCCTTCTCAAATACTCGCTGCTCGAGCATGTTGCGATACATGCTCATCTTAAATGCTTTATCGTAGGACATTCTGCAAACCTCCTTACAAATTTTGCCTTGATAACAGTTATATCGCTCAACAGGTAGTCAAACCCGATGCGCTTGCCATAAGTTTCTCCTGGGTAAGGGTCTCATCCACCACATACTCGCCGGTCTTGATGCCCTCGTAGAGGACGATGATACGATCGGAAGCACCCAACAGCTCGGGCAGCTCGGAGGAGATCATAATAATCGCCATGCCGGACTTTGCCAGACGCTCGATGAGCTTGTGGATCTCGGCCTTGGCACCCACGTCGATACCGCGGGTAGGCTCGTCGAAGATAAGGACCTTGGGATCGCGTGCCAGCCACTTGGCCAAGCACACCTTCTGCTGGTTACCGCCGGAGAGGTTACCCAACTGCTGCTCCAGCGTGGGGGTCTTAATGCTGAGGGAATCCACATAGTGCTGTGCCGTCTCGTCGATGGCCTTGAAGTCCAGCATGCCGTTCTTGGACATCTGCTTCAAGGAGGGCAGTGCGATGTTCTCCTTCACGCTCATGAGAGGTACGATACTCTCACGACGACGGTCCTCGGAGACCATGCAGATACCGGCCTTAACGGCGTCTGCCACACCGTGGATACGGAGCTGCTGACCATTGAGGGTGATCGTGCCGCTGTCCATCTTATCCAGACCGAACAGGCAGCGCATGATCTCGGTACGACCTGCACCGATGAGGCCGGAGAAGCCCAGCACCTCGCCGGCATGGACCTGGAAGCTGATAGGCTCGAACACGCCCTCGCGGCTGATGTTCTGCACGTCCAGCACCACCTCGCCGATTTCGGCCTTCTCGCGGTCGAAGACGTTGTTGACGTCGCGGCCAACCATGGCGCGGATCAGCTCCTGCTCGCTGATGTCGGCCACATCCTTGGTGAGGATGTGCTGACCGTCGCGGAGGATGGTGATCTGATCAGCGATCTCGTAGATCTCCGCCATACGGTGGGAGATGTAGACGATGGCCACATTCTGCTTCTTCAGCTCGGCGATCAGGTTGAACAGACGCTTGGTATCCTCCTCGGAGATAGCGCCGGTAGGCTCGTCCATGACCACGACCCAAGACTTTGCGGAAATGGCCTTGGCGATCTCCACCATCTGCTGCTGACCGACACGGCAGTCCTGAATGAGGGTATTCACATCCATGGTCAGGCCGAAGTCATCCAGCAGCTTGCGGCTCCGGGCCTTCATGGTGCCGCGATCCAGGAACAGGGGGAACTTCTTCTTCAGCTCCTTGCCCAGGAAGATGTTCTCTGCCACGGTCATGAGAGGCACCTGTGCCATCTCCTGATAGATGATAGAGATACCCAGACGGCGAGCTTCCGTAGGATTCTTCACGTTGACGGGGTGACCGTCCACCATGATCTGACCTTCATCCTTGGTGTAAACACCGGTGAGGATCTTCATCAGCGTGGACTTACCGGCACCGTTCTCACCCATGATGGCGTGAACCTTACCGCGTTCGATATCCATGCTGACATCGCTCAGCGCCTTAACACCGGGGAAGGACTTGGAGATGTTACGCAGCTGCAGGACACTCTGCTGATCTGCGGTGACCATCTTGACAACTTCCTCGTTCTCGGCATGGACGGGTGCTGCGGCTGCAGCAGCGGTCTCCTTCTTCTTTTTCTTGAGGGAGCGGCCGGAAGCCGTACGCATGGTGATGTCGATGTAGACGGAGATAATGATCAGCACGCCCTGAATGACGTAGATAAGGGACTGGGGTGCGCTGGTCATGCTCAGGCCGGTGTAGATGGTGGCATAGATGATGACACCGAGGACAGTACCGATAATGGTACCGCTGCCGCCGGCGAGGGATGCACCGCCGAGGATGACGGCGGTCAGGACCTGGAACTCCAGGCCATCGCCCATAACAGGGGTGGCGGCCATGGTACGGCCCACCCAGACGATGGAGGCGATACCCATCATCGTACTGTTGATGACATAAGTACTGAAAATGACCTTCTTGGAACGAATACCGGAGCAGGTGGCAGCCGTCTGGTTACCGCCCACAGCGTAAATCTTTCGACCATAGCCGGTCTTGCGAAGGATGATGTAGACGAAAACGATCGCTACAGCGGCCAGCAGCAGGGAGACAGGAAGTCTTGCCGTGGTGCCGCCCAGAGGGATCTTAATGCTGGTAGCGCCCAGCCACAGATAGGCCTTGGGTGCTACGGCAATACGGGTATTGCCGGAGATGGCCAGCATGGCACCGCCGCACATTGCCTGCGTTGCCAGCGTGGTCATAAAGGGGCTGATGCCCACATAACCGATGAAATAACCATTGATGCAGCCAACCAAGCAACCAACTGCCGTGGCCACAACGAAACCAACCAGCGCTGTGGCAAAGCCTTCGCCGCCGACAGCCTGCATGGCCAGCGCCGCACACATGGCGGCAATGCCGCCCGTGGCACCGACAGACAGATCAAGACCGCCCGTCAGCATGCACAGCAGCATACCCAGGGAAGCAATCAGCAGCACGACGTTCTGCCTCAGGAAATTCATCAGCGTACCAACAGCAAAGAAGCTGTCAGACACAGCACTGAACAAAGCGATCAGGACAACGATGACGAGTACCAGGATCAGTTCTCGTGCATTTCTTTTCACAAACCCTTTCATAGCTTTACTCTCCAAACTTACGGGATAATAGTTCTCTTTAAGGAAAAGCCCGGCGGGGCGGTTGCCCCGCCGGGTTGCGGTTTACTTTACACCGTTACGCAACAGATGTTGTGATCCGGTATCAGTATACAGTCTGACTTAGGCCAGGCCGATCTCCTCAGCGGTAACCATCTCAGCGGGCTCCATAGCGATCACGCGAGCCTCAGCGGGGGTGATAGCCTCGAGGGAGGGATACTTCTCAGCCAGCTCGCCGGCCCAGTAAGTATTCTCGGTCTCCTCGGTCATGACGATGTAGGTCTTCAGATAGACCTGGTGAGGCACATCCTCGCCCTGAGCGATCTTAACAGCGGTCAGGATGTTCCAGTAACCGATGTGAGCGCCACCGATCAGAGTGGTGCACAGGACATCGCCGTTCTCGATAGCAGTGTAAACGCTCTCCTCACCGTTGTGGCCGGCCAGGACAGTGCCCTCGGGCATGGTGACGCCCATGGAGTAACCCAGGCAGGAGTCGTCCATGTTGTACAGGCCCTTCAGATCAGCGCCAGCGGCGGTGACCATATCCTCGGTGACCTTGGTGACGGTGGTGGGATCCCAGTTACCATCCTGGATCTCGTACTTCACGCCAGCATCGGTGCAAGCCTTAGCAAAGGCCTCGCCGCGGACGTCGGAGACGAAGTTACCAGCGGAACCGTTGACCATGACGTAGGTGCCGGGGCCATTGACCTTGATCATCAGATCGGTCATAGCAGCGGAGTCACGTGCATCGGGGTAGGTGGTGCAGACGTTGTAGACGTCATCAGAGATGCCGCCCTCAACCAGGTTGCCCATGGTCACGAAGCCGATACCAGCCTCGAGAGCCTGCTGGATGACGGGGATCAGAGCATTCTTGTCGATGGGGTCGATCAGAATGACATCCACGCCCTGCTCAATGAAAGCCTCGATCAGAGCGATCTGGTTCTCCAGAGAGCCCTCAGCGGACTTCCAATCCACGGTGGCGTTGTACTCAGCAGCGCACTTGTCACCATGGTCCATCAGCTCGATCCAAATGGGAGCGCTCAGGGACTGCATAACAGCACCGAACACATAACCATCGTCCTGAACGACCTCGTCGCCAGGCTGCTCGTCCTCAACGGGAGCCTGCTGGCCGCAAGCAACCAGTGCGAACATCATGCACAGAGCCAGCAAAATAGCTAAAGCCTTCTTCATCTTGGTACCTCCTAGTAAATTTGTGTTTTTTATGAAACCCCAGAAGACGGGGGAATCACCGTTAAAATAGGGACTACAGTAAAGGGAAAACCTTAGGCCTGAGTGGCTTCCTGTGCCTCCAGCTGAGCCAGCAGTTCCTTATGATGCTCAGCCTTCAGAGCCGCCATGGTCTTTGCCTCGCGGGCCTCTTCGAACTTCTTACCCACCACGTCGATGATCAGAGCGGCGAGGATGATGGCGCCCTTGACCACGTCACGCCAGTTGGTGTCGATGTGGATGTAGGTAAGCATGGTGGAAATGGTGATGATAACGAACGTACCCATGACAACACCGAAGATGTTGCACTTACCGCCGGAGACGCTGGTACCGCCGATAACCACGGCTGCCATAACGTCCATCAGCAGCACGGTACCGCCGAGGGTGATGCCGATGCCGCCCACGCGGGCCAGCGTGATGATAGCACCGATACCGGTGAAGGTGCCGGCCACCATGAAGACGAGGAAGCGATACCACTTGACCTTCACGCCGTTGAGGCGGGCTGCTTCTTCATTGCCGCCCAGCGCCAGCACGGCACTGCCGAAGCGGGTGTGACGCAGCAGGATGAAGGCGATCACCGCCATCAGCATAAAGATACAAAATGCAACGGGGATGCCCTTGCCCTGACCGAACACGGGGATGATGCCGCGGCCGATCTGCACGAAGTTGGACTCGGGGATATCCAAGTGGATGATGTGACCCTCGGCCACCACCAGCATCACGCCCTTGATCAGGGTCATCATAGCCAGCGTAGTCACGAAGGGATTGATGCGGAGCTTCGTGATGATCAAGCCGTTGGCCGCACCCATGGCTGCACCGGTGAGGATACCTGCCAGCACCGTCAGCACCACGTTGTAGCCGGTGGCGAGGAAGGTAAAGGCTGCTGCCACACCTGCCAGAGACACACCGTCACCTGCGGTAAAGTCCAGACCACCGCTGGCCACCACGAACATGGCACCCAGAGCAATGATACCCACGTTGGAGACCTGCATCAGAATGTTCTGCCAAGTGGCCCATGTAAAGAACACGGGATTGGCGATACCGCTGACCACACAGATCACAATCAGGATACAAAGAGGTATCAGCTGATCCTTTGTCAAAAAGCGCCGCTTGCCGACCTTTCTCTTTTCCTCTTTCATTGCCGTTACTCCTTCTCAGATATAGTGCAATAGTGATCCTATTTGCCGATGGCAAATAGGAAAACCCCTAGGGGTTTTGGGAACAAACAAACTCACCTTTTTATTTGCAGCGCAGCACGGGGACGCTGGGTAAAACAGGCACAATCCCGCCGCCACATTTTCTGTAAGTGAAATGTAACAATTTTTCTTTCACTTGTCAACGGTCACGGCTCTTTTTTGTTTGATTTGTCACATATTTTTTCAGAACTCCAAATAAGTCGCAATTTTATTATTCTTTTTTCCTGTTTTTTTAATTTTTCGCCATTTTCATAAGAAAAATCTGTTCGTCATTTTTGCTAATAGTTGTTAAAAAAATTGTATTTTCGTTCTAATCATGTTGTTGTACCGTTTTTTCGTTATAATGATTCGGTGAAAAAATGTGGGATTTACCTACACATTTCATTTTTCTTTGGTTTTCTGTGTGGTTTTCCGCAACTTCTATTGCATTCTTTGTGATACTGTGCTATACTCTACTCGATTCTAAGCTTGTTTTATGCTTCATATCGGCAATTTTTCTTATTTTTCCGCAATTTCACCAACGCCGTTGTGGAGATGCCACAATCGACAGGAACGCACGAGTATTGATCTGCTTTCGGAGGTAATTGCTATGCTGGCAAAAGAACGACATGCTATTATTATGGAGATCCTGCGCAAGGATAAGATCATTAAAATCTCCGATATTTCCCGGCGCTTCTCCGTTTCCAACGAGACGGCACGCCGCGATTTGGAGTATTTACAGGACACAGAGCAGCTTAAGCGTATTTACGGCGGCGCCATCCTTTTGGGCGGCAATACCGCAGGGCTGCACCAAGCGCCCCACGCCCATGTGCGCCGCTCGCAGAAGTCGTCTATCGGACGGGCAGCTGCCTCCCTCGTCAACTCCGGTGAAACCATCATCCTCGATATCGGCTCTACTACCTTGGAAATCGCCCGTCATCTGAGCAACATCAGCGGCATTACGGTGCTGACCAATTCCCTGCCCATCATGAACGAGCTGGCAGGGACGCAGGTAACGGTGTACTGTCTCGGCGGTCGGCTCAACTCCGATGAGCTTTCTATGTACGGCAAGGTGACGACGGACGCACTGCAGCAATTCTTTGTGGATCGCGCCTTTATCGGCGCAGGCGGTGTGACGCTGGAACACGGTATTTCCGATTACAACAGCGAAGAGGCCATCGTGCGGCAAGCTATCATCAAGCGAGCCGATCAGACGGTGCTGGTGGCGGACAGCGCCAAATTCGGCACTAACGCTTTTGCCTCCGTGTGCACCTTTAACGACATTGATGTGGTGGTATCCGACGAGAATCTCAGCCGTGAGTTCCGCGAGGGTTTGAGCAAGTGGCGCAATCTGGAGCTGATCCTCGCACCCGCAGTGGACGAGCCCGACGAAGAAGAGGACGTCTGACCCCTCTCCCCGATGGGCGAAAGAGCAGGATAACGGAATCATAATACTATATATAGTATAGTGAAATTAGAAGAAATTACGAAACCACAAACAAATACATCATCAAGGAGGAACAACTATGGAGTACATCACTTTGAACAACGGCGTGCAGATGCCTAAGGTAGGTTACGGCGTGTATCTGATCTCTCCCGAGGAGTGCGCTCGCTGTGTCAGCGACGCGATCGAGGTGGGCTATCGCTCCATCGATACGGCACAGCAGTACGAAAACGAAGAAGGCGTTGGCGAGGCATGGGTCAAGTCCGGCGTGGCTCGCGAGGAGCTGTTCCTGACCTCCAAGATCTGGATCAGCGAAGCAGGCGAAGAGAAGGCCATGAAGTCCATCGACGAGACGCTGCGGAAAATGAAGACCGATTATCTCGATCTCATGCTGATCCATCAGGCTTTCGGCGACTACTACGGCACTTGGCGTGCCATGGAGAAGGCCTACAAGGCTGGCAAGCTCCGTGCCATTGGCGTCAGCAACTTCTTCCCCGATCGTCTCATTGACCTCCATCACTTCTCCGAGATCAAGCCCATGGTCAACCAGATCGAGACCCACATTATCCATCAGCGCAAGATCGACCACGAGTACATGACCAAGTACGGCTGCGTCCACGAGGCATGGGCTCCCTTGGGTGAGGGCAAGAATGGCCTGCTGCAGAATCCCGTCATCTGCGGTATCGGTGAGAAGTACGGCAAGACCGCCGCACAGACCATCCTCCGTTTCCTCGTCCAGAGCGACGTGGTGGTGATCCCCAAGTCCTCCCGCAAGGAGCGCATGGCAGAGAATATCAACATCTTCGACTTTGCTCTGACCGAGGAGGAGATGAACGCCATCCGCGCACTGGATCAGCAGCAGACGGTGTTCTTCAAGCACTACGATCCCGAGATCGTGGAGATGTTCATGACGCTGGCCTAAAGGGCAGGATAGGAGTGAGCCCATGAGGTATATGATCTATCTCCCCACCCGCGTGTTTATCGGCGCAGGTGCATTGAACGAGCTGGGCAAACGCAAGATGCCCGGCAATAAGGCCATGGTGGTCATCTCCAACGGCAATTCCTCCAAGAAAAGCGGCGCGCTGGATCGGACGCTGGAACAGCTGAAGCTGGCAGGCGTCGAAACGGTGGTCTTTGACAAGGTGGGCGCCAATCCCACCCGCAACGTGGTCATGGAGGGCGCAGCCTTTTGTAAGGACAACGGCTGCGACTTCGTGGTGGCACTGGGCGGCGGCAGCGTCATGGACGCGGCCAAGGCCATGGCACTGATGGCAGTCAACGAGGGGGATGTGTGGGATTATGTGGCAGCACCTACTTCCAAGCGTGCTGTAGCGCCCAACGACTCTCTCCCCGTGGTGGCCATCACCACCACGGCAGGCACAGGCAGCGAGGTGGATTTCGGCGGCGTCATCTCCAATCCCGACACCCAGGAAAAGACAGGTCTTGTCCACGAGAGCATCACGCCTGTGCTGGCCATCGTCGATCCCGAGCTGATGGTGTCGGTACCGCCCCAGTTTACCGCCTATCAGGGCTTCGACGCCTTGTTCCACGCAACGGAGGTCTACCTCTCCAATACCCACAATCCCATGTCCGACATGGTGTGTTTGACCGCCATTGAGAATGTGGGCAAGTATCTCGCCCGCGCTTACCGCGACGGCACCGATATGGAGGCGCGCGAGGGCATGGCCTTTGCCAATATGCTCTCGGGCTATGCCATGATGCTGAGTGCCACCTGCTCCAAGCATCCGCTGGAACATTCCCTCAGCGCCTTTCATCCCCAGCTGGCTCACGGTGCAGGTCTTATTATGATCTCCCGCGAGTGGTACAAGATCTTCGCCGAGCGTCACGCCTGTGACGAGCGGCTTATCGCCATGGCCAAGGCGCTGGGCAAGACCGACGCCAGCGATCCCATGGACTTCGTGGAGGAGTTGGTGAAACTGCAGAAGGCCTGCGATGTGGATCAGCTGAAGATGAGCGACTACGGCATCACCCCCGACGAGTTCCCCCGCATGGCACACGATGCCCGCGCCACTATGGGTTCTCAGTTCGACTTAGACCCCAGCCCCCTCACTGACGAGGATTGCGTGGGGATCTATGAGCGCTCCTATCGGTAAACGGCTATGCGACTGGTATCTTGGAATGTAAACGGTCTCCGCGCCGCATTGGGCAAGGGGTTTTTGGAGTCTATGGCAGGACTTGCCCCCGACATCATCTGCTTGCAGGAGACGAAAATGCGCCCCGAACAGGCGGATTTTGAGCTGGAGGGCTTCCACCGCTTTTGGAACAGCGCCGACAAGGCGGGCTATTCGGGCACGGCCATCTTTACCCGCACTGAGCCCATCAATGTGACTTACGACTTTGGCGAGGATGTCCACCGCCATGAAGGGCGCATTATTACGGCGGAGTACGAGGAGTTCTACCTCGTGTGCTGCTATACCCCCAACTCCCAGGATGGTTTGAAGCGTCTTGACTACCGTTTGGAGTGGGAGGCGGCGCTGCGGGAGTATTTGATGGAGTTGGATAACCTCAAGCCCGTCATTTACTGCGGCGACCTCAACGTGGCGGCCACGGAGATGGACATTAAGAACCCCAAGGCCAACGAGCGGAACGCAGGCTTCACCATCGAGGAGCGGACGGCGCTGAAAACGCTGCTGGACAGCGGCTTTGCCGACACTTTCCGCCGTCTCCATCCCGATGCAGTGGAGTATTCTTGGTGGTCCTACCGCTTCAAGGCACGGGAGCGGAACGCAGGCTGGCGCATTGACTATTTCCTTGTGTCCGAGCGTTTGCTCCCCCGCATCGCTGCGGCGGAGATCCACGGTGAGATCTTCGGCAGCGATCACTGCCCTGTGCTGATCGAACTGACATGACTGCAAAATAAAAAAACACACCATCAAAGACGATGGTGTGTTTTTTTGTGATTCCTTTTGGTTGGTACAGAGAGAATTATCCCTTTCCCTTTCCCTTTACCATGACGGAGATCCCGTTGGGGATCACCGTGACCTTCGCCTGCTCGCCTTTACGGGCGCGAGCCAGCGTCAGCGCTTCATCCACGACGGATGGTGGCCGGAGCGGGGACATAGTCCTCCGCCAAGTCGAAGGGATAATAGTTCTTAGGCAGCTTGCGCCAGGTAAGACGCTTGAGATTGGACGTACCGGCACCGGGGGTGTCAGCGTTGCACATAACAGTGGCAAAGGCACTGTAGGGCACGCGGAAAGACGTGTTGGCCTTCACCACGATGAGGTCGTACACCTTGGGCTCAATACCGAAGTGGCGCAGGATCTGAGGATCGCCGGAAGCACCGGGCTGCTCGCAGACCATAATATCGGCAAAGCCAAAACTCAGCACGGCAGCCAGACCCACGTTGCAGGGCTGGAACTTGCCGGCAGGACCTTCCTGCAGGAAGGCGCCGTCGTGGAGGGAACGCACCACAGCCTCGCCCTTCAAGGGTGCGGGCATATCGGGGGTGAACTTGTTACCCACCTCGAAATAGGCCTTGTTGCCAACGCCCACCTCGAAAGCCTTCTTGGCTGCCTCGGGATCCTTGACGAACATACCGCTGCGGATGGTAGCGTTGCGTGCCTGCAGACGGAGGGCAACCTCAGCACTGTCACCCACGGCACCGCCGTTGGGAGAGTCGGCACTGTCCACCAAGATCACAGGCTTGGGGGTGTTGGGATCCTCAGCCAGATCAATGATCTCGTCCACGCTCATCAGTTCGGGCCACAGACCGTCGCGGATCGCGAAGAAGCGCTGCGCCAGCTCGTCGGCATAGCGGCAGGCAACGGACTCGTCCTCAGCAACAGCAATAATGGTGCAGCCGATGGTCTCAATATCCAGCCAGGGCTGAACATTGAAGATGGTGTAATCCTGCAGCGTTCCGTCGGCAACCAAGGACTTGGCATAATCCACCACGCCCTTGAAAGGCTCGCTCTGGGTGGTGTAGCCGGCGGGAGGCGTCATCATGGGAATGGTGGTGGCGGCAAGGCACACCTTCTCCCCTGCCAGCTTACGCATACCAAGAGAGGCAGCACGATAGCCGGTCTCGTAGAAATCCACATGGGGATACGTCTGATAGCCGCAGATGATGTCGGCGGAAGCCAACATCAAAGGCGTGGTATTCGCGTGGAGGTCGCAGGAGGCGGCCATGACCACATCGGGACCCACCAACTCGCGGATGTAAGACAGAAGCGCACCGGAGGCGTCATCCTCGCTCTCGGTGCAGCAAGCACCGTGGAGAGAGACGAAAACCGCATCAAGAGGGCTGTATTTGGCGATGTCGGCACTGACCTTCTCCTTCAGGAAGTTCAGCACATCGTCAGCCACACGACCGCCGCTGCCGCCGAAGAGGGACTGGGAGAGGATCAGCTCACCGCCGAACTCCTCCACTGCATCGATCATACCATGCAGCGCACAGGGTACCAGCTTGGCCTTATCGTAGGCATCTTTTCCGTAGGCGCAGCGCACCTTCTCAAAACAGTTTTCAATCGTGGATATCAGGGGGTTAAACGTGTCGCTCTCCTGATGAAATTCGCAGACCAACACACGCTTACGCTCATTCATCTCAAACATCTCCTTCCATGGACTGATCCAGTCCACAAGTATGCAGGAATGCTGCAAAACCAGCCTCGTAAGCCTTTACAGCCTCAGGATTAGGCTCAAAGCGGCGCTCAAAGCGCATAGTTTGTGCAACCTCATTCAAATCTTTGCACACACCAAGGCCGACAAATACGCAGTAAGCTGTGCCGACTGCGCCGGCATGGCGAGGAGAATATGGAACGCAGACAGGAACATTCATAATGTCTGCCAGCATCTGCATCCACGGGTCGCTCAAGGAACCGCCGCCTACGGCGTTGAGCACCGCAGGGGGCCAAACGGTGCCCTTCGTCTTCTGACGGTAGAGGCTCCGCATTTTCAAGGTATAGCACACACCCTCGAGGATGGCACGGGCCATATGACGGCGGTCATGAGGTGCCGCCAGATTCATAAAGGAGCCTCGGGAGTTTTCGCTGAGCATGGGAGGACGCTCACCGTAGAACCAAGGTGTAGCGATCACCCCGTCGCTGCCGGGGCCGATCTGCGCAATCTCGGTATTGATGAGGTCGTACACACCGTCGCCCATTTCCTTATGCTCGTGGCCATAAAGACGGTCCACCACCCAGTTGAAAGCCAGACCAATGGCCTGCATACTGTCGATGGAAATGTCACGTTTTGTGTCAAAGGGGGAGTTGTACAGCTCGTTGGATGCGTGAGGCAGGCAGTGTCCGATCCAGCCGGAGGATCCGAAATACAGATGGACGCGGCCCAAATCGGAGCAACCCGAGCCGATGGCGATGGCAGAAATATCACTGCAGCCGCCAAAAACAGGGATGCCGGGTGCCAAACCCAACTCGACGGCAGCCTTTTCAGTAACATTGCCGACAAAGTCGGATGCCTCCACCCAACCGGGGAACTTGCTCTTGTCAATACCGCAGAACTCCATCACATCGCTGTAGAAGGAATCTAAATCGCCATCAAAGGAGTGGATAAAGTTGTTGGAAATATCCACAGCGGCAGCGCCGGTGGCCTTCCACTTCAGGAAGGAGTTGACCTCCAACACCATCTCTGCCTTATCCAAAATCTCAGGCTTATTGTCCTTCAGCCACAAAAGCTTGGGCCAATAGTCACTGGGGACAAACCGACCCTCGCCAAAGCGGGCGTTGAGTCGGGCCGCCTGCTCAACACTGCGGCAATCCAGCCAAATGATAGAATTGTGCAGCACATTTCCGTCCTTGTCCACCGGGATAATGCCCTTCCACATGGTGGAAAAAGCCATACCTGCTGCATTGGCGGGGTCAAAGCCACTCTTGGCCATGACCTCCTTCGTCACCTGACAGACACGATCCCAATACAGATCAGGATCCTGCTCTGCCCAGCTCTCGTGCTCCACGTACAGAGGGTAGGATGCGGTAGCGACGGCGAGAACCTCGCCGGACATGTTCACCAGCGCAACTTTTACGCCGCTGGTACCAAGGTCGTAAGCGACCACAAAACGGTTATCCATTACTCTTCCTCTCCCTCGCTTACGCCTCTGCGTCCTGCTTCTTCAGCTCCTTGGCAAACTCAGCAGCGGTTTTTGCCTTGTGGCAGCGAACGATGTGATGGGGAGAGACCTCCACAGGCTGAGGCACCTCGCAGCAGCAACGCTCGTCGGCGTAGACACAGCGGGTGTGGAACACACAGCCGGAGGGAGGATTGGCCGGATCGGGGGCGTCGCCCACCTTCAGGTTCAGGTTAAAGTCCTCGTTGCGCACACCCTTGGAAATGCTGGGAGCGGACTCCAGCAGCACCTGCGTATAGGGATGCATTGCATTGGAATAGATCTCAGAAGCGGGAGCGGACTCCAGAATGTGACCGGCATACATGATGAGAATGTAGGTGGCGATCTGACGCACCACGGCCAGGTCATGGGCCACGAACAGCATAGAGAGCTTATACTCCTCCTGCAGATCCATCAGCAGATTCAGCACCTGTGCCTGCAAGGACACGTCCAGTGCGGAAATAGGCTCGTCGGCCAAGATCAGCTCGGGGCGCTCTACCAGCGCACGGGCGATCAGAATACGCTGACGCTGACCGCCGGAGAGAGAGTCGGGGTTACGGAAGCGGTAGCTGGGCTCCATACCCACCTTCTCCAGCGTTTCGCAAACACGCTTCTCAATCTCAGCCTTGTCAGTCATGCCGCCCAGGATCAAAGGCTCGGACAGGGACTCAAGGATGCTGAAACGGGGATGCAGGGCGGAAGCGGCATCCTGGAAGATCATCTGCACCTTACGGCGGATCTCACGGCGCTCCTGCTTGCTCATTTCCTTCAGGTTCTTGCCGTAGTAGTAAACCTCGCCCTCGGTGGGATCTTCAATACCCAGCAGCACGCGCAGCAGCACGGTTTTGCCGCAACCGGACTCGCCGACCAGCGCAACCGTCTCGCCGGGGAAAACTTCAATATCGACGCCATCCACAACGTAGCGGGTGGCAACCTGCTTGTTGAACATACCCTTGCAAATGGGGTAATGCTTCTTCAAGCCATCAACTTTCAAAATAGGTTCAGCCATGCTCATTCACCTCAATCCAATTGTGTATCCTGAGACGTCTCATAATCCATCAGCGGATAGTGGCAGGCCACCAGACGCTCGTCACTGATGCGCACCAGCTCAGGCTGCTCCTCGAAGCACTTGGGCTGTGCGTGATCGCAACGAATGGCGAAGGGGCAACCCTTGGGAGGATTGGCCATGTCGGGCGGGAAGCCGGGGATGGACTTGAGGCGCTTGGTCTTGCGTGCTTCCAGCAGAGGCACGGAACGCAGCAGACCCACAGTATAGGGATGGCGGGGTGCAACCAGCAGATCGCGTTTAGGAGCATACTCCACGCAGCGGCCAGCATACATAACGAAGATGTCATCAGCAAACTGAGAAACAACACCGAAGTCGTGGGTAATGATGATAACGGAGTTACCCACCTTCTCCTTGATATCGTTCAGCGCCTGAATGATCTCAGCCTGAATGGTGATGCCGAGGCTGGTGGTAGGCTCATCGGCGATCAGCAGGTCGGGTTTAAAGATCATTGCCATACCGATGAAGATTCTCTGACGGAAACCGGCGGAGAACTGGCAGGGATAGCACTTGCAGACCTCTTCCCAGTTGTTGATACCCACCAGTTTCAGTGCATCGCGCACAGCGTCCTCGCACTCCTGCTTGGTGGCCTTTTTCTTATGGACACGGTATGCCTGACGCAGCTGGGCGCCAATGGTCATATAGGGGTTAAAGGATGTATTGGGGTCCTGGAAGATCAGGGAGATCTGTTGGCCGCGGATACGGGACATCTCGCGGTCATTCTTCTTCAGCAGGTCTTCACCCTTGAAGATGACTTCACCGCTCTCGACGCGGCCGGGTTTGTCCACGATCTGCATAATGGCACGGGAGGTAACGCTCTTACCGGAGCCGGACTCACCGATGATGCCCAGAACCTTACCCTTCTTCAGCGTAAAGTTCACGCCCTCAACAGCCTTGATCACTACGCCGTTGGGCATATGGAAGTAAGTACGAAGGTCCTTGACTTCCAACAACATATCATTATTTTTGTTCTGTTCCATGATAATACCTCCGCTACGTCAATCCTTCAGCTTGGGATCGAAGTGCTTATGCAGTGCATCACCGATCAGCGTCAGGGCGATAGCCATGATGACGATCAGGATACCGGGCATAGCCGTGATCCACCAGTGCGTAGCAATATAGTTCTTACCGTCACCCATGATGTTACCGAGGGAGATTCCGGGAGGCTGGACGCCGAGGCCCATGTATGCCAGCAGGGACTCGATAACGATGGCGGCAGAGAGGTCCATGGGGACAACGGGCAGCACGCCGGGCAGCACGTTGCGGCCCAGATAGTTAATGGCAATACGGAGCTTGCTGGCACCCATCAGCTTGGCGGCAGAAATGTAGTCCATTTCTTTTTCCACCATGACGGAACCGCGGATATTACGGGCGTACGGTGCCCAGAAGGACAGCGCAAGCACCAGAATCAGTGCCGAGTGGGTGGTACCGAACAGGGAGATGAGGATGATGACCAGCACGATGAAGGGGAAGCCCATCTGCACGTCAACCACGCGCATCAGCACGTTGTCGGTCTTGCCGGGATAGTTCATACCGGAGATGATACCGACGCTCACACCCAGAGCCACGGCGCAGACAACGGCGGTCACGCACAGGAGAGCCGAGGTGCGGATACCGAAAATCATACGAGACAGCAGGCATCTGCCAATGTAGTCTGTGCCCAGAGGATATTCAGGATCAACAAAGGGTTTGAGCAGGGCCATCTTGGGGTTGTTCAAGGTGGGGTCATGGGGTGCAATCTGCTCGGCAAAGACGGCAATGATCACGATGACCAGCATGATCACAAAACCAATGGTGAAGGCAGGATTCTTCTTGCAGAACTTAAGGAAGTTCTTGAACCAATTGCTGCCTTTCTTGGCGGCCGAGGCCTCTTTAGAAACGTTCGCTGCCATATTACAGACCTCCTTGTGCCTTGCGGATTCTGGGATCGAGGTACAGATAAGAAATATCGATGAGGGTGTTGATGATAATGAAGATAGCGGCCAACAGCACCACCAGGCCCTGTACCAGATAATAGTCACGGCGCAGAATTGCATTCAGGATCTGCAATCCTAAACCGGGATAACCGAAGATGTTTTCAATAACCAGGCAGTTACCCACCATGAAACCCAGCTGAGAGCCAACCAGGGTCAGGAAGGGAACCAGGATATTACGGAAGGAATAACCGATCAGTGTAGTGAAATAGGGGACACCGCGAGCCTTGGCTGCCTTGGAGAAGTTCTGCTGCATACTGCCCAGCATGTTGACGCGGACGTTTCTTGCGAAAACGCCGGCCAAAGGCAGGCCCAGAACGATGGCAGGCAGAATCGCATACTCGATGCCCTTAAAGCCGGAGGCGGGAAGCCATCTCAGCTTCACGGCGACGATCTGAATGAGCATCACCGCTACCCAATAGTTGGGCATGGATTGGACAAGAACCGCACATGCGCTGACGATTCTGTCGATAATTGTGTCTTTGAATATCGACGCAAGCAAACCGAACAGCAATCCCAAAATGATTGCCGAGGGCAGGGCAAGGCCGATCATAACAAGGGTGGCCTTATAAGAGCCGGCAATGACATTGTCGACATCGTCCTTACAGAAATAGGAGTAACCCAGGTCGCCGTGGAAGATGTTTTTAATGTAATCGACGAACTGCACATAGATGGGGTCATTCAAACCCATGTCCTCGCGCAGCTGTTCGACGACTTCTTCGGAGGCGTTGCCGGCCACAGATCGCGCAGGATCGCCGGGGATCAAGCGCAAAAGCACAAATGTAACGACCAGAACGGCGATGACCACCAGTACGCCCTGTAAAAGTCGTTTTATGATTGTAGTGAGCATAGAAATTACCGGTACCGGCACTGGATGCGGGTACGATCTCCTTTCGCGTTTTTAAAAGGCCCGGCATAGGGTGAATCCTATGCCGGGCCACCAAGCTAACTTACATTAACTTACTTAAGTTAAATCGCTTTTACGGAATTAGCCCAGAGACAGAGCGGCGAAGTTGATGTTGGAGGTGGGCATGATCTCCAGACCCTGCATGTTGGCGGCGCAAGCGTACACCAGCACGGAGTCAAACAGAGGCATGTTGGTATTGGTCTCGACCAGCAGAGGATAGAGCTGATCCTTGATGATAGCCTTACGCTCTGCGGGATCGGTGCAGGTGGACTCTGCATCCAGAGCTGCGTCGACCTCAGGATAGCTGGAGAAGTTGCAGCGGCCGGGTCCTCTGTAGTGAGTGCCCAGGATGAAGTTGGTAGCACCGCCGACGTTCATCCAACCGGTGTCGCACATCAGGCAGGAATCCTCTTCATAGAGGTGCTGCTCCCAGATAGCGGTCTCCTCGACCACCAGCTCGATATCGAAGCCGACCTCAGTCAGAGTGGAAACGATGTACTCAGCATACTCCTTGGTCTTGGGATACAGACCCACGGAGGTGATGTACTTGATCTTGGGCAGGCCCTCGCCGCCGGGATAGCCAGCCTCTTCCAGCAGAGCAGCAGCCTTCTCGGGATCGTAGGTGGGCAGACCCTCAGCGGGGACATACATGGGGTTCACATGAGAGGTGTAGGAGTCAGCCAGGACGCCGTAACCCTGGAGAATGTCGTTGACGATGGTCTCACGGTCGATAGCATAGGAGACAGCCTTACGGACCAGCTCGTTCTGCATCACGTCCTGAGTGCACTTGAAGATCATGTACTTCTGCTCGTCCACGTAAGCCTTGATGACCTTGACGTTGGCATCAGCCTCCAGGACGGGAACCTGCTCGATATCAACACGCTCGATCAGGTGAGCCTCGCCGGTCTGCAGAGCTGCCATACGGGTGGAGGACTCAGCAACATACTTATACTCGCACTTGGGCATCTTGGCTGCATTGGCGGGATCCCAATAATCAGCAAAGGCCTCGAGGTAAGCGGTCTCATTCTCGAACTTGACGAACTTGTAAGCGCCGGTACCGTTCATGGTATCGTTCAGAGTGCCGGCAGCGACGTCGTCAGCGGACAGCATAGCGTCCACGTACAGCAGGTCATACAGCTCAGCGCAGGGCATCTGATTGGTGGGCCAAATCTTGATGGTCAGAGGATCCACAATCTCAGACTCCCACTTGCAGCCCCAGTCGCCGTAACGGGAGGACTCGGGACGAGTGGTCCAAGCGATGGTAGCAGCGACGTCTTCAGCGTCGAAGTCAGAACCGTCGTGGAACTTGATGCCCTCACGCAGCTTGATCTGCAGGGTGTAGCCATCTTCCATGTACTCCCAGGACTCAGCCATGCCGGGAACATGGTTGCCGTCGGCATCCTTACGGATCAGGTGATCGAAGACGACCCACTCCAGATGCTTGTTGGAGAGGATGGTGTTACCGGTGGGATCCCAGGTGCCCTGGAATGCGCCGGAAGACAGCACCACGAGGGTGTCGGTGGCGACAGCAGCATC